>JBBRYH010000009.1:0-101443 GCA_038237845.1 Bacteroidia bacterium
CACACGATCTGCTTCTAACAATGCATCAGTACCGGTTGCGTAAGAAGCAATTTCACGGTCGTAAACATTAGATTCTTTTCTTACAAAACTGCTGAACATTCTTTTCTGAAAAAGATCATCGTATGTATTGCGTTGCGCATCGTTATGCGTATTGAATACTTCTGATCTTGCAAATGCTGCTCTACATTGTGGAAAATAAACCCAGAACAATGGACTCACTCCAATCATTGCTCCTGAAGAAGGATCAAGTTTTTCTTTTAAAGGACAAAGGCCTATGATTCGCACATCCATAACAGAACGTTCTTTATCAAAATACCAATCCTCTTTTACCCAATATTGTTTTACATCTCTTGAAGTAAGTTCATAGTTGATAGGAGCAAGTATCATTGGTCCATCGGGGTTATTCGGATCTTGGGTATAATTAGTAGAATCTGTCCATTTGAACATTAGATCAGATTGACTCTTTGACATTCTTACTTTAAATTCATCATCGAAAAATGGATTATCATAAGCATAAATTTCTCCATTGAGAATTCCGGTTTTGATCACATCAAACAAACTCTTGCGATCATTTATTTGTGTTTCCGGATAATACATCGGATGATTAAATTTTTCACGAAGGTCAATGGTGCGCCAAACTCTTTTAGACCACATAATATCTACTTCACCTTCGTGCACATATGCGGTTGGTTTGCGTGTGCGTGAATTTTCTTTGATATAAAATGTTTCTCCGAATTCAGGTGTCAGATTTGGATCTGGCTGAGCATCCAAAAAAATGGAGCAACTCAAAATTAGGATTAGTGTCAAAAGAATCGCAGGGCGAATATTCTGATGTTTGCTTGCGATTTGCTCAGTTTGTTTTACGTCGGTTTTCATATGCTTCAGTTTAAACCTTCTTAGGGCGTTTCTGAAAGCATAAGACAGTTCAAAAGCAAAAGTCACATTTCGTGTAATTAAATTTCTGCTACACGTTTAAACAGCCATAAAACAAGCACTTCTTTCCATCTGAAGCAAAAAAAACTCCCCACAAAATTGTGAGGAGTTTTTAGATCTATTGACTTTAGCCTAAAGATGCCACAAGTCATGTTCCATTACGAAAATGTCATTTTTTATACGTTCAGACTCGAGCAATGCATCGATGCCTGTATAGTAAGTGACAACCACACGGTCATAAACGTTTGATTCTTTGTGGATATAACTAGAAAACATTCGTTTCCAGAAAATATCATCTAGAGAGCGGCGTTCAGCATCGTTTTTCGTGTTATAAACTTCAGCTTTTGCAAAAACAGGACGACACTGTGGGAAGTAAACCCAGAACAAAGGTGAATAACCAATAATCTCTCCTGTTGAAGGATCTGCTTTTTCTTTCATTGGACAAAGTCCAAGAATTCGAACATCCATTACAGAACGTTGTTTATCAAAGAACCAATCCTCTTTCATCCAATAAGCTTTTACGTTATTGGAATTAAGTTCAGTTTTTAAAGGTGCAAGGATAAAAGTTCCTGGATTGTTTGGATCTTCAGTTTGGTTTGTAGAATCCCAAGATGTAAAGGTTCCTTCAATAGCAGCCTTTGACATTTTCACTTTGAACTCATCGTCCATAGCCGGATTATCAAATGCTGTTATCTCTCCAGAAAGTAAAGCATCTTTAATCACATCAAAAAGGCTTCTACGGTCGTTAATACGAGCCTCCGGGTAGTATAACGGGTGGTTGAACTTCTCACGAAGATCAAGTGTACGCCATACGCGTTTAGACCACATTACATCTGCTTCACGCAGGAATGTATATGGAATTGGTTTACGAGTCCGGGTATTTTCGCGAAGAAAAACCTGGTCCGGGAAAACCGGATCGAGTACCTGAGCTTTGACTGTGTCAAATGCCAGGAACATTACAATTGCAACCAGTACAATCTTAATCGTCTTCATGGTAAGTCCTTCCTTAGGGTATTTGTTTACTTCACCTTAATGTTAACTCCCGGAATTTTCCGAAGTGTTCCATCAGGTCCTTTTACTGTTACTT
Organism: Bacteroidia bacterium; assembly: GCA_038237845.1. GTDB lineage: Bacteria > Bacteroidota > Bacteroidia > Palsa-965 > Palsa-965. The sequence goes on from JBBRYH010000009.1 coordinate 2,021, forward strand.
GTTCAAAGAATACTTTATTACCTGGCTTAGCACCACCAAGCATTGTTTTCATTTCAGGTGTAATTCCAGGTCCGTTTGCCTTTTTCTCAACGAAAACTCCGTTGATACTCATTGACATTACAAACGATACAACTTGGAAAGTAAGAGCGAAATCAAAATTATCCATTCGGGCAAATACACCACTCTGAGATTGTAACTCAGACTTTGTCATTTGACCATCTGCTTTTAAAGATCCAACATAAGCTACTGGATCAGGTACACGCTTAACACGGAATTTGAAAGTACCCATGGATTTATTTCCAGCGGATGTTTTCGCATTTACGTTAAGTGTAGCTTCTGTTCCACCACTTACAGTAACAATATATGAGCCAGGTTTTCCACTTGATCTCAATGTTCCACCACTAAGTGAAGGTTGAAGATCGCTTGGAGAAACACCACCTGCAGAAATTGAAATAGGATTATCAACTCCGATATAGAATACATTCATTTTCTCAAGGAATACAGCAGCCGACGGTGCAGCAACCATATATTCACCTTTGAAAGGATAAGAATCCCAACCAGAACCATCAGGCTTTTTCATGCGAATAAGACCTGACCATTGCTGTAAACCAACTGATCCTGCAACAACATCATATTTTCCAGTTCCACCACTAACAGTAACAGTTGTAGAATCAATTGTTCCAGATTTCAATTTATAAGAACCATTCGGTTGCTTAATAGAATCAAAATCTCCAAGATAAATCATTGGCTTTTGAGTAGAACTTGAAGCAACAACTAAAACGTCAGCAGTGTAATGATCACCTGTGAAAACGTAACTTGTTGGAGCGATAACCTTAGCACTCAAAGCATCAAATTTGAAATCTGCTGCAGAAATAGAAGTGAAAAGTTGATTAATTACATCTCCTTCGCAATTCTTTACATCATTTACAATACGATCCAATTGAGCAATAGAAGCTACGATAGGTGCGTGATAAAAATTGTACCATTCCCATGAAATTACTTTTTCATGTTCAGCAGAATAAATATCTCCAGGGATTGAAGGCTTAATACGTACTTTGAAATCCGCTTGATCCTTTGCAGGTACAAGTTTTGTCATTTCATCAAAATACTTCATTAATGCCGCCTTCAAATCTTTAGCTTTCCCAGTAACGTTAGCTGGATCATCACCGATCATAAAGTGAGTTGGTGAATCATAATCATCTGGTTTATCAAGCAAAGTCAAACGAAGTGTGTCACCAATTTTCTTGGTAACATCTCCGCCTGCAGAATGGGCAACCATTTCACCACGAATGTCGGTGATCATTTTGCATAACTCTTCAGACTTTTTCTTTGCTTCCATCGCCTTCGCATAAATCGGAGCGACTTTCTTTTCATCATTCTGCTTCGCCTTTTCAAACGCCATATAAGTAATGTCGTTTTTATTCGAGAAGTTTTTATTCGTAGTTACCAATCCAGAATCAATAGTGATAAAGGCATTGATAATTTCTTTTGAGATATTAAGAGCAAGAAGCGCGGTCAGTACCAGGTACATCATTCCGATCATCTTCTGCCTTGGACTCTGTTTACCACCTGACATTTTCTAAAACCTCCTTAAATTTTTAGTGATTATATAGTTAGCTATAGTGGTTTATTTACGAACGTTCATCGCAGTCAACATATTGCCATAAACATTGTTTAGTGCTTCAAGGTTTGTAGCAAGGTTGCTGATTTCTGAACGGTAACGTTGTGTATCGTCAACTGATGAGTTGAGGTTAGAAAGAACGGTTTGAATTCCTTCGTACAACGTGTTTGTTGCTTTAAGATGATCATTAGATCCTTGAAGCTGCAATTCGTAAGCTGCATTAAGCGCAGAAAGGTTTTTAGAAACTTTTCCTAATTGCTCATTATAATTAGCAGACTCTTCATTTGCAGAAGCAAAAGATTCAAGTGTTTTAGAAGCACGAGAATAAGCACCTGCTAATTGATCAACAGAAGAACTTACGCTATCATTTGCACGCTGGTAAGCTTGAGAAAGCTGATCAACGTTTGTAGTAGCTTTAGTGATATTATCTGTGAAATCTTTTGATGCTACAGAAGCGTCAGCGATATCTCCCATCTTAACAACACTTTCAGAAAGTCCACGCATCCCAGCGCCAAGGCTCTCCAAAAGCTCGGGTCCGATTTTTGCTTCTTCAAGCATTTTGTCAAGTTGTTGTGTAAGTGAAGTTTCACTTCCTTTTTCCTCCAACTCTTTTGTTTTTTCCTCATCAGACATTCCAGCAAGCTCTGGATAAACCAATGTCCAATCTAAATCTTCATGAATAGGTTCAAATGCAGAAAAGAAGAAAATTACCGCTTCAGTTCCCAAACCGATCGTCAACATATAACTGGCACCTGGCCAATGTTGAATTTTGAAAAGGGCACCAATAATTACTACGGCTGCACCGAATCCATATAATTTGGCCATGAAGACCTTCCACTTCTTGCTTTCGAAGACACTGTTTTTACCGCTCATTGTTGTGCTTGTTTTGTGTTGGTTAAGTACTCAGGTTAGTTGTTTGATGAATATTGAAAATCTATAAATCGTCATCTTTCGATCGGCCAAGGAATGTCATGGCACAACGGAATCCTACGTAGCATTTTGCTGTATCCTGATATTCATAAGATTTTGTACTGGTCTGAAGGTAGAACCCTACGTCCTTCCAAGAACCACCACGAATAACCTTACGACAAAGTACCGGTGCAGTTTTTTCGTCCTGTACAGTAGTTTCGTATTGATAATCAGGGTTAAGATCATGCATAAAGTCATAAGCTGACTCGTCAAATGCGCAGGAAGTCCACTCAGCAGCATTACCCGCCATACAATAGAATCCCCAATCATTTGGGTTATAAGAGAAAATCTTTACAGTGTGCAATCCACCATCATCGATATATGAACCGCGCATTGGTTTAAAGTTTCCTAAGAAACATCCGCGTGCATTACGAATATAAGGACCTCCCCAAGGATATGCGTTTAATTGAAGACCACCACGAGCAGCATATTCCCATTCCGATTCTGTAGGAAGACGGAAATCGTTTACTGCAACTTCGCCAGCACCTTCAAGGAAAGTAGTCAGCAATTGAGTACGCCATATACTAAATGCACGAGCTTGTTTCCAAGTAACACCAACTACTGGATAATCATCATAACATGGATGCCAGAAATACATATTCGTCATCGGCTCGTTAAATGCATAACTGAAATCATGTACCCAAGCGAGTGTATCAGGATAAACGTTTATCACATCTTTAACGATGAATACACTTCTATCTACACCAGTTGCAGTAACACGACGATTTTGAACATCGTAATTTCCTTGTTCACGAGTAGGCATTGTGCGACCAGGCTCTCCATGTCCATTCTGTCCCGTGTTAGGAGCAGTTTTAGGAATATAGCGATTGGTTTTCTGCGCTGCCATTCGAAGATCGATACGGTAGTACTCATAAATGAGTTTACGTGTATCAATTTCTTTGCGATGCCAGAAACGTTCTTCCGCAGGAAGATACATATCATTCAAAGCTGCTTTGTAATCTGGATCAACAGCATCCCAATGTACCTTTTCGTTCCAGTTCAAAGGAAGATAAGGATCTTGCGGCATGTCATCATCAACATAAACAGGTCCGTTTGTTTCGTATCCATGCCATTCTTCTTCTGGAATAAGGTAATCGTCCTCAAATCCATTAGTAGCAAGTAAACGTCGTGCAAGCGAATCTCTTACATAATATACAAACTGGCGATACTCATTATTTGAGATCTCAGTCTGATCCATGTAAAACGCCTGCACAGATACCGTTTTAGATTTGGTAGTGTGTGCATACGGGATATCCTCGTCACTCGGTCCCATGTTATAAGAGCCCATTGGGCAATATAACATTCCATACGGATCCAACGGATACCATGCGGGTCGATTTTGAACGCCCATTAACTGTCCGTTCTCTGTCTCGCAGGAACTGAACAATAAAACGGCAATAACGCCCACAAACAATAATCGTTTCATTTGTGCCTCCTTTAGTTTCCCTTTGTGTAGTGTACTGATAACTGGTGTTGTTATTAATAAAACGTAGGCAATGTTTCCGAAATTGCCCTACCGTTGCAGAAAATCATCACACTGGGTGAGTATGATGATTTAACAAACAACAGAATCGTTCTTACGTTCTTTTGCTGGTCAAGGTTACGTTAGCTTCCTAAACTACTGAATATCAATCGAAAATACGAACGTCTCCGTGACCTTGACGTTTTGGGACGATTACGATTGGAATACAGTAATTCAACATTAATTCGAAGGTACCGTTGTTGTAATTCTTAAGATTTGAAGTAGTATAATCGTAAGCGAAGCCTACTTTTAGTCCACCACCAGGCATTTCATTTGACGTTGCTTTAGCGTTAGGAAGCATGAAGCCGATCATTGGGCAAATAGCATCTTGGAAGCGATAAGAAGCACCAAACCAGAAACGCTGATTGAAAAGTGCTGTTACATTAAGGTCAAATGAAGTGATTGTAGCATCAGATTTTACTAAGAAAGAAGGGCGTAATTCCCATGAACCTAATGACCAGTTGTAACCACCAGTAACAAAATAGTGACGAGCAACTTGATAAGTAAGAGGAGTCAAAGCCGGCGCTGAAGCTACACCTGCCATTGAACCTGCAGGTAAGTGAGTAGAAGAAAGACCGAACCAAAGATTCTGACGCTGGTACCAAAGACCAAAGCCTAAATCAAAAATTGTTTTCTTTAATTGTGGTGGGATAGAATTATCATTCTGCCAATTTGTAGTAGCTAACCAAGCATCAGTTCCTGTTGGTCCGAGTCGTTTTGAGAAAGCACCTAATTCAAGGCCGATTCCTAAAACACCTCCACCTAATGCTTGGTGAAATGAGTAATTTACACGGTAACCCATGTTATTTTCAAAACCAAGCTTGTCATACATAATATTGACACCTACACCACCATGAATTTGTGGAAGGAAGCAGTCAGCAGAGAAAACACCACTTTTTGGTGCTCCATCAAAACCAGCCCATTGTTGACGTGCAATTGCTGTAAAACACAACGCCTGACGCATTCCGGCATAACCGGGATTCATGAAAAGTTTGTTGTACATGTACTGAGAAAACTGCGGATCCTGTTGGGAAAACGCCGCCGTGCTCCCGAGCGCAAAGGCAATGATAGTAAGGGTTTTCTTCATGTTGTTCATTTATTTGGCCAAGTAATTTAATATGCACTTTTGGTACACAGGTCGCTAAGATAGGTATTCATTTTATTTAAACAAATCTTTTTTAACCACGACCTGTTGACAAGCCCATTTTTAACAAATTGCCAAAAGGTTAAAAACAGCTTAAAATGCAACAAATCAGGTTAATTGAAAATTCTTGGGTCACCATGGCGACCTTCGCGCCAGGTATAAGGCATGCAATAATTTAAAAATACTTCAAAGCTTCCGTTGTTGTAATTATGAAGATTTGAAGTTGTATAGTCATATGCAAAGCCAAGCTTTAGTCCAAGATCAGGATTTGTGCTGCTAGTGGGAATTAGAATTCCAATCATTGGGCAGATTGCATCTTTATAGCGATACGAACTTCCGAACCAGAACCGTTTATTATATACTGCAAGAATGGATAGTTCAGCAGATGTGATAATTCCATCTGTTTTTAATAAGAAGGAAGGTTTTATTTCCCAGTTCGGTGTTTCTATAATTTTCATTCCGCCAGTAATAAAATAATGGCGAGCCATCTGGAAAATCAAATTATGACTTGTAGTTCCAACCAAGGCAGTTCCATCGTCTATTTTTTTTCCGTTGATATGGGAGGATGAAATACCAAACCACATTTTTTTATCCTGGTACCACAATCCAAAACCCATATCGAGCACTGTGGTATGTATTTGAGTTGGAATTGCAGCATCAGCTTGCCAATTTGTTGTGGATTGCCATTGCTGATTTCCTGTAGGGCCAAGTCGTTTGCTGAATCCGCCGAATTCTAAACCTAATCCAAGCTTACCTCCATCAAAAACCGGAATATGAAAAGAATAGTTTCCTCTGAAGCTGATATTATTTTCAAAGCCAAGTTTGTCGAACATTAGGTTCAGTCCTACTCCACCGTTTTTTGGCAAACAAATATCTGCTGATAAAACACCGCTATTTGGAGCGCCATCAAATGCATTCCATTGGTTGCGATAGATGGCAGAAAAACATAAGGCTTTTCTCATTCCTGCGTAGGCAGGATTCATAAAGAGTTTGTTGTTCATGTATTGTGAAAAATGCGGATCCTGTTGCGCGATTGCCAGCGTGCTCGCGAACGCGAAGGCAAAAAGAGTAAATATTTTTTTCATGGTTAAAGTGTTTTCCTTATAACCATTAGTAATTGAAAAGATACAACTTGAAATAATTCTAGATTGGATATTGCTAAATTGAAAATTCGAAATTTGTTTTTGCGTGACGGATTGAAGCATTGTTGAAGCTCTCCCCACAGATTTGTGGGGAAGCGACTGCTGAAAGCCGGACCCGAAGGGGCACGCCCAAGTTCTTAAAATAAAAAATTGATTAACTCAGTTTCTGGAAAGTTTGCAACCATCGATCGGGCATTTCTTCTTTGCATGCTACTTCGTAATCGTTGTATGAACAAGGGACGAGGGCATGGCGTTCGAAACGCAATTTCTGATTGGGCGGATAAGGAACTTCCATCCACCAACGATCGCTACGGGTGCTTTTATAAAAAACAATTTCGTGTTTGTGATCTTTGAGAAAAACTCTGAAGCGTTTATAATCTGAAATATCTCCGAAAGGGAAATCTTTTTTACGATTATAAAATCCATCTGCGAAACACCATATCATTTGTGCGACGAGATGCGCAGTAAGTTGTCTTCTATCAAAAGCGGGATTCAATTCATAAATTCCGAATGAACTGCACTTATCAGAAATTCCTGCATAGCGTGCAAGCTGACAAGCTTCGTCGCCAAAAAATCCATTGGGCGAAGCGTTTCCATTTCCAGGTGCTTCACTCTGACGAATTGCTCCAAGGTCAAATGTTACTAAATCGGCGTTGCGAATTATCGGTTCGACTTCTTCCATTTTAGCACGCGCTTGTCCGAGCCGATGAATATCGAAATTTAATTTCTGCATTAATTCTAAAGCAGTTTGTTCTACAAAATAAGTTTGGTAACCGATGTTTGAAAAATTGAAAAGATAATTCGGTTGTTGCAAAATAATTTTGCTGAGGAATGAGCGAGAATTTAATTCTTCACCAGCAGCGCCGAGATCAAATTGTGAATCGATAGAAACAACGTTGACGGTTTGTTCCAATTTTTCGTAACCAAGATATTGCGCATAAGTAAGATCTTGTCCGCCCCCAATAATAATTGGAATGATATTTTTTTTAAGCAATGCGGCTAAAACGGATTTCAGAGCAAAGTCGGTATCCTCTGGTGTGTGTCCAGCGCGAATATCTCCGAGATCTGCCATTTTTATTTGCCAATCGCCTTGGAAAAGTTTGTAAAGATTTTCGCGTACTTGTTCCGGACCTAGCGCAGCTCCATTATTGTTTATACAACGCCGATCTTCATTTACTCCGATGAGCACCAATTGAACATCGTCTAGATCGGGCCATCCATTAGCGGAGGTATTTATTTTTAGAAGTTGACCAAATTGCGTTGAAAGAAATGTTGTTCCGGAAGAAATTCTTTCTGTGTCTACGGGTTCGAAAAATTCGCTGAAGTCGAGTGCTTGGCTCATTTAACAAATATCCAGAAAACGGAGATTAGTGGTTGGTGATTTATAATTCAATTATGAGCATTGGAATGTTGGTAACGCAAAACGGCGGGATAAATCCCACCGTTTTTAATTGTTTTGAAAGATGTTTTGTTCTTTCGGATTTCAATTATTTCTTTTTCGCTGTTTTTTTCTTTGCAACTTTTTTCGGTGCCGTTTTTTTAGCTGCTGCTTTTTTTACTGGTCCTTCAACTTTTGTTGCAGGCATTTTATTTATTGCAGGTACTTTTTTCACAACGGCCGCTTTTTTCTTAGCAGGAGCTTTTGCTTTTTTGCCTTTTGGAGCACGTTTAGCTTCGAGTGCTGCTTTTTTTGCAAGCAAAGCGCGCTTATACGGAGGCATATTTTTTTCCTGATCTTCTGCAAGTGCGATACATTCCTCAAGACTTAAGGAAACTGGTTCGCGATCTTTTGGAATTTTATAATTGCTTTTTCCGATACAGAAATAAGGACCCCAGCGTCCATTTAGAATGCGGATATCTTCTCTTCCTTCCCCACGGAAAGATTTGATTTCTTTTTCTGCGTCTGATTTTCTTTTTGCAAGAATAATTTCTACTGCACGTTCCGGAGAAAGTTTATGTGGATCATCCTCTTTAGGAATAGAGAAGAACAAACTATTATGTTGAATGTATGGACCAAATCGGCCGATAGCAATCTTCATGTCTTTGTCTTCAAATTGACCAGCAATACGAGGAAGTTTAAAAAGTTCAAGTGCATCTTCCAGTGTAATTGCTTCGAGTCGTTGATCTTTTTTGAGACTGGCGAACTTTTTTTCTACCTCGTCAGCTTCTCCAATTTGCACAAGGGGACCGAAACGGCCTATACGCGCATAAATATTTTTTCCGGATTCGGGATGGACGCCGAGTAAACGTTCGCCACTTGCGCGTTCTGAAGTTTCTTCTGTTTGTTCAACTGTTTTGTGGAAAGGTTTGTAAAATGTTTCAAGCATTTTTTGCCATTGCACTTTACCTTCAGCTATTTCATCGAATTCCATTTCCACTTTTGCAGTGAAATGATAATCCATGATGTTCGGAAAATGTTTGCTCAAAAAATCCGTTACTACCATTCCAATATCCGTTGGAAATAATTTCGATTTTTCCGCTCCAGTATTTTCTGTTTTTACTTCTTCGGTAATTTGTTTGTTGCGTAAAGTAAAGAGATCAAAATTTCTCGGTTTGCCTTCGCGATCTTCTTTTACTACATATCCACGATCCTGAACTGTAGAAATAGTTGGAGCGTAAGTTGATGGTCGGCCTATTCCTAATTCTTCTAATTTTTTTACAAGACTCGCCTCTGTGAATCTGGAAGGGTGATGCGTGAAACGTTGCGTTGCAGTGATTGCATTAACCTCTAGTTTCTGATTCATTTTCAAAACCGGCAACATTCCTTCTTTTGTTTCGTCTGGATTTTCTTCGTCATCATCATCGGAAGATTCCATGTAGATTTTCAAGAATCCGTCGAACTTAATTACTTCTCCTTGCGCTACAAAATTTTCTGTTGCGGTTGAAATTGCGATTACAGCAGTAGTTTTTTCTAATTCTGCATCCGCCATTTGAGAAGCGATTGTACGCTTCCAAATTAATTCATACAGACGAGCCTCATCTCTTTCAGCTTCAACCGAACTATGTTCGAGATACGTTGGACGAATTGCTTCGTGAGCTTCTTGCGCTCCTTTGCTCTTTGTTTTGAAATGACGGATATTAATGTACTTCTCGCCATAATTGCCACCAATTGTTTTTCTTGCTTGATCCAATGCGGTTTCAGAAAGATTTACAGAATCGGTACGCATGTAAGTGATTTTTCCACTTTCGTATAATTTCTGTGCAACAACCATTGTACGTTTTACAGAAAATCCGAGTTTACGACTTGCTTCCTGCTGAAGTGTAGAAGTAGTAAAAGGTGCAGAAGGAGATTTTTTTGCAGGCTTAGTTTCAAGCGATGTAATTGTAAAATCTGCGTTACTGCATTTTTTCAAAAACTCGCGCGCTTCATCTGCTGATTTGAAATTATTTTTTAATTCTGCTTTAAAATTATTTCCTGCAGAAGTAAAAATTGCAGAAACTTTATAAGAAGAAATGGAAATGTGACTTGAAATTTCACGTTCGCGTTCAACAATTAAACGAACCGCTACGGATTGAACACGACCTGCAGAAAGTGATGGTTTAATTTTTTTCCAAAGAATGGGAGAAAGTTCAAAACCTACTAAGCGATCAAGAATACGTCGTGCCTGTTGTGCGTCTACCAAATGTTTGTCGATAGTACGAGGTGAAGCAATAGCATTCAGAATTGCTGACTTGGTAATCTCATGAAATACAATTCGTTTTGTTTTTTTATCGTCTAGTCCGAGGGCTTCCGATAAATGCCATGAAATAGCTTCTCCTTCACGGTCCTCATCAGTCGCGAGCCAAACTACTTGTGCCTCTTTCGATAATTTTTTAAGTTCAGAAACAACCTTTTCTTTATCAGGAGAAATCTCATATTTCGGTTGAAATTTATTCGCTGTGTCGACTGCTTGGCCCTTTTTTACAAGGTCGCGCACGTGTCCAAAACTTGATTTTACGAGAAAATCCTTACCAAGAAATCCTTCAATTGTCTTCGCTTTCGCTGGAGACTCAACTATCACGAGATTTTTCGCCATTGTATTTATTCTTTATTTTTTCAACTACACAACATACTATACTGCGCAAAAATTATCGTCTTTGAAATCATGGAACCTCCGAAATCTGATCGCCATTGATTCGTTGGACGGGGCGCAAAGAAAAACAATCATTTACCACAATTCCAAATCTGTTGAAAAACCAGAGCCTGTTTTAAAACCTTACTTATATAATATGAATAGGCCAAAAAAGGGGGGTCAAAAATAATTTTTCAAGGCTTTGTTAAAAAACGTGACATTTTGGCAGAAAGACCAAAAAGTGGTAACTTTGCTATCCTTTTAAATGAATGAGCTGAGAAATGGAAGAAATTGAAAAAGTTATTGATGAAAATCGACAGGGCGAAGCGCTGATGTTGAATATAAATGGCGAAGGAAAACCAAAGCTTTATTTAGAAAGTTATGGATGTGCAATGAATTTTGCGGATAGTGAGATTGTTGCTTCTATTTTAAAGGATGGTGGCTACGCAACAACAAAAGATTTCAATGAGGCTGATGTCATTTTTGTAAATACATGTTCTATTCGTGACAATGCGGAAATGCGTGTTCGTCAACGTTTGACTGATTTCAAAAAAGCAAAAAAGAATAAACCGGAATTAGTTATCGGTGTTTTAGGTTGTATGGCTGAACGTTTGAAAGAAAAATTTCTTGAGGAAGAAAAGCTTGTAGATATTGTAGTTGGACCAGATGCATACCGTGACATTCCTAATTTACTGGCGAAAGTTGAAAATGGACAGAAAGCAGTGAATGTTATTCTTTCGAGAGAAGAAACATACGCTGATATTACTCCTGTACGATTGGATACAAATGGCGTTACTGCATTCATCAGCATTATGCGTGGATGTGATAATATGTGTTCGTTTTGTGTTGTGCCTTTTACACGTGGAAGAGAGCGTTCACGTAATCCGGAAAGTATAGTTGCTGAGGCGAAAGATCTATTTGAAAAAGGTTATCGTGAAGTGACATTATTAGGACAGAATGTAGATTCATATATCTGGGCTGGTGGTGGATTGAAAAAAGATATCTCGGCTTTGCTCGATATGACGAAGGCGGAGGATCGTGCAAAGGCAACTACGTTTGCACAATTGTTGGAAATGGTTGCATTAGTGAATCCAGATTTAAGAGTGCGTTATAGTACTTCAAATCCGAAAGACATGACGGATGATGTGTTGCATATTATGGCGAAGTATGAAAATATTTGTAAGAATATTCATTTGCCCGTACAAAGTGGAAGTTCAAGGATGCTTGAATTAATGAATCGTGGATATACCCGTGAATGGTACATGGAAAGAATTCTTGCGATAAGAAAAATACTTCCTGACTGTGGAATTTCTTCCGATATCATAACTGGATTCTGTTCTGAGACTGAAGAAGATCATAAGGAAACTTTGTCGTTGATGGAATGGGCGAATTATGATTTTTCATTTATGTTTTTTTATTCTGAGCGACCGAATACAGCCGCGGAAAGACAGTTTGAAGATGATATTCCTGAAGTTGAAAAGAAAAGACGTTTAGCTGAAGTGATTGAATTGCAGAAAAAATTATCGGAGCAGAAAACATTAACGCATTTAAATAAAATGCATCGTGTGTTGATAGAACGTACTTCGAAGCGTGATGAAAACATGTGGGCGGGAAGAAATTCGCAGAATATTGTTGTGGTGTTTCCGAAAGGGAATTACAAACTCGGTGAATATGCGGATGTGTTTGTGGATAAGTGTACGAAGACAACTTTAATTGGGAGAGCAGCCGAAAAAATTTGAATTAGAATTAAGAGATGACGATACAGGAAATTAAATTGCGCTTCGGAATCATCGGCACTACGCCACAGCTGGATCGTGCGATTGATATTGCAGTGCAAGTCTCACCGACTGATCTTTCTGTTTTGATCACAGGAGAAAGTGGAACAGGTAAAGAATCTTTTCCTCAAATTATTCATCAGCTCAGCGCACGCAAACATGGTCCGTATATAGCAGTAAACTGTGGTGCAATTCCAGAAGGGACGATTGATTCTGAATTATTCGGTCATGAAAAAGGATCTTTTACAGGTGCGAATGAAGCACGCAAAGGATATTTTGAAGTGGCGGACGGTGGAACAATTTTTCTTGATGAAGTTGCAGAAATGCCGATTGCAACGCAAGCTAGATTGTTGCGTGTTTTAGAATCAGGCGAATATATTCGTGTGGGTTCTTCGAAAGTTCAAAAAACAAATGTCCGTGTTGTAGCTGCTACAAATGTGAATGTGATGGAAGCTATTGGTCGTGGCAAATTTCGTGAAGATTTATATTATCGCTTGAATACAGTTCCGATTGTACTTCCCGCATTGCGTGATCGTCGACAGGATATTCATATGTTATTTCGAAAATTCGCAGCTGATTTTGCAGCGAAATATAGAATGCCTGTTATAAAATTAACTACTGATGCAGAACATATGCTTACTAGTTATTACTGGCACGGAAATATTCGTCAGTTAAAAAACGTGACAGAACAATTATCAATTATTGAAAAAAGTCGAGAAATTGATGTTGCAACATTAAGTAAATATTTGCCAGATTATAAATCCTCTGCAACAAATATGCCTGTGATTGCAAGAGGAGATGCTTCAAATGACCCTAGAGAACGAGAATTTTTGTATCAGCTTTTACAACAGATGCGGCAGGAATTAAATGATTTGAAAGTATTGACCATGCAATTAATTCAAAACGGTGGTCGTATAACTCCAGAGATACTTTCACAAAATGCGCCAGTCATTCAAAAACATTTTGCGGAGGTAAATGCCCAACCCATAAGTAATGGCGATTCCTTGGTCATTCACAATCCAAGTTGGAACAATCCAAATGAGGAAATTTCGCATGAAGAAATTGTAGAAGATTCCTTATCGTTGCAGGATAAAGAAGTTGAAATGATCAAGAAGGCTTTAGAAAAACATCGAGGTAAACGAAAAAATGCAGCAAAAGAATTGGGCATTTCAGAACGTACACTTTACAGAAAAATAAACGAATACAATATTGCAGGATGAAATTTCTGAATTATTTATTTTTCCTTGCTTTGCTCCTGCCGCTGGTATTCAGTAGTAGTTGCAAGGTGAAATATAATTTTTCAGGTGGGCGTAAGTTTGATGATTCTGTTACAGTTTCTGTAATGACTTTTACAAATACAGCTCCGCTAACCAAAGCAACTTTTCCACAATCATTTTCTGAATCTATGCGCGATGCTATTCAGCGTCAAACCCGATTAAAAACAATTTCAAAAAATGGTGATTTAAATTTTGAAGGAACTATTGTGGGCTACACTGTCGTTCCGGTTTCGATTAATGGCGGAGGAACTAATCAAGCCTCTTTGAATAGATTGACGGTAACTGTAAGCGTAAAATATACTGATGCTGTTGAGGAACAATACAGTTTTGAATCTTCATTTTCGCGCTATTCTGATTTTTCAAGTTCTCAAAATTTAAATTCAGTTGAAGACCAATTATTGAAAGATATTTCAGATCAATTGGTGCAGGATATAATGAACCGTTCAATAAATGCTTGGTAAATGAATACGCAACAACTGATCGGCTGGATGAATGAACCTTCTAATTTAGGGAAGGATGCGAGTGCTCAATTGGATACATTGACACAATCATTTCCTTATTTCCAAACTGCGCAATTATTGTACATCAAAAGTCTGCATAATGAAAATAGTTTCCTGTATAATAATCAGCTGAAAATTTCTGCTGCTTATGCAACAAACAGGAAGGTTTTGTATGAGCTGATTACTAAAAAGGGATCAGGTGAGAAGAGAAAAGAGAAGGAGAAAGAGCGAGAGAAAGAGAATGGGCAACAAGTGAACCTTGAAATAAAAAAGGAAAATGATGGAGAGGAAAATAGGAAAGTAGAAAGTAACCTCACAGAAAGTTCGGAAATAGGAATTGAGACAAAAGCAGAAATCATTCAGCCTGCATTTCCTAAGAAGCGTTTTACGAAAGATGAAGACGATTGGGAATCGGGAATGATGCGTCAACTTCAATTATTACATCATTGGAAAACCACGCCGCAGGAAATTCTTGCTAAACGGATTGAAGAAATAAACGCAGAAAAAGAAGCAGCCAAAAAAGCAGAAGAAAATAAAAAGGAACCAACCGCAGCAGATGAAATTAATACCCTTCTTTATGTTTTAGTTGAACCTGGAGATGCAGAAGATATTTCAACGGCCGAAGAACAAGTGCTAGAGGACCATTCAAAAGAAAGCAGCAATGAGTGGGAAGTGAAAATATTGGATGAAGAGGAAGAATCAGCAAAAGTTGTAAAATCTGATCTCAAAATGGTTCCTCAAGATGCCATTTCGCAGGAAATCATGCGGGAAGCCATCAGTTCTTCCATTGAATTGGAGGTTGACAATGAACTACCTACTTTGGAGGATTTAGGCCATAAAACGATATCAGAACGCAAGCTTTTAAGTCCCGAAAAACTGAGTTCAGATGAGCAAGAAACGCCTACTGAAGAGGTAACTTTTGGCAACTGGCTAAAGCATTTGAATCCAGTTCAAAAAATCGTTGAAGAAACTGATAAACAACCTATTAAATCTGAATTAGTAGATAAATTTATCCAAGATTCCCCTCGTATTCAAGTCAATAAAGCAACCTTCTTTAGTCCTGTTAACATGGCGAAGAAAAGTGTACAAGACAGCGATGAATTTATTACAGAAACGCTTGCCAAGATTTACATCAAACAAGGCAATATTTCTAAAGGAATTCGAGCATATCAAAAGCTTTCCTTGAAGTTTCCAGAAAAAAGCAGTTACTTTGCAGCCCTCATTGAGGAATTGAAAAGAACACCCAAACCATAAAATAAGTCTACCGTGGCTACATTATTATCGATTTTAATTATTCTTACCTGCAGCATTTTAATTCTTGCAGTACTCGTTCAGAATCCAAAAGGTGGTGGACTAGCATCAGGATTTACTTCCGGATCCCAGGTAATGGGTGTTCGTCGAACTGCTGATTTTCTTGAAAAAGCAACTTGGACATTAGCGGTATTACTAATGGTATTCAGTATTGCAACTTCTAGTCCAGCTGGAAAAAATAAATCAACTGGTACTGATGGAACTTCAACAACAAAAGATAGAGCAGGCGATTTTGAAACCAAAGCTCCTGCGAATCAAACTGCAAGTCCATTTGGTGCTCCGAATACTGCACCAGCTACAACAGGTAAATAAGCGAAATGAAATTTTAAAAAATGTCAGGAGAATTTTCCTGACATTTTTTATTTCTACCTAGACGGTTTGTCAGCATTCTCTGCAAGTTTGGCAAAATAAATAGGCAAAGTTTTAATGGCATATTTTTCGATGAATAAAAGACATTAAAAAATAAATACAAATCAAAAAAAAATCTAACCAATCAATAAAAATAAAATGGCAAATCCGAAGATCAAACCTGTAGCTGACCGAGTAGTAGTAGAAGCGGCACCAGCAGAAACTAAAACAGCCGGTGGTCTTATCATTCCCGACACTGGAAAAGAAAAACCGCAACGTGGAAAAGTAATTGCAGTTGGAGCAGGAAAAAAAGATGAACCTATGACTGTTAAAGTAGGGGACACAATTCTTTACGGAAAATATTCCGGTACTGAAGTTCAGCTTGACGGAAAAGAATATCTCATCATGCGTGAGTCAGACATTTTCGCAGTTATTTAATCTTTGAAAAAATAATTTTTCACAAGAATTTATTTTAAACGCATCTAATTAAAAAATAAAATGGCTAAGAATATCACTTTTAATCTTGAAGCACGTGACGCACTAAAACGCGGTGTTGATGCTTTGGCAAATGCAGTAAAAGTAACACTCGGACCAAAAGGTCGTAATGTGGTTATTGATAAAAAATTCGGTTCTCCGATAATTACTAAAGATGGAGTAACAGTTGCGAAAGAAATTGAGTTGAGAGATGTTGTTGAAAACATGGGTGCGCAAATGGTAAAAGAAGTTGCATCAAAAACTGCAGATGTTGCAGGGGATGGAACAACAACTGCAACTGTATTAGCACAAGCAATTGTAACAGCGGGATTGAAAAATGTTGCTGCTGGTGCAAATCCAATGGATTTAAAACGCGGAATTGATAAAGCTGTTGCTCACGTAGTGGAAGGTTTGAAAAAACTTTCTAAAAAAGTGGGTGATGACAATGAGAAGATTGAACAAGTAGCAACTATTTCGGCGAACAATGATTCAGCGATTGGAAAGTTGATTGCTCAGGCAATGGCGAAAGTGAAAAAAGAAGGTGTTATCACTGTTGAAGAAGCAAAAGGAACTGAAACAACAGTTGAAGTTGTTGAAGGAATGCAATTTGATCGTGGATATATTTCTGCATACTTCGTTACGGATGTAGATAAAATGCAAACCGTTCTTGAGAATCCATTGATTCTTATTTATGATAAAAAAATCTCAACGATGAAGGAATTACTTCCTATTCTTGAGAAAGCCGTTCAAACTGGAAAACCTGTTTTAATTATTGCTGAAGATGTAGACAGTGAAGCACTTTCAACATTAGTAGTAAATAAAATTCGCGGCTCACTCCGTATTGCAGCAGTAAAAGCTCCTGGATTCGGCGATCGTCGTAAAGCGATGTTGGAAGATATTGCAGTTTTGACAGGAGGAACATTAATCAGTGAAGAACTGGGAATGAAATTGGAGAATGCAGAATTAACCGCATTAGGAACTGCAGAAAAAATTACGATTGACAAAGACAATACTACTATTGTTGGCGGCGCTGGTAAAAAAGCAAATATTGTTAGTCGTGTGAATCAAATCAAAGCTCAGATTGAGTCTACCACTTCTGAATACGATAAAGAAAAATTGCAAGAACGTTTAGCTAAACTTGCCGGTGGTGTTGCTGTACTTTACATTGGCGCAGCTACAGAAACTGAAATGAAAGAGAAGAAAGATCGAGTTGACGATGCATTACATGCAACACGTGCTGCGGTTGAAGAAGGAATTGTCCCTGGTGGTGGAGTTGCCTATATCCGTGCACAGGATTCCCTTGAAAAAATGAAAGGTGACAATGATGATGAAACAACAGGTATGCAAATTGTTCGTCGTGCTTTAGAAGAGCCACTTCGTCAGATTTGTGCAAATGCTGGAGTTGAAGGATCGATTGTAGTACAAAAAGTACGAGATGGAAAAGGAGATTTTGGATTCAATGCGCGCACAGATGTGTATGAGAAACTTTATGATGCAGGTGTAATTGATCCTACAAAAGTTACCCGTGTTGCCCTTGAAAATGCAGCATCAATTGCAGGAATGTTATTGACTACTGAATGTGTTCTTTCTGAAATAAAAGAAGAGAAACCGATGGCAATGCCAGGCGGTGGAGGCATGGAAGGAATGATGTAATCATAGATTCCAAACTGAAAAATTGCAGATTCCAAATCCTTTAATCGGGGTTTGGAATCTGTTTTTTTGGACTTTTGGACTTTTTTTCTGATTATCTTTACTTATAGTCTTAAATGATTTCACTAACCAATTGACCTGATGAAAATTTTTGCAATTGATCGTATCCTCCCTACTGCAACAGAAGAAACAATCCGAGGAGTTGTAATTCGTGAAGCGCTGCATATTTGGATGCTATATACAAAAGACATTGTTCGCGAAGCTCATTTTCGTAAAGATCGTCCAGGCGTAGTATTGGTTTTGGAATGTGAAAATATTGCTGAGGCAAAAAAAATCCTTTCGACTTTTCCGATGGTTAGAAATGGGGTTATTGATTTTGATATTATTCCCGTTGGTCATTTTGTTCCATTCGGCACTTTGTTAGATCAGGAGTTACTTAAAAACACCAATCCTGAGTAATTAACTTTCCATTGTGCATTGCATTTTAATAGGTTATTGACTTTGCAAATTCATTCGCATATTTTTGAATCAACTAAATTTTAACTAAAACCAAAACCATGAAAACACTCTACACAATTATTGCTCTTACAATAATGAGCTTTACAGCTTCTGCTCAGTGCGCTGTTTCAATGACTTCACTAACCACATCAGGCTTAACTGCAACTGGCACTTCTGTTGGAACAGGGGCGGTAGCTCCCTTCTATATTTGGACATGGGGCGATGCAGCAACAAGTACAACTCAAAATGCTAATCATACTTATGCTTCTGCTGGCACTTACACTGTGTGTATAGGTTATGCTGATGCAACTAACACCAATTGTGTCGATACAGCTTGTGCTGTTATTAACGTTACAATTTCAGGAATTGCTACAAACTTTCCTGTTAAAGCAGAAGTAGAAATGATGCCGAATCCATTTGTTGTGGCAACAACTATTAGCCTAACACTAAATCAGCAATCGGATGTTGCTATTACAATTTTTGATATTACAGGAAAAGAAGTTGCTACTTTGCAGAATGGAAAACTTGATGCGGGATTTCACCTTATCACATGGAAACCTGAAGAACTAGCTGATGGAATTTATTTCATGCAGGTAAGAGCAGGCGGTTCAGTTCAAACCAAAAAAATCGTACATACTTCTGTGAATTAATTTTTTTTACTTTATTTTTTAAAATGGCATCTTAATCGATGCCATTTTTTTGTTACATACATTCAGTAAAAAAGAACGTCCGGCCACACACAGCCAGACGTCCATTCACACACATTACACAACACTTAACCTTTACTGAGCAATTCTTTGACAATGGTAGAAACCAATTTGCCATCAGCTTGCCCGGCGTATTTTTTTGAAGCAGCTCCCATTACTTTTCCCAAATCTGAAGGAGAGGAAGCGCCAAGTTCTTTTATTAATTCTGAAATCGAAACGCGAAGTTCAGCTTCACTAATCTGTTTAGGCAAATACTCTTCAATAACATTCGCCTGAAACGTTTCCACATCCGCAAGATCTTTTCTGTTCTGCTGAATATATAACTCAGCAGTCTCTCTTCTCTTCTTTACTTCCTTCTGCATAAATTTTGCTGCCGATTCTTCTGTCAAACCTTCTGCAGAAGTTTTGAGTAGTAGTACTCCTGATTTAATTGCACGTAAAGCCTCCAACCTACCCGCATTTTTTGCAAGCATTGCTGTTTTAATATCTGCATTTATTTTTTCTTCGATTCCCATTAGGCTTCCTGTCTAAAAAAGCGGACCCGTTCAAAATGATCGGATCCGCGTATTACCATTTACAAAAACAAAATTTTACTAATCAACGTTATCGTGCAAAAAAGAATTATTTGGTTTTATTTCAATTTTTTTATCTTCGTTTTCAGAAAGTGTATAACGAGAAACTTGTGATTCAGAAGAATGAGGAACGTTATCGAGATTAATATTTCTGCGCTTATATGCAGGCTCATGTTCCATTTCATTTAAACCCTGAGGAGTTTTCAATTTAATGCTCAGCTCCTTCAATTTCTGAATCCGCTCCTGAGCTTTTTTCTGAAGTTCTTCTGTTTGCACCTTCTTTGCTAATTCCTCTTGACTTTGTTTTTCTGAAACAATTGTCTCTGTAACTTCAGCAACAGTAGTGTCTTTTATAATAAGGAAAGGCTCATTAGCATTTGTAACTTCGGCTACGAAGTCTGAACTGACTTCAACTGTCGATTCAGATGTAATTTCAGCAACTGACTCGATGGTTAATTCTGCAATTGGTTCGCTAACAAAATTTACTTCAGCAATAGGTTCCGAAATAGTTTCTGAAACAGGTTCATTAACCGAATCAAGTTCAGCGACATTAATCCATTTCTCAATTAAGTTTTCAGAAACAACTTCCTCAGTAGATGCAATAACGTCTTCCTCTTTCGTATCGGTGAAATTTGTAATTTCAAATTCAACATTTGTATTCATCACTGGTTCCATTGACTCAGTCTCCATTGAAACTTCAGCAACCGCTTCTACAGCATCAATTTCATTGATCTGAGCAGTGATTTCTTCTGACAATTCTATTTCAGATACAGGTGAAGCAATTTCTTCTACAAGCGTAACTTCTGCAACTGGTTCAACAACTTCTGCAACTGGAGCAAATATCTCTTCCAAAATTATAGCTTCTATTTCTGGCTGCTCTACTTCTGCTATCGGTTCAACAACCTCTGCTAATGGTTCAACAACTTCTGCTACCGGAGCGACAACTTCTTCTTCCCAAGTTTCATTTACAGATGTTACTGTTTCCTCCATTACCGTTTCTTCAATTGTTTCAGCAACGGGAGTTTCAACGACACTTTCCAAAACCACTTCAGCCGCTTTTGTAATCAGAAAAGGTTCTAATGGATTTGTGATTTCTGCTTCAATTGATTTTACTTCAGCAACTGGCTCAGGTTGTTTAGAAACGAGGAAGGGTTCAAGTGGATTTACAGTTTCCGCTTTCACTTCTTCTGCTGCAACAGGAGTAAGGACTTCAGATTTTTTCTCGTCAAGGTTTAAAACTACTTTCTCTTGAGAAAGTCTTTTTGAATATTCGTAAGCAACAGGGTTATTCTGATTAAAGCCAGTAGCAATGATTGTAACATTTACATTATCACCTAAAGATGGATCAACGCCATATCCTTTGATAATTTCCGCAGTTTGTCCAGCAGCTTCCTGAATATAGTCAGTAATTTCTCCTAACTCATCCATTGTTATCTCGTTCTCACCAGAAATAATATTCAATAGCACATATCGAGCACCTGTAATATTATTATCGTTCAGCAAAGGAGAATTCAAAGCCATTTCAACTGCGCGTGTAGAGCGATTTTCACCGGAAACCATTGCTGATCCCATAATTGCAACTCCACTGTTACGCATAACTGTGCAAACATCTGCAAAGTCAACATTGATCTGTTGTGTTAAAGAAATAACTTCCGCAATAGATTTAGCTGCAATTGCAAGTACATCATCTGCATGAGAGAAGGCATCACTCAATTTAAGATTACCATACATTTCACGAAGTTTGTCATTACACACTACCAGAAGTGTATCTACATTTTGTTTTAACTGTTCTAATCCTTCCTCCGCTTGTTGGCGACGTTTTTTTCCTTCGAATAAAAATGGTACAGTTACAATTGCAACTGTAAGAATTCCCATTTCGCGTGCGATGCCAGCAATAATCGGAGCAGCTCCAGTTCCGGTACCACCACCCATTCCTGCAGTAATAAAAACCATTTTGGTATTATTTGCGAGAAGGCTTCGAATATCTTCAATGTTTTCGATAGCAGCATTTCTTCCTACTTCAGGAAGTGATCCAGCACCACGACCCTCGGTCAAAGTTGTGCCAAGAACAATTTTATTTGGAACCGGACTCATGTCCAGTGCTTGTTTGTCAGTATTGCAAACGATAAAGTCAACACCGTTTATGCCTTGACGATACATGTGATTAACAGCATTGCTGCCACCACCGCCAACGCCGATTACTTTAATAATCGAGGAATGTTCCGGAAGGTCGAATTTCATAGCCACGTGAGATTGGTTTGTGTTATTAGTGTGTGTTGTTTGTTGTGTGTTCAATTTTAATTCTCCAACCAGGCCAAGCGGATCTGCTTCTGAAACCGGGAATGGAGTTGATGCTTCCATATTCGAAATGCTTTCGATTTTTTCAAGTGGAGTTTCATCTACGAATGAATCTTCACTATCAGAGAAACTATTCTCCTCATTCAAATCATCGAAAATATTATAATTGTCCATTTGATAACGTTCGAATAAAAAATCGTTGAAAATTACTTCACATTGAAAAGTGAATTACAATTCATCGATTGAACTTACTAACGTGTAATTGTTCATTTCGTGGTCATCTTCAGGCGTTTGAATCTTCTTCAAACCATTGCTTTCCTTTGTTAAATATCTGATCGAAGAAGCCTCCTTTTCGTTTTTCGGAGTGATTTTTCACTTTATCCTTATCATCGGAAATTTTGACATTCTTCTGTTGTGTTTTTATGCCACGCATCACTAAGCCCACACCAGTTGCGAACATTGGACTTGTAACATCTTCTGTACTTGTTGCAAGATGTTCATTGGGATACCCCACTCTAGTATCCATACCAGTAACAAACTCCATGAGTTGGGTGATATGTTTAAGTTGTCCACCTCCACCAGTAACTACGATCCCAGCCACAAGCTTCTTCTCGAAAGTTGAATTCTTGATTTCGTAATAAACATGTTCCACAATTTCTTCCATTCTTGCTTGAATAATATGTGCAAGATTTTTTACAGAAATTTCTTTATGAGGTCGTCCACGCAATCCAGGTATTGAAACGATTTCATTTTCCTGATTTTCACTTGCTAAGGCAGAACCGAATTTTATTTTAAGAAGTTCAGCTTGGGTTTTGATGATACTACATCCTTCTTTAATGTCTTCTGTGATTATATTTCCACCAAATGGAATAACTGCAGTATGACGAATAATTCCATCATGAAATATTGCAACGTCTGTTGTTCCACCACCAATATCTACCAAAACAACGCCAGCCTCTTTTTCTTCATCACTCAAAACTGCATCTGCAGATGCTAATGGCTCAAGTGTTAAATCAGCAACTTCCAATCCGGCTTTTGAAACGCATTTGTAAATATTCTTCGCGGCAGAAACCTGCCCAGTTATAATATGGAAATTTGCTTCCATACGTGTACCAGCCATTCCGATTGGATTTTTTATACCGACTTCATTATCGATAATATATTCCTGAGGAATAACATGAATAATTTCTTCTCCGGGAGAAATTACTAATCGATACATGTCATCGATTAATTCATCAATATCCTTTTGAGAAATTTCATCATCAATACTACGACGGGTTTTCATTCCCCGATGTTGTACACTTTTAATATGTTGACCGGCAATTCCAACATTGACAATTTTAATATCAACGCCTGATTTATTGCTCGCTTCCTCCACAGCTTGTTTTATAGCGCGGACCGTTTCGTCTATATTCAAAACGACTCCTCGAGCCACGCCAAGCGATTCGGCTTTGCCCACACCAAGAATTTCTATTTTTCCGTGTTCAGTACGTCTGCCTACTAGGACAGCGATTTTTGTCGTTCCGATATCAAGGCCGACTACGATTTCAGATTCCATTTTCTTTGATCTTTTTAGTGCAAACGATTTGATTTTTATATTGAAGGTCAATTAGCGAATAATCCGTCCAGCTGCCTGTTCGGTTTAATCCATCTTTGTAAAAAATAATAAGCTTGTGAAGTTTTTCATCCAGATCAGAAATATCTCCAAGGTTAATGAGATGATCTCCTACGCGAGGAATCATTTGAAATTGTCTATCTGCTGTAATATAAATTTGAACAATCTGTGCATTTAGGAAAGTATCAGCTTCAATTCGTTTTGAAATTTGCCAAACATCATCCAGTAATGTAACTGTATGCATTGCTGAGTCTGCGTCATAGGTATCAAACTGTTTCATGTAATTTGCTGCATAATTTTCCATGAAATAGCCATTCACAAATAAAACTGGACTTGTATATTCATCAGACCATGGCATTAATTTTCCTCGGCTGTCAAAATAATAGGATTCACTTCCGAGATTTGTTATTCGTGCAATTGTTTTCCTTTGTTTAAGATTAATACTTACATCCCCACCTACCGAAATAAATACATCACACGATTCAACTGCAGGATGCGAAAGAATTAAATTTTCGAGTTCATTCACATTAATTTGAGAAAGTTCTTTTCCGGTTGGAAGTTCATTATGATCTGAGAGTAATTTGCTGACATCTTCTTCCTTAATAAAAAGATCTTCATTTTGTCGTTCTATTGAAATATTCAATTTTTCACATAGGCGTTTCGCATGAATTTTTTCTGCAAAGCCCATAACAAATATTACGCCTACACCAAAAATTATCCAGAGAGAAACAATTATAATTTTTTTCATAAGAGCACCTCCTTAATTTTAAATTTTTCTCTCAAGGATTTTTCAATTGGCTCCACAAACTGGTCGATATCGCCCGCACCCATAGTTACTAAAACATCAAAATCATGTTCAATAACTTTTGAGACCAACTCCTCTTTAGAATAAAGTGCTTTATTGACTGACTTTATTTTATCTAAAAGTTTGGACGATGAAACACCAGGTATAGGCTTTTCGCGAGCTGGGTAAATTTCAAGAAGGACAACATCATCCAATAAACTTAAACTATTGGCAAAATCATTTTCAAAATCCCTTGTTCTAGAATATAAATGAGGTTGAAACACACCTGTTATTTTTTTACCTGGGAATAATTCTTTTATAGAAGAAATACACGCTTTCAATTCGGCAGGGTGATGACCATAATCATCAATGTAAATTACTTTAGCATCTCTTATTCTATATTCAAATCTTCTTTTTACACCTTTGAAAGAAGAAAGTGCTTTTTTAATAGATTCATCATCTACCCCAATTTGTTTTGCAGCAGTTACTGCAGCCACCGCATTTTCAACATTGTGTCTACCTGGTAGTCCCATCCTTACTTTTAGAATTTTTGATCCCTTAATTACAAGATCAAAAACATAAAATCCTTCTTCTATATTTATATTTTCTGCAAAGGCATCCGAATTTTTATCATCAATTGAATAGGAAATAACTTTATTATTCCCTTCAAGGTTTAGTGAAGTCAAAACAGAATTTTTGGAAATGACTGTATCTTTAACTTGTTTAATAAAGTCACGATACGTTTCCTTCATGGCATCCACATTGCCATAAATATCCAGATGGTCTGCATCAACAGAAGTAATAATTGCGATGGAAGGAAACAACCAAAGGAAAGATCGATCATACTCGTCTGCTTCCGCAACAACAATATTCTCATCTACCGGAATATTATCTTTCCCAAGATTTTTGCTAAGCAAAAGATTAGTGTTATAATTTCCAGAAATACCTCCCATAAAAGCCGAACAATCAATCCCTGCTGTTCGCAGAATATGTGCAACCAAGGTGGTGGTAGTCGATTTTCCATGTGTACCTGCAACAGCAATAGTTTTAGTTTGTCCAACAATCAAACCTAATACCTGTGCACGTTTCATTATTGTATAACCTTCATTCTTCAACCATAGTAATTCTGCATGTTCGATAGGTACAGCAGGTGTCCAGACAATTAAAACATTTTCTTTTGGAGTATTCTTAATGGTTTCTGGGATTAAGGCCACACTTTCTTCAAAATGAATTTCGATTCCTTCTTTCTGAAGTGCGGTTGTGATTTCACTGGAAGTTTTATCATATCCAGCAACAATTTTGCCTGACGCAGAAAAAAAGCGAGCAAGGGCACTCATGCCAATACCACCAATTCCTAGGAAATAGACATGCGTCAGTTTATCAGGTTTCATTTTTTTTCTGCTCTTCTTTTATTTACTAATGAAATAATTTCACTTGCAATAAGATCTGCCGAATTTACAATTGCCAAACCTGCAATATTCAATTCAAGTTTCTCTCTCATTATAGGATCTGATGCGAGTGAAATAGCTTTATCAATTAATTCATTTTTTGCTTCAATATCTTTTACCAATAAAGCCGCATTATGATTTACAAGTGACATTGCATTCTTTGTTTGATGATCTTCAGCGGCAGTTGGAAGTGGGACTAGAATAGATGGCTTACGAACCAGACACAATTCCGATACTGCTCCAGCACCAGCACGAGAAATAACAACATCAGCAACAGCATAGCCATAATCCATTTTAGAAATAAACTCAGTTACCACCACACCGCTTTTCGCAAATTTTTCAGCTGCATTTTTAGCGCGGCCGAAAAATGGTTTCCCAGTTTGCCAGATTACTTGAATATTATTTTCAACTAATTTTTCCAATCCAACTTCCATACTTTCATTTATTGCCTTGGCTCCTAAACTTCCACCAACAACTAACAAAATAGTTTTCGAATCCTCTAATCCAAAAAATTCTAATCCTCGAGGTCGTTTACCATCAAGCGAACTAATGTCTTGACGAACAGGATTACCTGTAAATACTATTTTTTCTTTTGGAAAATATTTTTCCATCCCATCATAGGCTACACAAATTTTACTTACTCGTTTAGCAAGAATTTTATTTGTAATTCCTGGAAATGAATTTGCCTCCTGGATGATTGTTGGAATACCATCCTTAGAAGCAACACGTAACATAGGTCCGCTGGCATATCCACCTGTACCAATCACTGCATCTGGTTGAAATTCTCGCATTATTTTTTTCGCTTTCCGTAAGCTTGCAATAACTTTAAATGGAAACGAAAGATTACTCAGTGTCAATTTTCTTTGTAATCCGCTAATCCAAAGTCCTACAATTTTAAATCCTGCTGCAGGCACTTTTTCCATTTCCATTTTTCCTTCTGCACCAACAAATAAAAATTCAGAATCCGGTAATCTAGATTTCAAAGCGTTTGCAATTGCAATCGCAGGAAAAATATGTCCACCAGTACCGCCTCCACTTACTATAAATTTATGTGGCAAGAGCAGCTCCTTTCTCCGTGCCAGCAGCAACCTGATCTTCTCCGGTTTCTGTTTCACGACTCACACTTAAAATAATTCCAATTGAAATACTCGAAAATAATAATGATGTCCCACCCATACTTAGGAAAGGAAGTGGCTGACCTGTAACTGGAAATAAATTTACTGCTACTGCCATATTTATTAAACCCTGGAATATTAAACTGAAAGCAAGTCCAAAAGCCAATAATGTTCCAAAAGTTTTTTGAGTTTTTGTTGCAACCCTTACTCCACGATATAATAAAATAAGATATAATAATGTAATTCCGACTCCGCCAATAATTGAACCGTATTCCTCAATGATTATTGCAAAAATAAAATCGGAGTAAGCTTGTGGTAAAAAATTTCTTTGTGTACTATTTCCTGCGCCGGTTCCCATAAACCCACCAGTTGCAATTGCAATTTTCGCATGATTCGCCTGATAACTTTTATCCGGATCCTGTTCTTCTTTTCCTTTACTGAATTCAACGATTCTATTTTCCCATACTTGTAATCGAGGCAAAGCTTTTGGAAAAAAATGACCCAACAAAAGCAAAAATGCAAAACCTGCAATTGCAATTCCTACCACTTTCATAATATGTTTTATTGGTACACGACCGATAAACATCAAAATCAAACAGGTACAAAGTAGAATTGCTGCAGTAGAAAAATTTGCTGGGAGAATAAGTCCACAAATTAAAAATACTGGGGCCATTATATGGATCAGAACCGCTCTGAAATTGGTAAGTTCACTTTGTTTTTGAGTAACTATCCTTGCCACATACATGATGAGTGCTAATTTTGCAAAATCAGATGACTGAAAAGTCAAGCCTGTACCAGGAATAGGAATCCATCTATTTGCTTCATTCAAACTTGCACCGTGAATTAAAGTATACAATAGCAACGGCACACACAGAATCAGCATGATTTGTGAAATTCTGGAAAAATAAACATACGGTATGCGATGAGTAATATACATTAGGCCAAGACCAAGGAGAATTAATTTTCCTTGTTTAAAAAGAAAATATTCTGTGTCACCATCATGATGTTTATACGCTAAAGCAACAATTGAACTGTATACCGCGAGTAACGACAACAAGGAAAGTAATAGGACAATCATCCATATTACTCTGTCACCTTTGAAGTAGCTGAAAATATTCATTAACTATTTTTATTTAAAAAGGGCGATTTTTTTTGAGCGGGTATTTTAGAAAGTTCTTCCTTTACAAGATCTCGAAAAACATTTCCTCTATTTTTATAATTATCAAATGGATCATAGCTAGGGCAGGAAGGAGAAAATAAAATTGTTCCTGATTTTTGTTTTGCAAGAATATTAGCAAATTCCACTGCTTCTTTTATATCCTTAGCACAAACAAAAAGGTCTGTGCATCGTTTCCAAGACTCAAAATATTTCCAAGGTGTTGATCCCAATGCAATAACCGTATTTACTTTTTCAGTTATTAATTGATTTAATTTTTCATGGTCATCAGCTCTGTCAACACCACCAATAATAAGAATCACAGGGCCAGGAACATCACGCAAAACAAACCAAGTCATATCTATTGTTGTAGCAATAGAATGATTGATCCATGTTATATTAAGGTGGTCGCTAACAATTTCCATATGATGGGAATTATCACCTTGCATCTTAAGTCGCGCTTTAATCAGCTCTTCCTGATGTACCGATTTTTGTAATTGCTTATTTTCTATTGACATTTTCTACTTTATAATGAACGAACTGCAGCCTTAAATTGCTGGCCACGATCTTCGTAATTTTCAAACATATCGAAACTTGCACAAGCAGGAGAAAGTAAAACAGAATCACCTTTTCCAGCCATTCTATAAGCCAGGCTTACTGCATCGTGGGCAGATCCAGCTTCTACAATTGTTTCAACTTTATCAGAAAACGCTTTAATAATTTTTGCATTATCCGTTCCAAGGCAAATGATAGATTTCACCTTTGTTTTTACTAATTCAAAAAGCGTTGAATAATCATTTCCTTTATCAACACCACCTACAATCCAAACTACTGGAGTATTTACACTTTCTAAAGCGTACCAAGTTGAATTTATGTTTGTCGCTTTTGAATCATTAATAAAATCGATATTATTAATGCGGGCTACAAATTCCATTCTGTGTTCAACACTTTGCACATCAGATAAACTTTCACGTATGACTTCTTTACGAACTTCAAGAAGACGACCTGCAATTCCGGCTGCCATTGAGTTGTAAATGTTGTGTTTCCCTTGTAATGCGAGTTCTTCGATAGTCATAGACAGTTTATTATTATTGATGGTTAGAATTATTTCATTTTGATTTAAAAAAGCTCCTTCTTCAACCTCTTCTTTAATTGAGAAAGGATATTTTTTTGCTTTTATAGAATGGGAAAGCATTGTTGCATTAGTAATTTCATCGTCGAGACAGAAAATGAATGCGTCTGCCGAAGTTTGATTTTGAGTAATTCTGAATTTTGCATTTGCATAATTTTCAAGTTTGTAATCATATCTATCCAGATGATCAGGCGTAATGTTTGTTAAGATTGCGATATCCGGATGCAACGTATAACAAGTGTCCAACTGAAAACTGCTCAATTCAAGCACGTAGTAATCGTATTTTCCTTCCGCGACAAGCATGGCAAAACTGTGTCCTATATTTCCACCGAGAGCTACATTTAGTCCTGCTTTTTTCAGCATGTGGTAAATGATCGTTACGGTTGTTGTTTTACCATTACTTCCTGTTACACAAATTAATTTTGCGTTGGTATAACGTGAGGCAAAATCAATTTCCGAAATCACAGGAGTGCCTTGCTTTACTAACTTTTGAAGCAATGCTGCTTTATCAGGAATTCCGGGACTCTTGATAATTTCATCTGCGTTAAGAATCAGTTCCTCTGTGTGCTGATTCTCTTCCCATTTTATTTCATGAAGTGAAAGAACGTTCTTATACTTTTCTTTAATTGAACCTTTGTCTGTTACAAAAACTTCAAATCCTTTTTTTTTCGCCAAAACTGCCGCGCCTACTCCACTTTCTCCGCCGCCGATGATTACTATTCTTTTCATTTTTTCTTACCGCAGCTTTAATGTTGCAATTGCCAATACCCCGAGCATAATACTGATGATGAGAAAACGAAATACAATTTTTGATTCATGCATTCCTTTTTTCTGAAAGTGATGGTGCAAGGGAGCCATCAAAAACAATCGATGTGCTTTTGCATATTCAAGTCCAGATTTTTTCTTTCTTATTTTAAAAACCATAACTTGAAGAATGACAGAAATATTTTCAACTAGAAATACTCCACAAATAATTGGAATGAGTAATTCTTTTCTGATTGCAATTGCAAATACCGCTATGATTCCGCCCAACGCAAGGCTTCCTGTATCGCCCATAAAAACTTGAGCAGGAAATGAATTATACCAAAGGAAACCAACACATGCCCCAACAAAAGCTGCGATAAAAATTACAAGCTCACCTGAATCAGGGATATACATGATGTTGAGATAATCTGCGAAGACTGTATTACCCGAAACGTAAGCGAGAATTCCTAACACCACGCCAATAATCGCAGACGTTCCAGAAGCTAACCCGTCAATTCCATCCGTCACATTTGCACCATTTGAAACGGCTGTAACAATAAAAATTACAATCGGAATAAAAATCAACCAGGCCCAGTCTTTTGCTTTTTCACCAAGGAATCCAAGCAATTCAGCATAGTCAAATTCATTGTTTTTAACAAAGGGGATTGTTGTTTTTGTAGAATGAGATTCAACTTTTGAATATTCAGGAAGGTGTGTAACCGAAGTTGGAGTTTGCATATTTGTCATTCCAATCAAATCGTTATTGGAAGCAGAAATTTTTTCACGGACTGCAACATTATGATTGAAAAATAAAACACAACCTACAATGAGTCCGATTCCAACCTGACCAACGATTTTAAATTTTCCATGTAGGCCTTCTTTATTTTTTTTGAAAACTTTTATGTAATCATCTATAAATCCAATTGTGCCAAGCCAAATGGTAGAAACTAACATTAACAGGATATAAACGTTTTCAAGTTTTGCAAAAAGCAAAGTCGGAATGACAATTGCAGCCAGAATAATCAAACCTCCCATAGTCGGTGTGCCTTCTTTTTGTTTTTGTCCGTCTAAACCTAAATCACGAACTGTTTCGCCAACTTGCATTTTATGAAGCAATCTGATAATCCGTTTTCCGAATACCATTGAAATTAGCAGCGATACAAAAATTGCCATAGCTGCACGGAAGGAGATGTAATGAAACACTCCTGCACCAGGAAAATCATAATGTTGCTTTAACCATTCAAATAGGTAGTAAAACATGTCTAAGCGTTAGCGTTATTTAAATTTTCTTTTAGCACTTCCATATCGTCGAAAGGATGTTTAACTCCTTTTATCTCTTGGTATTTTTCATGACCCTTTCCAGCTACTAGTACAATGTCTCCTGGTCGAGCCAATGCCACTGCAGTTCGGATTGCTTCGCGACGATCAGTAATCGATAATGTTTTTTTGCTGCTGTGTTTTTCAACTCCTTTTTGCATTTGCTCAAGTATTGCCTGAGGATCTTCTGATCGAGGATTATCAGAAGTAAGAATTACACGATCACTAAATTCACAAGCGATATTTGCCATGATTGGACGTTTTGCAGTATCGCGATCACCACCGCATCCAATTACTGTAATCACCTGTTCGTTACCTGTGCGGATATCTTGTATAGTTTTCAAAACATTTTGCAAAGCATCTGGGGTATGCGCATAATCAATAATGCCTGTAATTCCACTGTCATTTCTGAGATATTGAAATCGTCCTTCAACAGAACCGAGTGTACTGAGCGTCGTCAATACATTCATTTTATCCTGGCCGAGTAACATTGCAGTTGCGTAAACGGCCAGTAAATTATAAGCATTAAAACTTCCAATGAGTTTGCTCCACACTTCTGTGCTGTCAATACTTAATTGTAACCCGGTAAAATGATTTTCAAGCACTCTACATTTGTAATCACCAACACTCAAAACAGAATAACTTCGTTTCAATGCCTTGGTGTTCTGAACCATTACCGCTCCATTTTTATCATCTTTATTCACTAAGGCAAAAGCATCAGAAGAAAGCTGGTCGAAGAATCCTTTTTTTGCTTTTAGATATGCTTCAAATGTTTTGTGGTAATCAAGATGATCGTGTGTGAGGTTTGTAAATACTCCGCCATAAAAAGATATACCCGCAATTCTATTTTGTACTACACTATGTGAGCTTACTTCCATAAATGCATATTTGCATCCAGCGTCAACCATTTTCCTTAACATTTTATTTAGTTCAATTGCATCCGGTGTAGTATGTGTAGATGGTGCTTCTTCACTGTTGATCATATTACGTACGGTCGTAAACATTCCTGCTTTGTATCCCATTGCTCTGAAGAGCTGAAATAATAATGTAACAGTTGTTGTTTTACCATTTGTTCCAGTAACACCAACAAGCTTTAATCCTGCAGAAGGATTATCATAAAAATTTGCAGCCATTATTCCAAGTGCCAGCGAGCTATCTGAAACTTTGGCATAAGAAATTCGCTCATGCATTTCTGCTGGAAACTCTTCGCAAACAATGGCAGCAGCACCTAAAGCAATTGCCTTTTCAATAAAATCATGTCCGTCCGATTGCAAACCACGTGTTGCAACAAACAAACTATCCTTCTCAACTTTTCTTGAATCAAAAGTCATTGAGGTAATTGCAACATTAGTTGAACCTTGTACTTCTACAAGGCCTGCTTTGTACAATATGTCGCGTAATAATTTCATAAAGACAATTCAACTAAAATGATTGTATTCTTTGCAATAGATTGACCAGCCGGAATTGATTGATTTTTTACAGCACCGATTCCTTTTATTTTTATTCGATAACCTCTATTTTCCATTAGGAACAGAACATCAGCAGCAGCCATTCCAGTTAGATCGGGCATAACCCCTTTACTTAATTGTTGATCCGGATTTCTATTAGAAGCAAAAACATTTTTATCCTGTGTCTGAATTGAAACAAAACCCTCTTGAGAGAAATCAGGATTTGATTTTATATCTATCAACAAACCACGCAAGGCAATCATCGTAGGAATTCCCAATCCATTTTTTACCTTAGGAATTTCTGCAAATGGATTCTGAAGATTATTCACAGGTTTATGGATATCC
This sequence comes from Bacteroidia bacterium, assembly GCA_038237845.1. Lineage (GTDB taxonomy): Bacteria > Bacteroidota > Bacteroidia > Palsa-965 > Palsa-965. Next base: position 34,985 of record JBBRYH010000009.1, read on the forward strand.
ATTTCAGTAGCAAATACACGATCTGCAATTTGTTTGAAAATTGGCCCTGCTACTAATCCGCCGTAATACACATCACCCGATGGAGCATTTACAATTACGATGCAGGAATATTTAGGATTATTTGCAGGAAAATAACCAACAAAAGATGCTTGATAGGTTACGTTCTGATTGTTCTTTCCATAATCTTTTCCATTAGAAATCTGAGCCGTTCCGGTTTTTCCAGCAATAGGATAAACGGAGCTTGCAAGATTTTTTGCTGTCCCATTTTTCACAACACCTTCCAATAATAGTTTTGCTTTTGCGATGGTTTCCGGTTTTGCAATTGCAGGATTTAATATTTCAGGTGGAAATATTTTCAAAGTTTTACCCTTTTCACGAATTTCTTTTACAAACATTGGTTTTACCATTACGCCATTATTTGCAACTGCATTATAAAGTGTTAGTGTTTGTAAGGGAGTGATTGTTGATTCATACCCTATTGAAATCCATGGCAACGAAACGCCCGACCATCCCTTTTCGCCTGCCGTGCGTATATGCGATTTTGCTTCACCCGGAATAGAAATTCCAAGTGGAGATCCAAAACGAAGGGATTGTAAACCGTCGGTAAATTTTTTTGGATTTTTTGCGTAAGCAGTATTTATTGCTTTTGAAATTCCAACATTGGAAGATTCCCAAAATGCTTGTTCAACAGTTACTACATCTTCCTTTGGTGCATGTGAATCATGCATCACTCGGTCTAAATATTGATGTTGTCCACCTTCAAGATTTAATTTATCATTCAGGTTTATCAAACCATCATCCATACCTACCAATAAAGAGGCGAGTTTGAAAGTGGATCCCGGTTCACGTGCATCTCCAATTGCGTAATTATAATCTTCAATATATTGACCAGAATCTCTTCTTGTAAGATTTGCTATTGCACGAATCTCACCTGTCTGAACTTCCATCAGAATAACACAACCATATTTTGCGTCATGCTGAATTAATGTATTACGCAAAGCATTTTCAGCAACGTCTTGAATATTTATATCAATGGTAGTAATTACATCACGGCCTTGTTGTGGTTCAATTTCATTTTCATTGTTCAGTGGTTTCCAAACGCCACCAGCAATTTTTTGCATTAGCTTTTTCCCTTGGGTTCCCGTAAGTACAGAATCAAACGCAGCTTCTAAACCCACTTTTATTTTTCCGCTATCACCAATATATCCGATGGTTCTTGCTGCCAACATTCTGAATGGAAGCTCTCGATGATTTGATTGATCATAAATAAATCCGCCTTTGAATTGCCCAGCTCTGAATAAAGGAAGTTTTTTAAGCTCTTGTAATTCTTTATATGAAACGTCACGTGCCAATTGTTCGAAATGAGAACCTCGGTGCCTTGCATTCATTAATGTTTTGAAATAATCTGAAGATGGATGATCTGCCAAAACTCGAGCAAGCCCATTGGCTAATCCTCTAGCACTATCCTCAAATTCTTTATCATCGATCAGCACATTTGCAAATGGATCAATACCGACTGCATAATAAGGAAGCGACGTTGCAAGCAAAGAACCATCAGAGGCAAAAATATTTCCGCGTAAGGCTTCAATATCCTGTTCTTTGTTCATGAAATTTGCAGCCTCTTTTTTCCAATGATCACCTTGAACTGTTTGAATATAAAAAACGCGCCCAAGCACTGCCACTGCAAAAACGCAGCAGAGAATGTACACCAAGTACACGCGCTTGAGGATGTCTTTTTGTTCTTCCACTTTTAGTTTTTTGTTTTTGTTGTTGAATTTGAATGCACAATAATTTTTCTTGGTGGCTCGACAGATTCTTTTACACCTGTGTTTTCCAATCGTTTTGCTACTTCGGATTGTTTACTCAAATCGCTTAGTTCTGATTTTGAAATAATAAATTCAGAACGCAGTTCTTTTAATTGATTGGTGAGCGAATTCTGTTTTCTAATTTGTCCTTCTGCATAATATCCATTAGCGATATAGAGCAGTGTAATAAATGTGATGAAGAAAATAAAGGGAAGTGAGCGAACTGCACGTTCTTTGGAAAGGAAAGCACCAGTTAAAACAGAGCCTACATTACGGGTGACGATGTTCCCTCCGCTGCTTTTTCGCTTCGTTTCAGTAATAGGTTTCGGTACTTCTTTAATCGCGTTTTTTGTCATTGCCCCGGCCCTTGCGGTCCGCTTATTCCTGCAGATCGCTCTGCTATTCTCAATTTCGCGCTTCGTGCACGATTATTTTCTTTTAGTTCTTCTTCACTTGGAGTTATCGGCTTTCTATTCGCCGGCTCCATTGGTCTGATCAGATTACCGTAAAAATCTTTTTCTGTTTCGCCTTCTAGATTTCCTGATCTAAAAAAATTCTTTACCAAACGATCTTCTAATGAGTGATATGAAATGACAACCATTCTACCTTCTGGTTTTAATACTTCCACCGATTGGAGCAACAATTGTTTCAATGCATCGATCTCACCATTAATTTCGATTCTCAAGGCTTGAAAAACTTTTGCCTGATATTGAAACTCTTTGCCTTTGGGCGTACAGCTAACAATTGCTTCTTTCAATTCAGCAATTGATTTGATAGAAATCTCTTCGCGTGCTATCACAATAGCTTTTGCCAACTTTCCTGCGTTTTCGATATCGCCGAATTCTCTGAAGATATTTCGCAACTGACGCTCGTCATAAGTATTCAATACCTCTTCAGCATCCATCGTTGCAGAACGATTCATTCGCATATCTAATGGCCCATCGAAGCGAGTTGAAAATCCTCTTCCTGGTTCATCAATCTGATGAGAAGAAATACCTAAGTCGGCGAGAATTCCATCAACTGGAATAGCATTGTGCAGTCGAAGAAAATTTTTCAGAAATCTAAAATTCTGTTTGACTAGAATAAATCGCGGATCTTTTATTGCATTTGCAACCGCATCTTCATCCTGATCAAAAGCAATCAGTTTTCCTTTTTCTCCGAGCTGCGCGAGTATTGCGCGTGAATGTCCTCCTCCACCAAATGTCACATCAACATATGTTCCATCGGGCCGGATAGCTAAACCTTCCAGGCTCTCATGTAAAAGAACGGGATTATGGTAGGTCAACATCCACATCTTTATTGCCCATGCTTCCCATTACATCTTCAGCAAGAGAACCAAAATCAACCGACGGATCGTTGATTGTTTGTTCGTAACGATCCTTATCCCAGATCTCAATCATATTCACTGCTGCAGACATCACAATATTTCGTGATATTCCTGCATAAGTGACAAGGTCTTTTGGGAGAAGAATGCGTCCGCTTGCATCGAGCTCAACTGGTTTTACACCGGCATTAAACATTCGAATGAAGTCCACATTTTTTTTCACGAAGCGATTCAGTTTGTTGACGTCTTTCACCAAAACATTCCATTCACTCGTTGGATAAATTTCCAGGCACTTATGGAATACGCTGCGTTTGACGACAAAACCCTTTTTTAAAATAGTCAGCAATTGTTTTTTAAATGCCACCGGCAAGAGCAAACGCCCCTTTGCATCGATACTGCATTCATAAACTCCAATTAAACTATTCATAGAATTGCCTCTTGAGGCGTAAAAGTATTGAAATAATTCCCACTATTTCCCACAAAACCCCACTTTTGTTGATAACTTGCCCACTCTCACTAAAAAAGCAACAGACTTAAGCTTTATCATTCGCCTGAAAGAGCTGATTTCATTGATAGATCGAAGCCTTTATAGTTTTAAACTAGGTGGGAATATTCAAAAAACGGACTGTTCATTGGTTGTTGATAGGCCTACTTATATCTTGTTACTAAAAACGCAAATCCACCGGATCTTTCTTTGGGTTTTATCTTTTTTACCAATGAAATAACAGGCAAATGTGAAATAAACAAAGACATTTTTTCAAATAAATATTCAATTCACCAAAACTCAATCAAATTCTAAAATCTCCTTTAAGACGTAAGTATTACTTGATATTACTAGTTTCTGGGCAAAAGCATTTTACAATTAGCTGACCCTTTTAGAAGAAAATAGAAAAATCCATCCTAATTTTGCTTTGAAATGCCGATGGAGAAATTTATAGACATAGAAAAAATAATTCGCTCAAAAAATCCACGTCTACTAAAATGGATGCCGGGTTTTCTGTTGCGTTATGTCAAGCGGATATTACATGAAAAGGATATCAATGAGTTTATGGCCAGAAATGGTCAGTTAAGGAAGCTTGATTTTGTACACAAAACACTTCGTGAATTCGATACCAAAATCGTTACAGCTGGATTAGAAAACATTCCTGCTAAGGGTGGATTTATTTTGGCTGCAAATCACCCACTGGGTGGCTTCGATGGACTCGCATTAATGGAAGCGGTTGCCAGAAAACGTGAAGACATTCAGTTTCTTGTAAATGATATTTTATTTAGTCTTGGGACTATGGATGATTTATTTATTCCTGTAAATAAACATGGATCACAAAGTTCCATTAATAGAATTGAAGAAACTTATAAAAGTGAAAATGCCGTATTAATTTTTCCTGCCGGATTAGTCTCCAGAAAACAAAGTGGCAAAGTGCTTGATTTGGAATGGAAAAAAAGTTTTATTACAAAAGCAATTCAATACAACAAGCAAATAATTCCGACCTATATTGAAGGCAAGAATTCATCTTTTTTTTATAACCTTTCTCTTTGGAGGAAACGACTGGGAATCAAGGCTAATATTGAGATGTTTTACCTCGTCAATGAGATGTATAAGCAACAGCATAAAACAATAACCATTACCTTTGGTAAACCGATAAATCCTGACTCTTTGGATCAGCAAAAGTCGCCACGTGAATTGGCGGCGTTGGTGAAACAAGAGGTTTATGCAATTGGAGATGGAAGCCCAGGTCCATTTTCAGATATTGTAAAATAACAAGACACGTTCGCCTAGCGAATTTTATGAAAGCAATTATTCCACCTGTATCTCGCGAATTACTTGAGCTCGAACTCAACAAGGATACATTTGTTCGTCAAACAAACAAGGGGGATAATCAAATTTATATTGTAGATATTCATAATGCACCGAATACACTTCTGGAAATTGGCCGCTTGCGAGAGGTAACCTTCCGAGCTGCAGGTGGAGGTACAGATAAAGACAGCGATCTTGATGATTTTGATATTTGTCAAAACTGCTACAAACAATTAATAGTTTGGAATCCGGAGGATAAAGAAATTGTAGGTGGTTACCGTTTTATACGTTGTGAAGATTCAAAATCCTCAGATGGAAATTATCATCTAGCGACAACAGAACTTTTTACTTTCAGCGAAAAATTTAAGAAAGAATATTTACCCTTCACCATTGAATTGGGTAGATCTTTTGTTCAGCCTGCTTATCAACCTTCAGCAAATAATAGAAAAGGACTTTTCTCACTGGATAATCTTTGGGATGGTCTGGGTGCATTGGTTGTAGATCATGCAGACATGAACTATTTTTTCGGAAAAGTTACAATGTACAGACACTTTGATGTTGAGGCGAGAAATTATATTCTTCATTTCATGAATCATTATTTTCCTGATAAGGAAAGTTTAGTGACTCCGATTTTTCCAGTTTCAATAAAAACGGATATTACTTCTTTTGAAAATGAGTTGGGTAACCTCCCATATAAAGAAGGGCATCATTTACTAAATAAATTAGTTCGTTCTCTTGGAGAAAATATTCCGCCTCTCGTAAATTCCTACATGAATTTAAGTGCATCAATGCATAATTTCGGCACTTCAGTAAATGAAGAGTTCGGCGATGTTGATGAAACCGGAATCATGGTTACGATTGCTGATATTTATCCAACTAAGAAAGAACGTCATATTAATTCCTACACAGGTAGAAAGAAATAATTTCTCCTGAACCGATTCTTACCTCTATTTCATTGTGAAAATTCGCACGGCCGTTTATATTAGCAGTAACGATAAAATTGAAGATTGCCCCCCAGGCGATCGCGCAGAATATGCATTTATCGGACGTTCCAATGTTGGAAAATCTTCTTTGATAAATATGCTTTGTGGAATTAATGGATTGGCAAGGATTTCTTCAACTCCTGGAAAAACACAAATCATCAATCACTATATGGTGAACGACGATTGGTATCTTGTCGATTTGCCTGGATATGGATATGCGAAAGTCTCACAGGTAAAACGAGCACAGTTTAATCAAATGATCAGTCGATACATCCTTGGGCGCAAAAATCTCATGTGCGTTTTTGTATTGGTGGATTCCAGAATTAAACCACAAAAAATAGATCTGGAATTTATGGAAAGTCTGGCAAGCGCTGGAATTGCATTTGCAATTTGTTTTACAAAATGCGATAAAATTTCTTCCATCACTTTACCTAAATCTATTGCAGCTTATAAAAGGAAAATGTTGGAAGAATGGGAAGAATTTCCGATGCACTTTTTAACTTCGGCAGAAAAGAAAAAAGGGAAGGCTGAAGTTTTAAATTTTATTGAAGAAACAAATAAAATTTACACCCAATTAAATAACTAAAAATTATTTTATTGTTTTATACGCTTAAAAAACATTCGCTTTTTTCGAACGTATTTTCCACCTGGTACTTTAGCCAATAAGTCGATTTCCAATTTTTTACTATCTAAAGCATGAACCCTATAAATATATTGGTCGGGCTCCGTACAATACATCCAGAATTCATTTGCATTTTTAAGTGTATAATCACATTGAGTATGTAGTTCCTCTGAATCAAATAACATACTACCAGTTGAAAACGTGAGTCGCAATTGGGAAGGATGCAGATTTTTTTTATGGATAATACCACCTGCTTTTTTTTCTTCTATTAAGTCCCATTTCGTCCCTGAAATCTTATTTAATACATCCTGGTCAATTCTGCCCGCATAAGCCCTGATGCCACTTATTAGAAAGCAAATTAAAACAATTCTATTCCGCATATAGTTCTTTGTATTCAAGACGTTAATGGCGTAGTTACGTTGCCAAAAAAAAATCCCGCTTTGGAAATCCAAAGCGGGATTAAACAATATTTTCTTTTTTTTATTTCTGACCTGAACCAATTAAGGTAATGAAACCTGTATATGTTTTTTCAGTCTTATCAACTGTCAAAGCATAATGTAAAATGAAGTAATAAGTTCCATCAACACATTTCAAACCTGAAGTTGAAGTTCCATCCCAATGAATTGCAGGGGCGGTTTGATCAAAGATTTTAACTCCCCAACGATCGAAAATTTCAATTTTGTAATCAGAGAATCCTGAACTTGGAATATAAAACTCATCATTTGTTCCGTCAGCATTAGGTGAGAATACGTTTGGAATAACAATTCCTTCAAGGACAGTTACAACGGATTGTACTGTATCAACACAACCAAATTGGTTCGTTGCAGTTAATGTTACAGTATAGGTTCCAGCACCTGTAAAAGTGTTAGTAGGACTTTGTGATGTTGAGGTCTGACCATTACCAAAATCCCATGCCCATGACACTGGACTTCCTGTAGAAAGATCTGTAAAGTTCCATGTGGTTGCCCAAATGTTACTTCCTGTAGTATCAGTTGTAAAATTCGCTGTTGGATTAGGGTTTACTGTTGGAGAACAAGAAGCGGGTAAAGAAAAACATCCAGGTGAACCAACGGAAACAACTGTTACTGCACTTGTGCCGGTTGTCCAATCAACAAAAAGAGAATCTGATCCTTGTCCGTTGACAATGGTACCATTAGCAGGTACTGTCCAGTTGAAAGTTCCGTTACCACCTGTTACAGTAAACAAATTATTAGGACTGTTTTCGCAGAAAGTAGGACAAACAATAACAGGAGCAGCCGGACGCACTTGTGTTAGAACGTAAGGCGCACCAGGGTTTGTAAATGCCCATGCATTTCTTGATCGTGTTGTGAAAATACCGGAAGTTCCTGTAGTAGCGGCCGCAATGTCATTCCACATTAAATTAGAAGTTCTCCAATGAGAAACTCCATCCCAAGCCCCATCGGAAGCCGGAATGTAAAATACTTTTACATCAGCAGGATCTGTACCAGCTACACGAAGAATAGCATGATAAAAAGTATCATTTGCAAGACAAATTAAGCCGTCATTTGTTGCACGATTATAAGTATCGTTATCAGGATTATGATTGATAAAACGAACTGTATAAATATCAACCGTACTTCCTGCATTCGTTGCTAATTCAATAGGACGATAACGAGTAGAAACCACACTTGAACCTACTGGGAAAACATAAGTTCCAGCACCAGAAGTTGCGCGTGACAAAACTCCAGGAGCAGTACTACTTACAAATCCTTCAGAGCCTGGTACTATAAGATTTGTAACAGCAGTTGTAGCAGGATCATTTACGAAAAATGTATTTGTTTGTGTTTCTAATTCTCTATCACCGATATTTAAAACTCCACCAACTGCATCTGTCATTGCATTTACTAATTGCAATGTTTTTTTGCGATTAGCATTTGTACCTGTACCTGTTAATTTCAAATTATGGAAAGTTGTAACTGTTCCATTGATACTGGTAATGAATTCTTGCGTATTTCCAAAAAGTTCGACTGTACTAGTTCCACCAATAAATACAGAGTTATTAATCCAATCTTGCTCGACTTTATAATATCCATTACCAGCAGAAGAACCGCTGTTAATCGTCATTGTACCATTAAGCGGAAGTGTTGAGTTTTTGTAAACATTAGTAGTTCCGTCATTCGTGAATGAAGAAGTATTATCTAATGTTAAACCACCATTGCAATGAAGAATTCCACCGGTTGTAACATGAACAGTTGCTCCATTGGAATAAAAAATCTGTGCATTAAGACCTATAGAAGTTGCAAGAGTCAAAAAAGCAGCTAAAAGGGGGTACTTATGTTTCATGGGTTATGAGATTCGGTGTAGTTTCGAGCCGACACTAAAATAAAACAATTTTTGGCATAAAAAAAACATCTGCCTGATAATTAGTTCTAAACTGGGTCAACAAGCCCCATTTTCTCAGCAAAATAGGCCCCAAAATCACGCATATCGGCGGCCATTTTATCCTCACTTGTAGATCTTTGTAACGTATCGGACATTGTGACTAAATTCTGGTGGAAAAACCTTTTCATGTCTTCAACAGCCATATCCCTGGTCCACAGATCAATACGCATAGTATTTTTCTCGTTTTCATCCCACATAGCAAGCATAATGGCTTTGCAACTGCCCCCATCCTTCGTGTCGCTTGCATCCCATTTTATGGTCTCAGGCAAATTATTCTCATCAAGTTCAATCGTAAAATTTATAGTTGCTTTTCTCATGGCCTAAAAATAGTGGTTAGTTTGGAGATGGTGTGAGTGTGTGTAATATCTTTTTGAAGGAAGGATGGTGGTATAGAATTGTGGGAAAGGACTTGCATCTTCGGCCCAATCAGATAACTAACCAAATTCAACAATTTTAGGTGTGTTACTTGCCCTATAATTAAAATTTGGGTTTGTACTTTGAACGATTTAAAAGTTGAGCGCCGTCGGTTAATTTCATCAATTGTTCTAGCGTCGTGGTTGGGTTTTTTTCCATGAATCCTTCAACGATCCTTAAACCAATCCAACATCCAGCCTTACCAGGTGATTCTTTTGGGAGTCCTGGAGTAAAAGCTCCATCTTCAGTAAAATGGTTTAAATCTTCATCGTTATCAGAATAGATTTTTTTCTGTTCAATTAATTCGGCCCACATTTTAGCTTCATTTTCAATAGCCCAATTTAATTTTGTTTGTGTGCATCCAATGATAATCGTATCAGGTAAATTTCTCAATAATGCTTTCTGCAGATAGAGTAATTTGCCTTCATAAATCATCTTATTGATTAGATCGTTTTTAGGTGGATTGTAAGAAAATTCATTCATCATCCAGGCCTTGACAAAATTGCTCGTAATGTATTCTGAACTGCTTACACGACGACGATACGTAGGCCATAAATCAGGCAATGCATCATAGTATGCATTATTTTTTCCAAGATAAAACTCAAGACTTATACCATAATCACCTTGAATATTAAAAATATTATAATTGAATCCTGTCATCGTAGTATTTACCGAATTTGGCAATTTTTTTTTAGGAAAATAGTATAGAAAATGTTTGTAGGCATCGGTTAATTGATTTTCGATTTCTGAAAAATCGCCCGGAAAAACGTTTTGACATTCCTGAAAAACATCTCGCATTCCAACTCTTTTGTTAAAAAGAAAATCGCGAATAGCAAAGTCGCATCCAATAGAATCGGGAGCATTATTACATATGATATGATTGATGTAACCATCTGCAAAATCCCCATAATCCACATGCAAATGTTCAATCGAATTTCGCATTTGCATGGTATCCATAGCAAAAAAAGCTTTATCGAATCGTCTGATTTTTACCTGCGGCACGGAAATTGCCGATACGTCCACGTCTAAACGGTCATTTTTACATGAGCCAAATAACAAAGAAACAATAACAACAATGGACAAAACGTATTTCATAGCTCTCAAATTTATCGTAATATTGTCCAACATTTAAAAACACGACAAAGGTATGAAAAAGGTAATGTTACTTTTCCTCGTCCTAACATTGGGCGGTAAATTAGCTCTCGCACAAGATGGTAGCGAAAACAACATCAAAAACTTCCGTTTCGGACTTAAGGCAACCGGCATGCTTACCTGGTACAAGCCTGAAGATAAAAAGAAATTCTCCAGTAATGGGGTTTCAGCAAAAGGGGGATATGGTCTTTCAATGGAATTTCGATTAAACAAAGTAGCGTCTATCGCTACAGGATTTCAGGTAGATTATTTTGGTGGCAAAATTAATATGGTTGATACAAATTTTTACTATTTATCAAAAGATAGTGAATTGCAGGAGCGTGCTGATACTGTATCAACTTCTGTTCTTTATCAGTTAAACAATAGAGTTTACAACACTACTTATGTAACTCTTCCTTTTACTTTAAAATTAAAAACTCCTGAAATTGGTGCTTTAACCTACTTCGGTATGTTTGGTATCAACACTTCTTTTCGTATGAAAAGCCGTGTCAATGATGCTGTGCGTTCTGTAAAAACAGGCGGTTCTACAAACAACACAGACATATTAAACTCAAGTGATATGAGTCTGTTTATGTTCGCCCTGAACGTTGGTGGTGGTGCAGAATGGAATCTTGCTGGATCTACCTCTTTGGTTTTCGGATTAAATTTCTTCAATGGTTTTTCTAATGTTTTAAAATCTGAATCCAAATTTCTTTTCCGTACAAAATCAAATAACTACAGCGCAGTCTCCCAAAATGCAAGAGCAAGTGGATTTGCTTTGACCTTCGGAGTATTGTTCTAGTCTTAATATTATTATGCAAAACGATCGACATTATAGTCGATCGTTTTTTTTTGCCCCTATTGATGCGAGATTAGCAATAGGAAGCTAATTTTATAAGATGAATCCTATTACTTTTACTGTATGAAGGTTGCCCTTGCTCAATTGAATTTTCACATTGGAAATTTTGTTCTTAATACGGAGAAAATTATTGCCAATATACTACGGGCAAAAGAAGAAGGAGCTGACTTGGTTGTATTTGCTGAATTAAGCATATGCGGTTATCCTCCAAAAGATTTTCTAGAATTTCCTGATTTTATTTCGCGCTGTACTGACTCTATAAATACAATTGCAGCTTCTTGTGTTGGAATCTCTGCAATTGTAGGGGCACCCGCAATTAATCCAAAGGTTGAAGGAAAAAATTTATTTAATGCGGCATATGTTTTAGAGAACGGAAAAATAAAAAGCATTCATTATAAAGGTTTACTTCCGAATTACGATGTTTTTGACGAATACCGATATTTTGAACCTGCAAAAGAATTTCATATAGCTGAAATTTGTGGGAAAAGAATTGCTCTTACCGTTTGTGAAGATCTTTGGGATGTCGAAGAAGATTTGATGTACACGCAATGGCCGATGGAGGAGTTAATAAAACAATCTCCAGAAATGATGATCAACATTGCAGCTTCTCCTTTTAATTATAAGCATGCGAATATGCGTCGTGATGTATTAAAAAGGAATGTAGAGAAATATAAAATGCCGCTGATCTATATTCAACAAGTGGGTGCGCAGACAGAAATTATTTTTGATGGAGGATCAATGGTCCTTAATGCAACAGGAAAGATAGTTTGTGAAATGGATTATTTTGAAGAGGATTTTAAGATAATTGATACCAATGCAATATCGAAAATCGAAAATCGAAAATCGAAAATCGAAAGAGAACAAAATGAAATTTCTCTCATTCAAAATGCGCTAGTTCTTGGCATCAAGGATTATTTTTCTAAGATGGGATTTACTAAAGCGGTACTTGGACTTTCAGGAGGTATAGATTCTGCTTTGGTTCTTGTTTTAGCTATCAAAGCACTTGGGAGGGAGAATGTCCTTTCCGTTTTAATGCCTTCGCAATTTTCCTCTCAACATTCAATTGATGATTCAGTTGCATTATGTAAGAATCTTGATTGCAACTATGAAATTATTTCAATCAAGGATAGTTTTGAAAGTATGCAACAAACGCTTTCTCCCGTTTTTAAGAATTCGACTTTCAATGTGGCTGAAGAAAATATTCAGGCCAGATTGCGCGGTATTATTTTAATGGGCATTGCTAATAAATTCGGTTACATCCTTTTGAACACCACCAATAAAAGCGAAGCAGCAGTAGGTTATGGAACTTTGTATGGAGATATGTGCGGCGGCATTTCTGTGATTGGCGATTTATACAAAACACAAGTTTTTGAATTGTGTCGTTTTATAAATTTAAGTGAAGAAATAATTCCAAAAAATATTTTAACCAAAGCTCCTTCCGCCGAATTACGACCTAATCAAAAAGACAGTGATTCATTGCCTGAGTATGATTTACTTGACAAAGTGCTCGAAGAATACATTGAAAACAGACAAGGCCCAAAAGAATTAGTCAAGATGGGATTTGACAAAGCACTTGTCGATCGAATTTTAAAAATGGTCAACAGCAATGAATGGAAACGTGCACAGATGGCTCCAGTACTTCGCGTTTCTCCTAAGGCTTTTGGAAGTGGAAGAAGAATGCCGATAGTAGGAAAATACTTAGGATAATCATTTAGAACATAAAAAATACGGCGACTTAAAGAAATGATTGAGTCGCCGTATTTACTTTCCTAAATTCTATTTATTACTAATCACTCGATATACTGAGATCGAATTTCCATTAATAACACGTAACGTATACACACCCGAACCATAAACACTCAAGTCAACTTGTTTTGTCGTTGAGATCATTTCGAACGATTGAACTTTCTGTCCAAGAGCATCCATGATATCAACTATTACTGGTTGCGCCGGAACATATCCAAGATCAATTGTAAACTGACCCATATTCGGATTAGGATAGATATTTACATTGGCTGCATCCGAAACAGGGTTATTTATTCCAGTACAAAGCGAAACTTCCACTGAATCATTCTGCGAATCTTGATTTTCTCATAGCTGTTTAAAATTAGTGGTTTTTTAATTTGCCCTCTACTTTTAAATGGCCGAACTTTGGGGAAGCTTACACAGCGACTGCTTCATTAAGATTGATATATGTTTGTCCAACTCCTACATTGTATGTTCCTCCTGTTAGCACGGTTGGGGCTCCAGGCGTGAATCTAAAATTATAAGTAGGGAAACGGTCACTTTGCAAAAATCCATTTGCAACAAATGCCGAGCCAGTGACTGCATCAAGATATTGTCCATTTCCACCAGTAATACTTTTGATACCAATAGAAGCAGATTCGTTTAGATTAAGTGTTCCTGTAGGTGCGGCACCATACCAGAATTCGATCACATTAGTTCCTTCATATAATTTCACCTGGTAATTAATTGTACGTGTTGAAGTATTATAATAGCTCAATGAGGTCCATTGAATTGTACAAATTTGGGTTCCTGGGGTTCCTGTTGTTTGATATACAATTGCCGAAGTTATTAAATCATCCCACCAAGGCGCAACCACCCCATTATTGGTCGTAGTTGAAAGATTGTTATTGAATGCATCAAAAGTTGCACCATTTACAAAACTCAACCAACCGTTTGTTGAAACTGAAAATTGCGTGTAGGGAGTTCCCAGATAAGTGAAGGAGAAACCGACAGGAATGTTCTGCTGAAAAAAATCATCTCCTATTGCTGTTGAAGTTGTACCGCCAACAATTGCCGTATAGGTTCCATTAAAAATAGAACGCGTCATTGGTAGTTGAGCATTCAAATTACTCAACATTGCAAACATGCAAATGGAGAGAATAATTGTAATTTTTTTCATGTTTTGATTTTCTAAAATATTGAAAGTGTGCGTAAATTCTAATAAGGGTGCAAAAGTAAACCCATTTGTTAGTTGTAACAAATAAATAGATTAAAAATGGGTATTGGCGCAGTCAATTCAAGTTACAGACTGTCCTTTAAAGCAATAAAAGGATTCTGGCTAGAGAAAAATATCATCCATTAATTCCGCACCAGGAACAACAGAATATCCCGACAAATCTGTAACGCCGTTTTTTGCTAACACTTCATCATCAATGAAAAAATTGCCCGATTCTCTTCCGCTTAAAATAAAGTAGGCAGCATCAGCTAAAATTTCGGGCTTGCGAGATTTCAACATCATCTCTTCTCCACCTAAAATATTTTTCACCGCTGCTGTTGCAATTGTTGTTCTAGGCCAAAGGCAATTTGCGGAAACATTATCCTTTTGCAATTCTTGAGAAAGGCCAAATGTGATCATACTCATTCCGAATTTGCTTAAGGTGTAAGGAGCAAAATGAGAAAACCATTTTTTATCAAGACTTAGCGGAGGTGATAAAGTTAAAATATGCGCGGAGGAAGATTTTTTCAAATGCGGAATACAATGACGAGAAACCAGATAAGTACCTCTTGCATTAATGTTTAACATTAAGTCATATTGTTTCGCAGGAAGAATAGATGCAGGAGAAAGATTAATTGCACTTGCATTATTAATAAGAATATCTATTCCGCCGAATTTTTCCACTGCTGCAGCAACGGCCGCAACTACTTGTTCTTCTTCACGAATATCACATTTTATCGGAAGGCACTTCCCTCCTACTTTTTCAATTTCTTCAGCGGCAGAAAAAATTGTTCCTTCTAAACGTGGATTTACCTCTGTAGTTTTGGCTGCGATAATAATATTTGCACCATCAGCTGCGAGTTTTAATGCAATTGCTTTTCCAATTCCGCGCGATCCGCCAGTAATGAAAACTGTTTTTCCTTTGAATGTCATGAAGTAAAGTTAGTGCTTAGTTCCATTCGTTTTTGCCACAAAGGCACGAAGGCACCAAGAAAAAACAGTATGAACAAACATTTTCTCATGTCACAAGTCTATATTTGCATCCATTATGAGCAAACCAGTAATTAGTGGTATTCAGCAAATCGGCATCGGAATTCCTGATGTGCATGCAGCATTCAAATGGTATCGTCAAAATTTCGGAATGGACGTACCTGTTTTTGAAGAAGCGGCAGAGGCAAACTTAATGTTACCTTATACCGGCGGCAAACCACATAAACGTCATGCTATCCTTGCATTGAATATGAAAGGTGGTGGTGGATTTGAAATCTGGCAATATACTTCTCGCGTGCCTGTGCCTGTAAGTTTTGAAATTCAACTTGGTGACATCGGCCATTTTATAACACGCATGAAATCTTCGGATGTAAAAGGTTCTTACGAATTTTTGAAATCTCGCCTTGTTCTCGACTCCGCTCGAACAAACGGCGAAATTCTTGGAGAGCTTACAACTTCTCCCGATGGCACATCGACTTTTTTTGTGCGTGATCCTTGGGGAAATATTTTTCAGATTGTTCAAGGAAATGATTGGTTCGGAAATGGAAAACAATTAACGGGCGGTCCGGCTGGTGCGTTGTTGGGAGTTACGAATATTGAGCAATCAAAAAAATTCTACGGAGAAATTCTGGGTTATGATACAGTCGTGTATGACAAGAGCGGAAAATTTGATGATTTGAAAAATCTTCCGGGAGGAGATGTAGAATGCAGAAGAGTTTTATTAAAACATTCTAAACCAAGAGCAGGAGCATTTTCTCGTTTGCTTGGATCATCCATGATAGAATTGGTAGAAGTAAAAGGCAAACCAGTCAGAAAAATATTCGAAGGAAGATGGTGGGGAGATCGCGGATTTATTCATTTGTGTTTTGACGTCATAGGCATGAATGAAATGAAAACATTATGTGAATCAAAAGGCCATCCGTTCACTGTTGATAGTGCCAATAGTTTTGACATGGGTGAAGCAGCAGGTCATTTTTCCTATATCGAAGATCCTGATGGAACACTTATAGAATTTGTAGAAACCCATAAAGTTCCTGTGTTGAAAAAAATCGGTTGGTATATCAATCTAAAAAATCGACCAGCAGAAAAACCTCTTCCTGATTGGATGTTAAAATCAATGGGCATGAATCGTGTGAAGGATTGATTGATTTCGTTTTCCAAAAGCTTGAAAAAACAAAACAGTTATTATGGATGAATTTGAGGAAAAAGTTGCAGGCTTTACAGATGAGCAATTGAATGAAAAAATTGCAAACCGTCATAAATATATTGCGGAAATTGTTTTGGCTTCTCTTGCAGAATTACAAAAACGCGGAAGAATATTTTCTGAAGAAGAACTTATTGCTATTCGTAAAGATGCTGTAATTATACCTGAAGAAGTAAAAATAAAAGAAGGTGAATTGTGGGTTGAAAATCAAAATCTAAATACACCATCTGGCAATGAACCTGAACTTTACACCCGTCAGGTTATTCGAATTTTTTCAGCTTTGTTCAGTGTCTTTTTTGGATCGATTCTTATGGCCATGAATCTCTATCGCACACCAACAAAAAAAGGAATTATCGAAGTATTGGCTTTCGGTTTAATGTACACTGTTGGTATTATGTGGCTGGGAACACAAATACCAAACATCGGATCATTCAGCATTATTATCAATATTGCAGGTGGATACCTTATCGAAATGCTATTCTGGAATAAATATATCGGCGCCGAAACTCAATTCAAAAAAAGACCCTTCTGGATTCCTTTGCTCATTGGAATAGGCATGACAGCCTTATTGATATTTTTAATTATATCAACAACAAAATAATTAAGCTACTAAATAGGAATGTTTCGTTTTAAGCGAATTTATTTCACTAACAATATCTTTTCTAAGTGCCATCAACTCGACTGCCTGGGCCTTTTCTCCAAGTAAGTTTTTTGCTCCATTAGCCTTTTTCAAAACTATATATAATTCATAGGCAATCATTCCACAAAGTGGAACGACCAACATGAAGGCAAAAAGTAAATACCAATTTCTGAAAACAAGTGCAATTACTAAACTCTGTAAGAGCCAGTAAATTTGCCAGAGAAATACTCCTATCGTTGCATTCACAGAAGCATGCCACTCGATGTGCTTTACAATTTTGTTGGCTATGAGTGATGGAACTTTATACGGAACATAATTTGTTATCAAACCAAAAATCCACACAGGCAAAAACAAAACGAAAAATAAATAATTCAAAAGTACAAATGCCCAATTCAAATTACCCCTTTCCAATTGATGAACTGAAGCATCTCTGACATTTAAATGTTTTAATTTTTTGAAGTATGTTGTTGTCTTACTACGCAACTCCATAACATGATCAGGAATAATTTTTTCTTCCTCTCGAATTAAATGCGTAATCGTTTCTGTAAATTGGTGACAATCTTTTTGACTCTTCGGATTTATACCTTTCTCTTTAGCCCATTCAGGAATCATCATTTCTTCCAGTTCCGCTACGAATTCATCATTTTCTTTATTGTCAATGATAATGAGCTGCTCAGCCATAAGCGCTTCTAACTCTTTTGTAAAAAGTGTCATTGCCCTGGCTTTGTCCTGAAGATAAAGTTCCTTGTATTGATTGACCAACATTGGTTTTCCAAATCGTATATGCAAAGGCTTTCTGAATTTCCAAGGTGTTGATGAATAATTCATTCCCACTGGAATAATCGTCAGATTCAATTTCCATCCATTTTTTTCCTCAGCTGAAAATGCAATTCGCGCAGTACCCTTTTTTAATTTACGCAAACGACGCTCCTGAATACAAAGTCCCTCAGAAAAAATAATGATTGATTTATTTTCTTCCAACATCGCTGCGCATTTATCAAATGTTTCATCATTCTTTGATAAATTTTCTGCGCCTTCCAACAATCTATAAATTGGGATAATGCCAACGAAACTCAAAAATTTCGCCAATAACTTTTTGCGAAAAACGTCAGAACGCGCAAGAAACCATGTCCTACGA
Source organism: Bacteroidia bacterium (assembly GCA_038237845.1). GTDB lineage: Bacteria > Bacteroidota > Bacteroidia > Palsa-965 > Palsa-965. The sequence continues at coordinate 53,234 of JBBRYH010000009.1, forward strand.
CCTACAGCACTTCCCAACATTAACGCATCCATAAAAGCATTCGGATGGTTACTACACAAAAGTATCGGCCGATCCTTCGGTACATTTTCCAGTCCTACCATCTGCCTTCTTAGTGAAGAGCGATAGAAATAGGCAAGGAAAATATTGAATACTACCCAGAGATAACGATAAAATAGGGCTCCTATCAGTTTCATAATTTCGGTTCAAAGATAGTCGAGTCAAATGAGTTATGGGTAAGAAGATCATATTTTCGTTAAATTTGATTCCAGAGACCTTCTCCTTATGAAAAAAATAACTTTCTTTTTTATAGTAATTCTAAGTATTCAATTGAATGCCCAGAAATTTCTAAAACCAACTTCCGATCAGCCGATGTCATTTTCTGAAATGCAACGTCAATTTAATGATTGGTCGAAAGTGAATGATTTATCAAAAACAAAAGGATGGAAATGTTTCAAACGTTTCGAAATGGATATGCTTATGCATACAAATGCCCAAGGTGAAATGGCAGATCCTACAGATTATATCAATGCAGCCATCGAAGTTGCTAATCAAAAAAATATCGTGTCCTCATCTTCACAAATGTCTACTTCTGCATGGTATCCCGTGGGTCCAAATGCTGTTCCAAATAACCTTACAGGATATATGCAAAATGGAATCGGAAGAATTAATTGCATTGCATTTCATCCAACCCTTGCAACAACTTATTATGTTGGTGTTGCACAAGGCGGTTTATGGAAAACAACAAATAACGGAACGACGTGGACTCCGCTTACAGACAATCTACCCATAACCAGAATCAGTGATATTGCTATTGACCCTTCAGATCCGAATAACACGATGTACATTTCTGTTTGTGATTTTGAATATATCGGATTCGGACTTTACTTGAATGGAAGAAAAAGAAATACACATTATGGTCTTGGCGTTTATAAAACTACAGATGGTGGACTGACATGGAATCCGACAGGACTTACATTTCAAATGACACAAGGTGATGCTTCTCTCATTCGTAAAATAATTATTGACCCAACTAACAGCAATAATTTACTTGCTTGTGGTGTTACAGGAATGTACCGATCTACAAATGCTGGAGTTACATGGACAAATGTGAATGCAGGTTTATTCTGGGATATGCTTGTTGCACCGAATAATTCAAATACAATTTATGCAGCAACAGGCTGGGTGATGAATTCAAATGATGGAAGTGCATCGATAAAAAAATCCACTGATTTCGGATTGACATGGACCACTCTTACAACTGGCATTCCAGCTACAGGAACTGTGCAACGAGTAAAACTTGCGATATCACAATCTGATCCGAATTACATTTATGCACTTACTGTTGATACACAATTCGGACTTTATGGAATTTATAAATCAATAAATGCAGGATCAACTTGGAATTACATTTCACCGACTTTAAATATTCTTGAAGGTGGTGATGGCACCAATCCAGGAGGGCAAGGAACTTATGATTTAGGATTTATGGTAAGTCCGACGAACCGTAATATTTTATTTACAGGTGGTGTGAATTTATATGGGTCGATTGATGGTGGTGTAACATTTGATCCGGCGAATCATTGGACCTTAAATTATGGACCAACTATTCATGGCGATATTCATTTCATCGCGCCGCATCCAATCACCGGCGAAATTTTTGTTTGTAGTGATGGAGGTGTTTATCGCACCACAAATTATCAAACACAAACTTGGAATAGCGCAAACATTGGAAATCCATGGCCAACTTCATGGACACATATCAGTGATGGCATGCAGATTTCTTCTTTTTATAGAATTTCAAGTTCAAGAAATGCTGCTGCAAGATTGTGTGCAGGAGCACAAGACAATGCCACATTTTATTTTGTAAACAATACATGGTTTACCATTTTCGGTGGTGACGGAATGGATAATTATGTTGATCCTGTTGACAATGCACTTGTATTTGGTTCAAGTCAATATGGAAATTTTTATACTTCTCCAGATGACGGCGTAAGCTCGTTTGGAACGGGTTCAAATGTAAATAATGAGGCTGGTGAATGGACTTCTCCTATTACGGCAGATTATAATAATTATGGAACCATCTATTGTGGTTTTGAAAATGTAACTAAAACTACTGATAATGGAAACAGCTGGAATGCCATTTCGAATTTTCCATTTCTCGGAAATACGCAAGAAGTAAATGCCATAGCAGTTGCCAATTCCAATTCCCAGGTAATATATGCTGCCAAGCGAATACATTATGAGTATGGATTACCATCCTTGCTTTATAAAACAACTAATGGTGGTGGACTCTGGACCAACATTACCTCAGGGCTACCCGATTCCTTGTTTTTCACAAGTGTAGAAGTTTCAGAAAATGATCCTTTGACGGCTTACGTTTCGATGGCTGGCTTTAGTGCACCAGATAAAGTTTATCGTACTACAAACGGTGGCACTTCCTGGACGAACATTTCCTATAACCTTCCGAATATTCCTGTGAATTGTATTAAGTATATTCCAGCGGCAAACTCAGTAATGATTGCAACAGATTTAGGAATTTACATGTTGGATGCTCCTAATAACACTTGGATTTTGCGCAGCACAGGTTTACCAAATGTTATTTGTTCTGATATTGAATTTAATGTGCTTTTAAATAAAATTTACGTTTGTACTTTTGGAAGAGGAATTTGGGCAACAGATTTGGATGTGTTTACAGATCTTCATGCTACTTCGGATTTCTCCTCTTCGCTTTCGCTTTTTCCTTCGCCGAATAATGGATCTTTTTCGATTAGTTTAGGAGAGAATGCTTCATCCGAGGAAAAAATAAATCTTGAAATCATTGACATCAATGGTCGCATTGTTGAAACTGCTTTATTGACTGGTCAAACACAATACGATTTACATTACGAACTCGCTCCTGGAATGTATTATGCGAGATTGAGAGGCACAAAACATATTGGTGTGAAAAGTTTTGTGGTAAATTAAGTCAAAAAGAAATAATTGTTGCTTCTATCACATTTCAGGCGAAAATTTCATTCGCATACCTTTTGAACCTTCAACAATTTTGTCGTTTTCGTAAACGATATTTCCATTTACAAAAGTCTTTTCAACTTTTGCATGAAAGGTAATTCCTTCGAAGGGAGACCATCCACATTTTGACAATACATTTTCTTTAGAAACTTCCCAAGGAGAATGCAAATTCACTAAAACCATATCAGCATAATAGCCTTCGCGAATGTAGCCTCTCTTTTCAATTCGAAAAAGATCAGCTACAGCATGAGACATTTTCTCTACTACTCTTTCAATAGATATTTTTCCTTCACGTGCCTTTTCGAGCATAGCTACCAGCGAATGTTGAACCAGAGGCCCTCCGGAAGGAGCTAATAAATAAGGTTGTTCCTTTTCTTCAATCGTATGTGGAGCGTGATCGGTGGCAATAACATCAATACGATTATCCAAAAGTGCTTTCCAAATTTCCTCTCTGTCATTTGCAGTTTTAATGGCAGGATTCCATTTGATATAATTCCCTTTCGTTTTATAATCCGCATCTGTAAACCAAAGATGATGAACACAAACTTCTGCTGTGATTTTCTTTTCTTTCAGCGGTAACTTATTTTCAAAAAGAGCTAGCTCGTCTGCTGTCGAAATATGAAATACATGCAAACGTGTACCGAATTTTTTTGCTCTCGTAATGGTTTTAGAAGTCATTGCATAACAGGCCTCGCGACTTCTAATTAAGGGATGCATTTCAATGGTAATATTTTCTCCGTATTGGGTTTTGAATTTCTCCGCATTTTCTTTGATTATGCGATCATCCTCAGCATGTACTGCAATCAACATTTTTACTTCTCGGAAAATAGCATCAAGGTTTTCTTCATTATCTACCTTCAAATTTCCAGTTGAAGATCCAAGGAATATTTTTAGTCCACAAACATTTGTTGGGTCAATCTTTCTTATTTCATCCAGATTCGAATTAGATGTTCCCATAAAGAAGGAATAATTCGCCAAAGAAACTTCTGCAGCACGAGCGTATTTTTGTTCGAGCAAATCAATTGTTATTGCAGGAGGTGAAGTATTGGGTTGCTCCATATAGGAGGTTATTCCCCCTGCCACAGCAGCTCTGGATTCTGTAAATAAATCTGCTTTGTGTGTTAATCCAGGCTCGCGAAAATGGACTTGATCATCGATAACTCCCGGAAGCAAATGCAAACCTGTAGCGTCAATGGTTTTAATATTTTCTTTTGTAGGAATATTTGCTTGAACTAAAGATATTTTATCATCTACCACCAATACATCAGCCTTGTACGAATTGCCTTCATTAACAAGGGTTGCATTTTTAATGAGAAAGGTTGACATATTAATTTTATTAGATTTTCATTTTCAGAAAGTAACATTCAAAATAATTTCTTTATCCAAACGTTTTATTTTAATTGGCGCCGTATCCCCTTTTTTAAAATGTCCTAAGGCTTTCATATAATCCATCGTACTATTTACTGGATAATCGCCAAGTTGTATAATAACATCTCCTTGTAAAACACCAGCTGCTTTTGCAGGTTTCCCATCACTTACTCCATCTACCCGCATTCCTTTTCCCTCAAAGGCATAATCAGGCATAACACCCATTGTCACTTTATAAATGTGCGTACCTGCATCAACATTTTTTGTAACGAGATATTGCAATTTGGGTTTTGATGCGGCCTGATCAATAATATTGACAATATATTCCAAGACCATTTTCTCTCCTTCCACATTTATTTTTTCTACATCATCTGTAGGTTTGTGATAATCGGAATGTTGGCCGGTAAAAAAATGCAAGACTGGAATTTCTTTCAAGTAGAATGAAGTTTGATCTGATGGTCCAATTCCTGCGCTGTCTTGTTTGATATGAAAAACAGTATGCATTCTATCAATCATTTGCACCCAATCAGGAGCAGTTCCTACTCCGTAAATAATCATCGATTTTGAAGAATCATTTAAACGACCAATCATATCCATATTAATCATGAAATCAACCGTTTTTAAATCTATGGTTGGATTCTCGCAATATTTTTTTGAACCGATTAGTCCAAGTTCTTCACCTGAAAAACAACAGAACAAAAAATTCACAGGTTCTTTGACACCATTCCCTGCATAATATCGAGCCAATTCCATCACTCCTGAAGTTCCGGATGCATTATCATCAGCTCCATTATGAATTTTACCTTGAGGATTCGGATCAAGTGAATTATGATCCATTCCTAAACCCAAGTGATCGTAATGCGCGCCAATCACTACAGTTGTTGCAGCTCCATTATCCAAAAAACCAATGATATCAGTTCCTTTTCGATCTTCGATTTTAGAAGTACTATCCTTTGGATCAACTTTATGTTTGAAGGTAAATGGATAATAATATCCTTTAGTTCCTTTAGGAGTTAGTCCTGCTTTTTTAAATTCAGCCGCAATATATTTTCCAGCGCTTTTTTCGCCTTTGGAACCCGTTCCACGACCTTTTAATTTATCAGAAGCTAAATAGGTGATGTCTTTTTTTATTCGGACGGCGGAAATCTCTTGCGCGAATGTAATTGTCTGAAAAATTGCAGTCGAAAAAAGGCAAAGAGAAACGCGTAATAGAAGTCTCATGATTCATGAATTTAATTCCCTAAAGTTACAAATTCATGAACAACAAAACTCTTAATTCACCCAATCTGCAATAAATACATTTGTATCATGCGTACCATGATTGAATCTATTCGAAGAGAAAACAAGGTGTTTCCCATCAGGAGAAAACATGGCGAAAGAATTGAAATAACTATCAAAAGTAATTTGTTCCAAACCTGTACCATCCAGATTAACGGTGAACAAATGAAAATCATACCCTCGTGTTGACTGATGGTTTGAAGAAAAAATAATTTTTTTCTGGTCAGGCGTAAAATAAGGTGCCCAATTTGCTTTGCCAAGTGTTGTAACCTGTTTCAAATCGCTTCCATCAACATTGCAAGTAAAAATTTCCATTGCGACGGGTGCAACTAAACCTTGTGCTAATAAATCTTTATAATCTTTTATTTCTTCTGGGGTCTTTGGTCTTGAAGCACGAAAGACAATTTTCTTTCCATCAGCTGAGAAAAATCCACCTCCATCATAACCCAATTCATGCGTCACTTGCTGAGGATTCGTTCCATCAATATTCATTGTCCACAAATCTAAATCACCTCCTCGAGTGGAAGTAAAAAGAATTTTATCTCCCTTTGGTGATACAACTGCTTCTGCATCATATCCTATTGTGTCCGTCAATTGTTTGGTGATATTTCCCTTTAAATCAGCAATAAAAATATCGTAGGTGTTAAAAACATTCCAAAGATATTTTCCGCCTTTATGAAGATCACCGGTCTCTGGACATGCCTTTCCACCTTTGTGCGTTGAAGCATAAAGAATATGTTTCCCATCAGGCATAAAATAAGAACAAGTTGTCCTTCCATCACCTGTGCTAATACGAGTTGGAACATAATTGGAATCCATTGCACTTTTAATTTTCATCATGAAAATCTGGTCGCAGGATAAATTCCACTTTTTATAATTTGACTGAAAGGTTAATGCTTTTCCATCCGGACTGAAATAGGCTTCAGCATTATCTCCACCAAAAGTAAGTTGATGAAGATTTTTTAAATGCGTTTCCTGAGGACAATCGATATTGATCTTTATTGACTTCTCAGCCATCAAAAGAATTGATAATAAAAAAACAAAAGGGATGAAATGCAACTTTTTCATAGGGAAATATTGTTCCTCAAAAGTACAATACACATTATGCTTGTATTGTCAGGAAAATGTCAAAGTACATGACTTAAAGCATGAGGGAAATCATTCCGTATAACCAGCTGCATGAATGCTAAACATAAATCCACATCGCTTAGTAGTTTCATTTTCCATTCGGCAAAAAACAGCCCCTTGAGGAAATTGAAATCTTAATGTATTGAAATTTGGATAAAATGTATTCGAAGAAATTAAAGATTCATTTAATCTTGTTACAGGGAAATATTTACTTTCCGAAAACCTGTAAACAGGGAAGGATTGAGGTTTTGAGAAAAAATAATTGTTTACCAAAAGTTCGCCTCTATAAAAACTTGAAATAAAATTCAAACCGTTAGGTGTAGTTTGTCCCAATAAATTGAAAGATAAAAGAAAAGAAAAAACTGTAAATAGAATTACATTCCTCATACCACAATTTACGTAGATAACGGTGAAAAGGATTTACTTAGATGCTGGCAAAATTTTTCTGAAGCGCATTTGCAAAACACCTAAAAAAGCCTCCTTAATAATTCCGGAACTCATTTTAGAAGTGCCTTCCGTTCTATCGATAAAAGTTATTGGAACTTCCTTGATTTTGAACCCAAGACGATAAGCAGAATATTTCATTTCAATCTGAAAAGCATAACCGACAAATTTGATTTTATCTAAATCAATTGTAGAAAGCACTTTTGCCTTATAACATTTAAATCCCGCAGTGGTATCACGAACGCCAAACCACAAAATCATTCGCACGTAAACGGATGCAAAATAGGAGATGAATAAACGATTCATTGGCCAGTTTTTAACCTTTCCACCGCTGATATATCTCGATCCAACAGCAACATCTGCACCTTGAACCGCACAAGCTTCATAGAGCCGATTTAAGTCGTCAGGATTATGTGAAAAATCACAATCCATTTCAAAAATATACTCGTATTGATTTTTGAGACTCCAGCGAAATCCATGGATATAAGCCGTTCCTAAACCTAATTTACCTTTACGTTCTTCAATGAATAATCGTCCAGGAAATTCCAGCATCATATTTTTCACAATGGCGCCTGTCCCATCAGGAGAACCATCATCCACAATCAGAAGATGATAACCGCCGTTTAGCGACATCACTTTTCTGATCATCTTTTCGATGTTCTCTTTTTCGTTATACGTCGGAATAATTACAACCCGTTCGGGCATGGATGGGAGAATGATTTGAGTTAACGAAGATAGCTTTGCTCAGGAGATAATCCAATTTCCATTAACAAGTTTTGACAGCAATTCCATAATTTATTGACGGATTTTGAAGTCCAGGGTTGCCTGCTGATTATTTTATTCTTATATTAAAAACACCTAGATTCGAATTCGATACAAAGACTCGTGAAAAAAATAGTTGTACTTGCTTTTATCCTCCTTTCCTGCCATCTGCTGGCTCAGGTTGATAGTCTTGCAGTTAATGACTCCATTTCAAACCCCACGCATATTACAGGCTATATAGATTATCCAGATTCTTTAATGACCTTTTCTGAATATGGAATTGCCAGTTGGTATGGAGAACAATGGAAAGGAAGGATGACTTCGAGCGGACAACGTTTTTCACCAGATAGTTTAACAGCTGCACACAAAAGGCTTCCCTTCGGAACAGTTGTAAAAGTCACCAACCTTTCTAATGATTCTGTTATTTATGTGAAAATAACAGATCGATTACCAAAAAGGTCCACAAGAAGTATCGATTTAACTCCGATGGTGGCGAAAAAACTGAATTTCTATTCAAAAGGATTACAGAAAGTAAAAATTGAAGTTGTTGGATATGCGCCAGTATATAAAAAACCAAAAGTTCCGCCTGCTAAGAAACCTGCAATCAAAAAATAAAATTCTATTAATTCAATTTAATATATATTCCTAAATCAGAAATTTCACCATTTCCCGTTTGCGGATTTTCGAAGGTTCTTACAAAACCAATTCCTTTTACAGATTTTTTAATCACCATTTCTTTAGGATCATAATACCAATCTTCATAAAAGCGAATTGCGTAAATAGATGAAAGGGATATTTCAGTCGTGAAAACTTGCGTTAAAATATTTCCAAACTGATCTTCTATATCCAAGCTATCCTTACGTTGAAAAATAGCATCCAGTTGTTCCACTGTTTTAAATGGGTGTAACAAATCAACTCCATTCTCTTTCTTATTAGGAAACACTTTTTCGGGATGCGCATATGCATAAGTGAAAATTGCTGAAAGGAATTTTGCTCTATCAGCATCTGCTAAATTTCCGATTGTTCCAACCAACACATTTGCAGCATCTCTTCCATCTATTTGAGAATAACTTGTATCATATTCAAGGATAGAATACGGTTTGTTAATGGCAACTTCAGTTATTACATTTTCCTTAATCAAGACATCTTGTTTGTTCAAACCAACAGAATCGCCATTATCGATGACCATTGTCCAGCGATAAATAACAGGTTCATACGAATCAACTTTACGTTCGAGATATCCTACTTGATTTATTCCTTTTGTAAAATGCCCTGTTAGCATATCAAAATTCCACGATTCAGAAAAAAGTAATGCCGCTTGTTCAGGGTCCATAAACCTATGGACAATTATTGGCGTAAATTTTTTACCATTTTTTGAAGAAACTAATTGTGTATCAGATGCTGTTTGAAATTTATAATCATAAGTAAAAGTAATTTTATCAGATTGGAAAAATCCGTTTACTAATTTGAAGTCGTTTGCCGGGTCATAATAATTAAGCACTCCAATTTTTGATGTCGGTTGATTATAAAAAGCAGCACCTAAATTGCGAGAAAAGGAAATTGGAAAATCTGAAGAATAAATCAAACCTATATCGTTGAGAGAATAATTATGAACGGCCTTTTTTGCAATAAGACTATTTGAGACATGCTTTGCAGAGATAATTTGCATTTCCGAAAAACTCTTTCCTGTAAAATCAGAAACAAAATGTGCAGTAAAGAATTTATTGTGAGCTGCAATTGAATCAGACTTCGGCGGAAGCGAATACAGCATATCCACGGAAATGGTTTGTGCGTTGGCCAAGGAACTGAGCTTAACAAATAAAATTAGTAACCCAATTTTTTTCATCTGATCTATTTTTTATCCTAATAGGGATATCCGTGAAAAGATACAAAAATCTTTCACACTCGTCCTTTCACAATATCATCCACAACAGAAGGATCCAACAAGGTAGAAGTATCTCCTAGATTATTTATTTCCCCTTCTGCTACTTTTCTTAAAATGCGTCGCATAATTTTACCTGAACGGGTTTTCGGTAATCCACGAACTACTTGAATTTTATCCGGCTTTGCAATGGGACCAATGATCTTTGTTACTTCTGCAAGAATTTCTTTTTTCAACATTTCAAGATCATCATTCTGTTTTGTAGAAATTACATAGGCATATATTCCCTGACCCTTTATGTCATGTGGAAAACCTACAACAGCACTTTCAACAATATCAGCATGCATATTAATTGCACTCTCCACTTCTGCTGTTCCAATACGATGGCCTGAAACATTAATTACATCATCAACTCTGCCGGTGATGCGATAATTTCCTTCAAGATCACGTTTACATCCATCACCAGTAAAATAAAGATTTTTATAGGTCGCAAAATAATTTATTCTACATCGCTCATGATCACCATAAGTTGTACGAATAATAGATGGCCAAGGAAATTTTATACAGAGATTTCCTTCTATTCCATTTCCTAAAATTTCATTTCCCTTTTCATCCACGAGAAGCGGCTGAATTCCGGGTAATGGAAGTGTTGCAAATCCAGGTTTGGTTTTCGTTATTCCCGCAATTGGAGAAATTAATATTCCGCCTGTTTCTGTTTGCCACCAAGTATCCACAATTGGACAATTTCCTTTCCCAATATTTTTATAATACCATTCCCAGGCTTCCACATTGATAGGCTCACCAACTGTTCCTAAAACACGAAGAGAATTTAATTTATATGGATTTACAAAATCCAATCCAGCTGCTTCCAAAGCTCTGATTGCTGTTGGTGCAGTATAAAAGATATTGACTTTATATTTATCAATGACTTGCCAGAATCTTCCTGCATCTGGGAAAGTAGGAATACCTTCAAACATAACTGAAGTTGCTCCAGCTAATAAAGGGCCATAAACAATGTAGGAATGTCCCGTTATCCAACCGATGTCGGCAGTACACCAGAAAATATCTCCTTCATTATATTGAAAAACATTTTCGAAAGTATATTTTGTGTAAACCATATAACCGCCACAAGTATGAACAACGCCTTTTGGTTTTCCCGTACTTCCAGAAGTGTAAAGAATAAAAAGCATGTCTTCACTATCCATCATTTCTGCTGGACATTCAGCAGAAGCATTTTCCATTTCTTCATGCCACCAACAATCACGACCTGAATCTATTTTAATGTTTTCGCCCGTTCGCTTATATACAATCACATTGGTTACAGATGGGCACACTTCAAGTGCATCATCTACAACAGATTTTATTGGAATTGCTTTTGCGCCACGATATGCTCCATCGGTAGTAATTACACAACAACAATCACTGTCCTGAATTCTTCCAGACAGGGCGGTGGCAGAAAAACCAGCAAATACAACCGAATGGACAGCTCCAATTCTAGCACAAGCCAAAACTGCAATCGCTAATTCAGGAATCATTGGCATATATAAACAAACACGATCGCCTTTCTTAACTCCTTTGCTTTTGAGAACATTTGCAAATTTGCAAACTTGCTCATACATTTCACGATAACTTATCTCGCGAGAATTTTCATTCGGATCATTGGATTCAAAATAAAAAGCAATCTGGTCACCTCGTTTTTCCAAATGGCGATCTAAACAATTTTCTGTGATATTAAATTTTCCGCCTTCAAACCATTTGATCTCTGGTTCTTTAAAATTCCAATTCAGAACTTTATCCCACTTTTTCTTCCAAGAAAATTCTTCTGCAATCTCTCCCCAGAATTCTTCAGGATGTTCAATCGACTTTTTATATTCGGATTGGTAGTGGTCAAACGACGTAATACGCGACATTTAAATGGGAATAAGAATATTTACTGTCTCTATTTAGTGCTAAGTTAACTTCAAATTCATTCTATATTGCATGGATAATAGCAAAACCAATAAATTATCAAAAAGAATAAATTTGTTATTTTAAATTTGAAAAACAAGTTTTAATAAGGAAACTGGATAATGCCTTCTGACCTTTCGGTGTCAAATGAGGATCGTTTGCAAAAAATAAATTTGCTGCAGAATCATTCTGTTGCAAATAAGGCAATGGATCTAATACTTTATCTCCAAATTCTCGTATGAATTTATCTCTAAAAGAATAATGTCCATTCAAATCCTCATAGGAATATTTAAAACTACAACCGAGCATTTTCATGTTCTCGTAATAGGTCTTATTAACTTGAATCTCATGCGGAATAATTAAAAAGTAAATTTTACCCGACTTGATATATTCAGAAAAGGTCGATTTGGTATCTTCTATCAATTGCTTAAAGAGCAAACTGTCCGTACCATTGAGGGTAATTGCGTTTTCAAAAACATAAGGATCCGATTTGACAAATAATTTCTCACGTGGATTATATTTATCAATTGAAAAAATAGAATCTACTTTACCTGGAATAACCTCACTATGGGAAGCAAACTGTCCCGACCAATAATTCAAATAATGTATAAAAAGTAAATGGTCCGAAATTTTCCAATAACAATTTCTTGAAAATGGCAGATTCGACCAATTGATAGGATGTTTAATGTCAGTTAAATCGTTTCCAACATAAACCTGATAGATAATTAAATCTGGCTTCACTTCATTAATTCTTTTTGCAGCAATCAAGGCCGTTTGTCTGATTCCTGTACCAGGAATAGAGGCATTGTAAAATTGATATTCAGGAAAGCTGTCACGCAACATCTGAATATATCCGTCAGTGGTTGCTGAATAAGAATCTCCAAAGACCAATATTTTTTTCGAAGCTTTTCCTTTATCGGCATTCTTGTTGAGTAATTTCCATTCAGTAGAATAAAAATCAATTACTTGAAATCGAAAACAAACTTCAAGCAATAAAAAAACTGCGCTAATTACAAATAGAAAATATGCGGACTTTTTGAGAATTTTTTTGAGCATCATATTTTCACCAGGTTTTTTCGAATTCTTCTTTCTGGAAATGATGCTCCTTCACTATAAAATTACTGGTCAAATTTTCTGCAGTCTTCTTTTTCGATATGTTTTTAAGAATTGCAAGAGGTGTTATCATTAGAAAAAAAAGAAAAGACAGCATTAGTTTTAAAATCAAGCTGCCTATTGCTTCTACAAATCCACCCCAAGTAAGCGAAATAAATTTTCGAATTACTGGAAATGAGACAGCAAGCAAAAAAACACCAACTGCCACATAATAGCAAAACTGCAAATGAAATACCCTTCCCGAGACAGCAATAGCTATGCTAAAGGAAATCACCCATTTATATTTATCGAGCAACTTCATCATTTAAAACAGAGAATATAAAAATGGTGCAATAACACTACTACCACCTATGAGCAGCAGGATTCCGAGAATCGTTAGTGTAAAAATGATCGGCGTAAGCCACCACTTTTTTCTTTCCTTAAGAAATTGCCAAATATCTTTCAATGTATTTGTTTCTTTTTGTCAAGTATGTAATTTCCTAATACAAGATAATCCATTTTTGTCTTCAGGAAGCAATGTAATGCATCCTCAGGAGAACAAACTATTGGCTCCCCTCTTACATTAAAGCTGGTATTGATAAGAACTCCAAATCCAGATTGCTTTTTAAATTCAAGTAACAATTTGTAAAAAATAGGATTCGTACTTTTATTCACGGTTTGTACACGGGCAGAAAAATCTACGTGCGTGACCGATTGCAAATTACTTCTCGGCGTTTTTAGCTTATCCGAATTGCTTTTCTTTTGAAAATCAAATGGAAGTTCCTTTCTGATATTTTTATTTAACTCGGCAGTAAACAACATATAAGGAGAAGGGAAATTCATGTCAAAAAATAAATTACAATCCTCTTCTAAAACTGCAGGAGCAAAGGGTCTAAATCCTTCTCTTAATTTAATTTTTGAATTAATAATTTCTTGCATAGAAGGTTCAACAGGATTTCCAAGTATACTTCTATTACCTAAGGACCTCGGACCAAATTCCATTCTGCCTTGAAACCAACCAACGACATTATTGGATTTCAATAAATCCGCAGTAGCACTGCAGAGCAAATCAACATTATCATATTTTTCAATGGCACAATTGTTCCGCTTCAAAACTTCCTCAATTTCTTCATTTGAATATTCGGGACCGAGTAAAGCACCTTGCATTTCATCCTCATTTATATTTTCTCGTTCTTTCCCGAAATAAATATAATGAGCGGCCAATGCGGCACCTAATGCGCCACCGGCATCACCAGAAGCGGGTTGAACAAAAATATTCTTGAAGATTTTTTCATTGGCAATTTTTCCATTTGCAACACAATTCAAGGCAACGCCACCAGCAAGGCATAGATTTTCGCATCCTGTTATTTTTTTTGCTTCATAACTTAGTTTCACAACAATTTCTTCACATACCAGTTGTATCGCCAATGCAAGATTTGAATGTTCTTGATTAATTTCAGATTCAGGAATTCTTTTTTTAATGCCGAAAAGTTTTTCCCAATGCTTATCATTTACCATTCGCAATCCTGTCGTATAGCTAAATTGTTTCAAATTCAATTTAAAAGACCCATCGTCATAAATTGTAACCACGTCAGATTTAATTATGGAAACAAATTTTTTTGTTTGTTCGTCTAACGGATTTCCATATGGAGCAAGCCCCATCAATTTGTATTCACCTGAATTTACTTTAAAGCCAAGAAAATAAGTGAATGAAGAATAAAGTAACCCTAAGGAATGCGGAAAATGAATTTCTTTTAAAAAAGTAATTGCATTTCCATTGGCAATTCCTATAGAAGTGGTAGCCCACTCTCCTACTCCATCCATTGTTAGAACTGCCGCTTCTTTAAATGGTGAAGCAAAAAATGAACTTGCAGCATGCGACAAATGGTGCTCTGTGAACAGTAATTTTATTTTTTTCTTGTCGCAATTAAAATGCCCGGAAAGTTTTTTGAGAATACTATTTTTAAGAAATAACTTTTCTCCGAGCCAAGAAGGCATAGAAGTTAAAAATGCAATTAAACCTTTTGGTGCAAATGAAAAATGAGTTTCGATAATGCGTTCAAACTTCAATAAGGGCTTATCATAAAAAACAACCGCATCAAGTTCTTCTAATTTCAAACCTGACTTTTCCAGACAATAGGCTATGGAGCCAAATGGAAATGTTGCTGTATTTTTCTCTCTGGTAAATCTTTCCTCCTGAACTGCTGCAATTATTTTACCATCTATTAGTATAGCAGCAGCAGAATCGTGGTAATAAGCTGAAATGCCAAGAATCTTTTTCAATTCAGAAATTAGGTTTGCAAAACGGTCACTAATAATTTTAACTCAACTATTATTCTTTCGGTCGCGCGTAAGCAATTACATCTTTATCCGAAATCGTTTTATCACAAAGAATAACTAATCTTTCAATCACATTTCTGAATTCACGGATATTTCCAGTCCAGTTAATTTTCTGTAATTCCTTAATAGCGTCTTTCGTTACTGTTTTTAAAGGCATGCTATGTTCTTCACAGATGTTTTTAAGGAAATGCTCCGCTAACATTGGTATGTCTTCTGTGCGCTCGTTAAGTGAGGGAACATGAATGAGAATGACACCAAGACGGTGATACAAATCTTCTCTGAATTCACCCTTCATAATTTCCTTCTTCAGGTCTTTGTTGGTTGCTGCGATGACGCGCACATTCACTTTAATTTCTTTATCTCCACCAACTCTTGTTATTTTATTTTCTTGTAATGCACGTAATACTTTTGCTTGAGCGGAAAGACTCATATCACCAATCTCATCCAGAAAAATAGTTCCTCCTTCTGCTAATTCAAATTTTCCTTTGCGTTGCGCAACTGCAGAAGTAAAGGCACCCTTTTCGTGACCGAACAATTCTGATTCGATCAATTCGGAAGGGATTGCAGCGCAATTTACTTCCACCATGGGTCCATTAGCTCGCTGTGATTTTTCATGTAACCAACGAGCAACTAATTCTTTTCCTGTACCATTTGCACCGGTAATTAAAACACGAGCATCTGTTGGCGCTACGCGTTCAATCATTTCCTTAATAGAAGAAATAGCTGGCGAATCGCCAATCATATCAAACGTCTTGCTGATCTTTTTGCGCAAAGTTTTTGTTTCGGAAACCAAATTTGATTTATCCAAAGCATTTCGTACTGTAACTAAAAGTCGATTCAGGTCAAGAGGTTTTTGAATAAAATCATAAGCTCCCTTTTTTACAGCCTCTACAGCAGTCTCAATATTTCCATGTCCAGAAATCATTATTACAGGTGCATCAATTGCAACCTCCATGAATTTATCCAAAGCTTCCATACCATCCATTTTGGGCATTTTAATGTCGCAAAGGATAATATCGAATTTTTCTTTGGTGGCCATGGCCAAACCTTCCATGCCGTCAGCAGCTTCTTCAACTTTGAAATTTTCATATTCAAGAATTTCGCGCAAAGTTCTGCGAATACTTTTTTCGTCGTCGATAATGAGGATACGTGGCATAGTGGTTTTTTGAAGAGGAGTAAAAATAAGGAAAAAAGGAGTCCGTTTTCGGTAGTTATTTGTCAGTATTAGGAGCTATTAGAATTTTAAAGAAACCGACCACAACCTACAACCGACTTCCATTTTCCCTACTGCATCTGCCCTATTTAGGCCCGAAAAAAAAATTTCTTAACGTATTTTAAGGAACTGTGGCCCTAAAAAAGTGACTTAGGGGTCATTGTTGCGTTAAGCTTGTATAGCAAGTCTGACCGCTTGCAGCCAAAAAACAAATCACCTCAAAAAAAACGCAACATGAAAAGCCTCCCTATCCTAATGCTAAGTTTCTTCGGATTATTATTCTCCGGTAAAGTTTCTTGCGAAAACACATCTGTAAGCGGACGTGTTTATGACCAAAACAATCATTCTTTATCTTTTGCTAGCGTTGCTTTGAAAAACTCAAGTGATAGTACACTTGTCAAAGTTGCCTTAACAGATGAAACAGGCGAGTATCGTTTTGATGACCTTGAAGAAGGTCGCTATTTTCTTGAAATTTCAATGTTGGGACATAAAGACGCCAGCAGGAAATTCGGAATTGAAGATGGTGAAGAAAAAGAGATCAAACCTTTTCTATTAGATAACGCAAATAAAAATAATGCGGAAGGTACACATCCATTGCTTTTAAGCTTCTCAGGAAAAATTGTTTTAGATGCCGAAGGAAATGGAGTAAAACTTACAGGAAATGCTTGGGATGTATTGAAAACATTACCCAACATTTCAGAAAATGAAGATGGCCTTTTGGTTTGTAATGGAAAAACAAGATTCATTTTAGAAATTGATGGTAAGAAGACCGACTTGTCAGGTTCAGCGATGCGAAATAGAATTAAACAAATTAAGGCCGCTGAAATTGCAGGGATTGAATTGAATACAAATTCCGGTACCATTGTAAATATTATTACAATCGAAGGAACCAAAAATGGTTTCTATGGAAAAGCAGAAGCAGGTGGGGAATACGGAAAGAATTTCAGAACTGCTGATGCATTCGAATTCAATTACCACAAGGGGAATCTTGATTTTTATGGTCGTTATGATTTTTCCCAAAAGAAAAGCACTGAAGAAACTTTTTTACAGGAATCATTTATTTCAAACGAAGTAAATATCGATTACAAATCGAAAAGTGTTTCTGTTGAAAAGCCTGTTGATCATGAAGCGGTTGTTGGAATAGATTACAAAGGAGATAAAGGCTTGAATTTTGGAGCTTCTATTACCAAAGAAAATGTGCGAAATGCAGGAATCGAAACAGATAAAAGTATGTACACAGTAATTGATCCTGCTGATACACTTATGTTCTTGAGGACCTATACAACCAATTCAAATGATAAAATTCAGAGTCTAGATTTTTATGCTGATAAAACTTTCAAAAAAATCGGCACAAAATTCTCTTCTACTTTCTCCATTGCAAAAGATCACGACTCCTGGAATCAGGCTTTCCCAATCGAAGAAGAAAGTGGAGTTGCAAATATTCCAGCAACAAATTTTTACAGATTTGCAGGTGGAAGTGAATTGCATGTTGTAAAAGGAACTTTAAAATATGCACAAGCATGGAACAGCACACTTATCACTGTTCTTGGAGTAAGAAAAACTTTGATTACAAACGGAAGCAAATTCGGTATTGAAAAACTTGAAAACCAAACATGGATGGATCAGGGGATTTTAAACGAAGCTTTTAATTACAAACAAGAAATCAATTCAGCGTTTGCAGTGAGCTACCTCGATTTTGGCAAAATTCAAATTGCGGCTTCCGTAGACGCTCAACAGAGTATTATGAGCGGGGTAAATGCAGCAAATGAAACTGTAAAACACAAAAGCCATATCCAATTTATTCCATCAGTTTCTATTGATCAAAAATTAAATAAGAATAACGCGATTAACTATTCATTTTCACAGGATATTAAACGCCCTTCATTCCGTGATCTTGATCCAACTAATCGTTACGTGAATAGTTATACTTATGAAGCGGGTAATCCTTTATTACAACCGGAGATTACCAATGAGGCAAAAGTAACTTGGACATTTTTGGAATTGTTTTCAGTTGCAGGTGGTGTTGATTATACTAAAAACGGGATTCAGCGAGTAACACGTGTTGATGCAAATGGAAACTTATTTCATACGAAAGAAAACATCACCAACGAAAAAAATGCAACACTTGAAGTTTTTTGTCCATTGCCAATCGGTAAAAACATCGTGATCTCTAATAAATTGGTTTGGACTTGGTCAGATTACCAAAGTGAAGTGTATGGCATGTCGATCAACAGCAACAATCATCACTTTGCAGGAGCAAGTGCAATACAAGTAAAACTTCCAGCCAACTTTGTCTTTAATGTTAATGGCTATTATGTTTCTCCTACTTCAAATGGAATTGTAACTACAAAGTCTGTCGGAGAATTAAATGCTTCAATTACAAAAACCATGTTACATAAAAGCCTTGAGATTGAACTTGGAATTACTGACATTTTGAATACCGGAAATGTTTCGGCAACAATTCTTACTCAGGATGGAATGGTCAATTACAAATCAAAATCAGAAACACAAATGCTGACTTTAAAAGCAAGTTACTCCTTTGGAAATCAAAAGGCAGTGCGAAAATAGTGAGGTGAGTAAATAGGTCAAGATTAAGGAGCCCTTAACCCCGGGGCTCCTTTTCTTTTAAAAGTCGTGTATCTTTTTCAAAGATTTGTATTAAGAAGTAAAAGTTGATCTAGATTATCATTTACCTGAAAGGGTTCTTATAATATTAGGCTACTTTTGTCCGCTTTTAAGTCTTAAATAAAATGCTCCTTTATGAATCGTTTGCTGCTCGTCTTTTTAGGCCTTTTTATTTGTTTTAATGCAAATGCTAATGACAAGGTCAATTCAACAATAACGGGAAGGGTGCTCGATAAAGATCAAAAGCCAGTTCCTTTTGCAGTTGTTTCTATTTTGAAAGCGGCGGACTCTTCCTTGGTCAAAGGTGTTATTGCCGATGAAATGGGAAATTATGAATTTGAAAATATTAGTTCCGGAAATTATATTTTACAAATCGACGCCACCGGATTTTCTCAGACTTTTCATGGCCCATTTGAATTTTCCAATGATCAATCCTTCATGGTACCTAATATTGAACTTGCTGTTCCAAAGGAAATGGAAGCTGTTGAAATAAGAGCGATACAACCCTTGTTCACACAAAGAGCAGATATGTTGATCATGAATATTGAAAATAGTCCTGTGCGAATAATAGGAACTGCTTGGGATTTATTAAGTACTGCTCCTGGTGTTGTGGTGGATCAAAGTGGTGCAATAAAATTAAAAGGCAAATCAGGAGTCATGATTTATATTGACGGAAAAAATACTTTTTTGAGCGGGGATCAATTGCAAAGTTATTTGCAGGGAATATCAGCAGCAGACATTATTTCGATTCAAATCATCAGTAATCCTTCTGCCAAATATGATGCACAAGGAAGTGGCGGAATTTTAAATCTTATAACAAGAAAAGGATCACAACAAGGATTTAATGGTTCCGTTCGGATTGGATATGCCCAAGCATTTTACGCTAAATATGATGGTGGTGTAAATTTAAATTATGCGAAAGAAAAATTTAATATTTATGGTAAGTATGACGTTGCCAATCGAAACTCATTAAGTCGAGCTTATATCGATAGGAACATTACCTATAATGGAAACACAACCAATTTTAATCAGCACAATTCTTCCAAGAGCATTCCTTATGGTCATAACTCCAGATTGGGGATAGATTTTTATGCAAAACATAATATTACTTGGGGAATGCGTGTAGATGGTTCATTATCGAATGAAAAAGAAAAGGCCATAAATAGTACTATCATATCTGTGATCGGGAATGATACAACTAACGAATTATATCAAAAAAACGGATCAATAAATAAATTCGAAAACGGTGCAGCTAATCTATATTTCAAACAAGAATATGACACAAACGGAAGAGAACTTTCCGCCAGCATAGATTATATTGCTTATTCAACCAACACGCTTCAAACATTTGATTTGAATTATTTTGATCAGGCAGGAATGAACACAGCCCCTGCGGAAAATCAACGTAGTAATTCGATTAGCAATATTAAGATTCTCGTAGAGCAAATTGATTATTCTCATCCCTTTAGCAAAAAATACAAATTAGAAATTGGTGCGAAAAGCAGTTATGTTGCCACTGACAATGATTTAAAATTTGACGTTTTGAATAATGCAATCTGGGAAAATGATAATACAAAATCGAATGCATTTATTTATAAAGAGACGATCAATGCAGCTTATGCTACCGGTTACCTTGACTTTGGAAAATTGCAAATCATGGCGGGCCTTCGTGCGGAGCAAACGATTTCGGATGGCAACTCTCCAACCACCGGAGAACAATTGAAAAACAGTTACGTTCAATTATTTCCCAGCATTTTTGTTTTACAAAAACTTGCAAAGAATCACGCCTTGAATTTATCTTATGCGAGAAGAGTTAATCGACCAAGCTATGGTGCCCTAAATCCATTTGTATTTTATCTTGATAAATATACTTACGAGCAAGGGAATCCTTTTTTACAACCTGAAATTTCCAATAATTTAGAATTCAGTTATTCCTACATGGAGGCGTTGTATGTAACAGCAAGCATTGGAAGAACCAATCACGCAATGACCGAAGTAACTAATCAAATTGACTCAACCGGTATTGGTTATAAAACCACAGTAAATTTAAACACTGTTGACAACGCCTATTTCGGAATCTCAACTCCTATTCCAATAGGCAATTGGTTTATGGGAGAAGTAGATTTGGGTGAATCATACAATAGATATACTTCCAATTTATTCGACACTCCTTACGATCAAAAAGCATGGTCATTTAATGTAAATACCACTTTTACGTTTTCATTAAAGCAAGATTTCAAAATTCAAAGTTGGTTTTGGTATAATACGCCAGGAACCTATGGTATATTTCATACAAGATCAATGTGGGGATCTGGCGCTTCTATTTCCAAATCGTTCTATGAGAAAAAGCTAAGCGCAACGATTGCAATCTATGATATTTTTAATACTTCAGGAATGCGTGCGAGTATAAATTATCAAACACAGGATGTATATCTTGAATTTATTCCTGAAACCCCTCGTGTACAGTTTCGTTTGCGTTATGCATTTGGAAACACAAAGGCTACACGAAAAGCTACCGACAAATCGGGTGCAGATGATTTAAAAAATCGTACTGGAAAATAAAAATGGAAAAATTCAAATTCCAACTATTTTTCAATCTGGATTTTATTGCTTCGAAATTTTTATTTTGATTGATTCAAAAAACTCCAAAGTACACCTTCTTTCAAAGAATAAGAGGAATAGCGCATTTTTGAAATGCCTAATTTACTTACGACCGTTTCGACAAGAATAGCTGAAACAACAATCAGATCCACCCGCATTGCAATAAGCCCTTTCATTCGAAGACGTTGTTCTCTGGTAGATGCCAAAATTTCAGTGTGAATCGCTTCGCACTGTTCCAAATTAAATTCACATTCTGTTTTTATTGAAAGTCCAGTGAGCGAATGATATCGCATATTCACTAATTCAGCAAGCGATTCAAATGAACCTGATGCCCCAATAAGTTCTGTTACTTTATATTTTTCTGCTGCTGCCCATAAATCATCTAATTCATGGGTAAGGTAATTGACCATACTTCCTTTTTCTTCATTGGTAATCGGGTCTGAAGGTTCGAAGCGCTGCAATAAACGAGAAGCTCCAATTTCAAAACTTTGTTTCCAAAAAATTTGAGTATCATCTACAATAATAAATTCGGTACTTCCACCACCAATGTCAATTATCAGAGATGGTTTGTCAGATAAAACAACTGCTTGTCGAACTCCGAGTGAAATATATTCTGCCTCTTTATCTCCCGAGATAACCTGTATTTCAATTCCTGTTTTATCAAAAACTGTTTTTACAAAGTCAGCACCATTTGAAGCATTTCGTACGGCAGAAGTTGCAAAGGCTAATGTTTTTTCAGCTCCCCATTTTTTAATGGTCTCCGCATAATTTTCAATCGCTTCAATTCCCCTAATAAATGCAGGCTCCGCAATTATCCCTTTATTAATTCCTCCTTCTCCGAGTTTCACAGGCAATTTCTCATTATACAAAGCCTCAAACCCTTTAAATGGATCGGATTCTGCCACAAGCAGGTTAAAAGTATTTGTACCCAAATCGATGACAGCTATTCTCATTCAAAAAAGCAATTGGTGCCAAGGGGATGCCTTAGTTATGATTGATGAAAGTTATTTTTGATTCGTATCAACTTAGCCTTTATAGAAAATCCATTTTCCTAATTCTCTCCACGAGGCTTTCTTGCCATACATCAAAATCCCTACTCGATAAATTTTTGCTGCAATCCAGGTCATGAACAAGAAGGTACAGATCAATATGAGTAATGAAATCAGAAGTTCAACTAATGTAACACCGCCAAATGGAATCCTCATCAACATTACAATGGGTGAAGTAAAGGGAATCATAGAAAGCCATTTCGCAACTGTACCATTCGGATCGCTCAAAACGATGCCCGAGGAGGCCATTGAAATAATAAGTGGAATGGTAACAGGCAAAGTGAATTGTTGCGTGTCGGCATCTATATCTGCCGCAGAACCTATAGCTGCAAAAATCGAAGCGTAAAGAAAATAGCCGAATAAAAAATATAATAAAAACGCAGGAATTAAATTTCCCCAAGGAATAGACATTAAGGTTTCAACAGCCTGTTGTGTTCTTGCTGTAGGGTCAATTGAAATTACATCTGTATTTTCATTTACAGGCATGGCGGTCTTCATTTGATGTGTTTGCAATTTACTCACATCCAACTTCTGATTGTTCACAGAAGAAATAATCGGAATCACAACAACAGAAGAAAGTATTATCCAAATCACAAACTGAGTTAATCCAACTAGCGTTACGCCGATAATTTTTCCAAGCATCAATTGAAATGGCTTGACTGAGGAAATAATTACTTCAACAATTCTTGTCATTTTCTCTTCTACAACACTTCGCATTATTTGCACACCGAACATTAGAATGTACATGTAAATAATAACGCCAAAAATAATTCCAACGGTAGCTTTCACACTTCCATCACTGATGGTTCCATTCACTTCATTTGCCACAGCAATTTTCTTAAGCGAAAGTGCAATTCCCCTTTGTGAAATATGATTCATTTTCATATTGTCCCGTTGCATTTCTGCGGACAAAACACCTTGAATTAGATTAATTGTATTGTATCCAGGATCTTTTGTGGAAACCAACTTAACCGTAATTCCATTTCCATATTTACCTGTGGTATCAGCGCCCATGAAATTTTCAGGAATCCAAAGGATTGAAACATTAGAGGAATCTTTAAATTTTTTCTTAACTGCAGATAATGGCTGATAAACGTAATTGTAATCTATGTGAAGATTCATCGTATCCTTTAACACATAAGCATAGCCAATTGAATCGGGAATACCGGAGGCATCAACTACTACAATTGTTCTTGCTACATCCGACTCTTCCTGTAATTTCTGCGTCGTATAAAAAAGTCCAGCTAGCATTACCGGTAAAACAAAACACATAATTATAAATGTTCTGTTTTTTATTCTAGTAATGTATTCCCGCCAAATAATGATTCGGATCTTTCCCATTTTATTCCGTGTAATTACTTTTGGTTCCTAATGCAGTCTCGGGACTTTGTTCTTTTACTTTCATAATGAAAATATCATTCATCGTTGGCAATACTTCATTGAAGGCATGAATTTCTCCAACACGTAAAATATTTTCAAGAATAACATTCGGTGTACTGTTGCCTAACAATCGTACTCGCGCTTCATGCAATCCGTTTTGTCCTTCCGACTTGCTAATTAATTCCGCACCTGTCCACATCGCATTCGAAAAGGCAATCATGTTCCCTTTGAACTGAATATCGTAAGTACGAGAAGCGTATGCCTGACGAATTTCTTTCACATTTCCTCCCAACACTTTTTTTCCCCTATTGATCAATGCAATATTATCACACAACTCTTCCACTGAACCCATATTATGCGTTGAAAGAATAATAGTTGCTCCGTTATTTTTCAAACGAATAATTTCATCCTTGATGAGTTGTGCATTAATCGGATCAAATCCACTGAAGGGTTCATCCAGAATAAGCAATCTCGGTTCATGCAAAACAGTTACAATAAACTGCACTTTCTGTTGCATTCCTTTTGAAAGTTCTTCCACCTTTTTCTTCCACCAACCGTCCATCCCAAAACGTGCAAACCATTCTTTTACCCGTTCGTTTGCTTCTTTTTTAGAAAGTCCTTTTAAGCGCGCAAGATAAACTACTTGCTCACCCACTGCCATTTTACGATACAATCCTCGCTCTTCCGGCAAATAACCAATATCCATTACGTGATCGGGATTCAACAGACGGTCTTCAAAAAGAATTTGGCCACTATCTGGTGCCGTGATCTGATTAATAATTCGAATGAGGGTAGTTTTTCCTGCTCCGTTCGGTCCAAGCAATCCGAAAATTGTTCCTTCAGGCACTTCAATACTTACATCATCTAATGCCGCATAATTACCAAAACGCTTAACAATATTTCTTGCTGAAAGAAGGTTTGCCATGGAACGAAGTTAGTAGTTATTGGTGATTAGTGTCCGCTTATGCCGATGTGATTAGTTATTCAAAATATTCTCTCATCCTGTCGAAGAAACTTTTTTCCTTCTTACTAGGATTTGGTTTGAAGTTATGTGAATCACGCATTTTTTCGATCACCTTCTTTTCATCGGAAGTCAAATGCGTTGGTGTCCAAACTTGAATGTTCACTAATAAATCACCACGCTTATAACCGTTGATATCTGGAAGTCCTTTCCCTTTCAAACGTAAAACTTTGCCCGATTGTGTGCCGGGTTCAATTTTAATACGAGCTTTCCCTTCGAGCGTCGGAATATCCACGCTATTTCCTAATGCGGCATCAGGAATGCTAGCATGATGTTCGAAATATAAATTATTACCATCGCGCATCAAAAACTCATGCGGTGCTTCTTCAATAACAACAATTAAATCACCAGGAACGCCGCCTCTAGGACCAGCATTTCCTTTTCCATTAACACTCAATTGAATTCCTTCATGAACACCAGCGGGAATTCGAACGCTCACCATTTCTTCCCCACGAACAACACCATCACCATGACAGGATTTACATTTATCAGAAATCGTTGTTCCTAATCCACTACAAGTTGGACAAGTTGCAGCAGTTTGCATTCTTCCTAACGGAGTATTTACCACTTGCATTACCTGCCCTTGTCCGCGACATGTTCCGCAAGTAGTTGTTGAACCTGTTGAAGAACCGGTGCCATGGCATTTATCACAACTTACAGATTTAGGAACTTTTAATTTTTTTTCTACACCTGTACCAATTTCTTCAAGTGTCAATTTAACTTTTACACGAAGATTTGTACCTCGAGCAACTCTTCTACCACGCTGTCCTCCACCAAATCCTCCGCCACCTCCTCCACCGAAAATATCACCGAATTGAGAAAAGATATCATCCATGGAGAATCCACCAGCACCATAACCACCTTGTCCGCCTTGCGCGCTGCTTCCAACGCCAGCGTGACCAAACTGATCGTACTTACGTCGTTTGTCTGGATCACTTAATGCTTCGTAAGCTTCTGCTGCTTCTTTGAATTTATCTTCAGAAGCTTTATCACCAGGATTTTTATCTGGATGATATTTAATTGCCATCTGCCGATACGCTTTTTTTATTTCAGCAGCATCTGCACTTTTCCCAACTCCAAGTATATCGTAAAAATCTCTTTTTGCCATAGCAATATTCGGTGTTCTATGTTTGTTATTTAATTCAATGCTCTTAACAGACCAAGTGCTTTCTTTTTTTCTTCCTTCGATACATTTTTGTACCTAAAACATATAGCCTGACAAAAAAGAAAAATATATTGAAACTAATTCCCAACAATAACTTTTGCGAAACGAATTACTTTTCCATTGAGTGAATAACCTTTTTCAACTTCATCCACTACTTTTCCTTTCAAGTCCTCTGTTGGTGCAGGAATATTTGTGATCGCTTCATGCAAATCAACATCAAATGTTTTTCCAACAGAACTAACACTCTCCAAACCTTTTTGAGCAAGAATGCTTCGAAACTTTTGTGCGATTAGATTTACACCTTCGTTGATTGCAGCAATATCTTTTGAATTTTCATTATTCTTTATTGCACGTTCGAGATCATCCACAACAGGAAGAAGCGCTTTAATAATTTCTGCTCCGGCCATATTTAAAATTTCAACACGCTCCTTTGAAGTACGTTTTCTGAAATTATCGAATTCAGAATAAAGACGTAGATGTTTATCGTTTAGCGAAGTCACCTGTTCTTCTAATTCTGCAATTTTTTTATCGCGATCATCCGTTGGAACTGTTGGCAATTCCTGTTCTTGATCTTCTGCATTTAAATTCTCTGTTCCGTTTTCTGTGCTCATATCCGCCTTGTTTTTTTTGTTGCCAAAATCCATCCATTTCTTTGCCATAATCAGTTCCAATAATGTCAAATTCTGAGCCAGCAAAGATAATACGCCAGATTGTCACAAATGCCTGGTTTTGTTGTCATTTTGAACTAAAATGGTGAATAATTTGCAAGATTTATGTCATTAACAATAGAACAACGAGGTACGGCAAGAAATTGGGTAATTTTGCACTACTCAAAATGCAAATTTAAGATCGTTCAAAATGCCTAAAATTCTTCTAGAAATCTTCATAGAGGCCCCAATTGAACGAGTTTTTGACCTTTCCTTAAGTATTGATTTGCATAAACTTTCTGCAAAAGGAACTAATGAAGAAGCAATTGCCGGAACAACTTCAGGACTTATCGGCTTGAATGAAACGGTGACCTGGCGCGCTAAACACTTAGGTTTTTATCAAGAACTTACCTCTCAAATAACAAAGTTGGAGCGGCCTTACATGTTTGAAGATAAAATGTTGAAAGGAACTTTCGCTTCACTGCAACATGTTCACCGTTTTGAAAAAGAAGAAAATGGAACGATGATGTATGATGATTTTAATTTCACCTCTCCGCTTGGCCCATTAGGAAAACTTGTAGATTTTTTATTTCTAAAAAACTATCTCACAAAATTTATACGATTAAGAAATGAAGCAATAAAAAAAGTTGCAGAAGGTGAAGATTGGAAACTATTACTTTAAATTTTTCGAATCTTCCAAACACAAAAATGCCGCTCTAACTTAAATGTCAGAACGGCGTTTTTATTAAAATTTTATTAGCAGATGCCTTTTGCAAAAACCTTCTTTTTGTTATTCAGAATTGCTGCTTCTGATTTTGTTTTCTTTGGCTTCTTCTCTTTTTTCTTTTTCCCTTTGTCCAAGGAAACATTTGATTTCCCTTTGTACAATGACTTATCACGATTAACCAATGTGCTTAAGGCAGCAGGTAATTGTTCTCCACGTAAACCTTTCGCAACGATTACACCATTGCCATCAATTAAAACGTTTGTAGGAATAGAAAACACCTGATATTGCTGTGCAGCTGCATTCTGCCAATACATCAAATCACTAACATGATAAGGCCAGATTAAACTATCATGTTTGATTGCTGCTTTCCAGGAATCTTTTACTTTATCCAAAGAAACACTATAGACCGTAAAACCATTTCCATTTACATAAATAGAATCTTTATAGCCATTGTAGGTTTTTACTACGTTCGGATTTTCTCCGCGACATGGTCCGCACCAACTAGCCCAAAAATCGATCAAGACCATTTTTCCACGTAGTGAAGAAAGTGCAATAGAAGAATCATTTGGGTTCTTCATTATAATTTCTGGCGCTACGTTACCGACATTTAATCCAGTTACATTTCCTGTTTGCGCTAACGCAAAAATCGGAAGTGCCGATAGAAGCAGGAATAATTTTATTTGTTTCATAGTATTAAGTTACTAATTATTATTGAAGTTATTTTTTCGCAGTTTCTAAAAGAATTTGCAGATTCAAATTATACACTAACTCTTTCTGACAATATCCGCGCCAAGATTTCTTAAACGTTGATCAATATTCTGATAACCACGGTCAATTTGTTCAATATTGTGAATAGTGCTTTTCCCATTTGCAGAAAGGGCTGCAATAAGAAGCGATACCCCCGCACGAATATCAGGAGAAACCATGGTTACACCACGCAAATGATGATTTCTTCCTAAACCAATTACTGTAGCACGGTGAGGATCACATAAAATAATCTGTGCGCCCATATCAATGAGTTTATCCACGAAGAACAAACGACTTTCAAACATTTTCTGATGGATGAGCACACTTCCTTTTGCCTGAGTTGCAACAACTAAAATGATACTTAATAAATCCGGAGTAAATCCCGGCCAAGGAGCATCAGAGATAGTAAGAATAGATCCGTCAATAAACGTATCGATCTCATAAGAATCTTGTTGGGGTACAAAAATATCTTCACCACGTCGCTCCAATTTTATTCCGAGACGTTGAAACACTGAAGGTATAATTCCAAGACTATCGTAATCCACATTTTTGATTGTGATTTCAGATTGTGTCATTGCAGCAAGTCCGATAAAAGAACCAACTTCAATCATATCCGGCAGCAAACGATGTTCTGTTCCGCCCAATTTTTCAACACCTTCAATCGTCAACAAATTAGAACCAACGCCAGAAATTTTTGCGCCCATTCTATTGAGCATTTTGCACAATTGTTGCAGATACGGTTCACATGCTGCATTGTAAATTGTGGTAATTCCTTTTGCGAGCGAAGCGGCCATTACAATGTTTGCAGTTCCAGTTACGGAAGCTTCATCTAATAACATGTAAGCACCGGTCAGCCGTTGTGATTCTACTTTATAAAATTCATTTTCGGCATCGTATGTAAATTTCGCTCCGAGATTTTCGAATCCGATGAAGTGTGTATCTAATCTTCTACGACCGATTTTATCGCCACCTGGTTTTGGAATATATCCTCGACCGAAACGTGTTAGTAATGGCCCTACGATCATTATAGATCCGCGCAAAGCACCACCTTTTGTTTTGAATGCATCGGTGGTGATATAATCTACATTGACTTTATCAGCTTGAAAGGTATATTGTTCATGACCAGTTTTCTCAACTTTCACTTCAAGCTCACGCATCAAATCGATGAGCTTGTTAACATCGATGATATCCGGAATATTTGAAATGGTCACTTTTTCTGCTGTCAGCAAAACTGCAGAAATCGCTTGTAGTGCTTCGTTTTTTGCTCCTTGGGGAATTAATTCGCCTTTAAGACGCTTTCCACCTGTTATTTCGAATGATGCCATATTTCAATTGGAGGTTTTCAGTTGTAATTTATTGGCAAACGCAATGCTAGCCACATACAACAGTATTACCTTTTCTTTTTCTTGTGCATATTATTATTTTTCTTCTTCGGCGTATGCTGCATTTGATTTTGAGGAATTGCATTCTTCGGAAGAATTTCACTGGTGTGAAGGAATTTGAAATTTTCACTCACCTTCAATTTTCCTTCTGAAAGATTTTCGAGTTGCTCAATTATCAATTGATCATTTACTGAATCACGATTCCAATTCAGGTAATGACGTTTCATTAACTGCGCCAGTTGTTCAGTAAATATTTCACGCGCTTTCGGATCTTCTTCAGCTAATGCTTTTTTCAAAAGATCTTCAAGAATTTTTCCATAATGCTTAAACTTAATATTGCTTTGAGGATAAGGAACAATTTCCGGTTTTGATTTTATCAATTCAGGAGTTGGTTTTGGAAAGGGACCATCAACATCTAATTGGAAATTGGAAATAATATGCAAATGATCCCATAATTTATGTTCGTAATCGGCATACTCTTTCATTTGCGGATTAAGAATAATCATCACGCGTACAATTGAACGAGCACAACGGCTTCTTTCTTCCTTTTCAGTGAGTGTCAAACAATACTCAATCATTCTGTGCACGCTTCTTCCATATTCGGCAATGGTCATTACAGGTAAACTTGTATTGTATTCCATTCCCGTGGACATCAGGCTATTTTCTTCTTTCATTTCTTCAATAAATAAATTGGGAATCCTCATAAAAGGATATGGTCCCAAAGGTAAGGAAAAGGGTATGAAATACGAAAAGCCTATCAAATAGGATTTATCAAGAAAAAGAGGGCTAAAAACGCATCAAATCTGCCTTTTTTGTCAATGAAAAGCTTGAATGCCTTCTAATTTTCATCATTTACGACATTTTAGCGCTTATGTAATTGCCTATTTTTGCGCTATGCTGAAATATCATTTATGGATCTTACTAAAAAAAATCACCAAATGAGATTACAGAATGCTATTTACGCTGACTAGAAAAGGACATCATTTCACTTCCTCAAACCTTGCGTTGGACTCACCGAAGATGGAAACATTCCAGAAAAACGAATAAAGTATAAATGAAAATATTCAGCTTTCTTCTTTATTATTTGGTGTTATTGCCTATTTCTATTTTACCATTTTCGGTATTGTATATATTTTCCTTTGGATTATATATCATGCTCTATTATGTAGTTGGTTATAGAAAAAAAATTGTCATTGAAAATATTCAAAAATCTTTCCCCTACAAAACGAGCGAAGAACATCTTGCCATCACCAAAAAATTTTATAAGCAGGTTTGTGATTTGTTTTTGGAGAGCATGAAAATATTTACTGTTTCCAAAAGGAATATTAAGAAATATATTTCCTGTTCAAATCCCGAAGTAATCAATTCGTTTTTCGATCAAGGGAAAAATGTTGTGATTGCAGTAGGACATTACAACAGTTGGGAATTAATGCTTGCAGGTATAAATGAGTTCATCAAACATCAGGCAATTGTTATTTACCAACCATTAAGTAATTCGTTTTTAGACAAAAAACTTTGCGCCGCAAGAAGCAGAATGGGAACTCAAATGCTTCCTGCAGCAGAAGTAAAATCATTCTTCAAATCGAAACACGACAAACTTTTTGCAACTGTTTTTGCAATCGATCAGTCTCCTCCCAATCCTGAAAAATCATATTGGATGGAATTTCTTCACCAAGACACTCCTGTTCTTTTCGGCTCAGAAAAATATGCGAAGGATTTCAATCAACCTGTTGTTTATGCCCATTTAAATAGAGTCAAAAGAGGTTTGTATAATCTAGAATTTGAATTGGTTGTAACTAATCCTGCCGAAACGGCTTATGGAGAAATTACGGAGCGTGTTACAAAGATTCTAGAACAAGATATTATTAAGGCTCCTGAATTCTGGTTGTGGTCGCACAGAAGGTGGAAACACAAACGATAATATCTTTTTAGGTTTGGGAATTAAAGCGTGTTATTAAGCAATTTTCCGCTTTCAATTAATTTTCTCAAATATTTTTCTCCCTTTACTCGCTTCATCAATTCAATATGTCCCATATGGTGACAATCACTTCCCAATAATTCATACCAACCTTTATCAATCATTTGCTCTGCAACTTTTTTTGTAGCAGGTGAATAATGACCAGTAAGTGCGTTTATGTTGAGTTGAAAAAGAACGCCCTTATCTTTTAATTTTTCGAAATGTTCTAGATTTTTTGTGAACCAAAACGGATAACGTTCAGGATGCGCGATGACGGGTTGATATCCTTTTGTTTGTAGTAGAAAAATAAATGCTTCAAGATTATCAGGTGCATTCATGTACGAAACTTCAAACAAAAAATAATCCGTACCGAACGTCAATAATCTCTCGTTCTGAATTTTATTCTCTAAATCAAAATCATAATAGTATTCCGCTGCAGCTTCAATTTCCAATTCAATTCCTTCTGCTTTTGCTGCATTGCGAACTTGCTCTAACCCTGTTGTAATAATTGCTGATGTGTTTCGAAAAAAGTCTCCCATTACGTGTGGAGTGGTTATGACTTTTTTATATCCAAGGTCTTCTATCGCTTTTAACATCTCAAGTGAATCCTTCATGGTTCTAGCACCATCATCAATTCCAGGAATAAAATGAGAATGAACATCACAATTCAATATTCCTAGATCAATAAGATCGCTTGACGATGATTTTCGGAATATGTTGGAGAAAATGCTCATGGATTGTTAATTCAAAGATATGCATTAGAGCAGGAAGAGGTGCAGAAAAGTAGTGGCAACAGTAGGAAATTAAGTAAAAATCATTAGCTCATTTCTACATTTAATACTGCTGTCGGTAAAACAATTTACCCGCCAAGTTTCCCTTTTAAAGCTTCCAGTTGATCCTGCCAATCATTTCCCTTTTTCTGTTTTGAAGTACTAGAAGGGGCGGCACTTTTTGCACCAAACGCTTTCACATTCGGAATTTTAGTTTTTTCTTTTTGTGTCGATTGAACAGTTTCACCCTTCATAGATAACGCAATTCGTTTTCGAGGAGCGTCTACTTCGGTAACTGTTACCATAACTTGTTGTTGAACTTTCACCACCTTATTAGGATCATCCACAAACTGATCTGACAATTGAGAAATATGCACGAGTCCGTCTTGGTGAACACCAATATCTACAAAGGCGCCAAAATTTGTAACGTTTGTTACAATTCCTGGAAGCCGCATTCCTTCGCGCAAATCTTCAATAGAATTTACACCATCCTGAAATTTAAATGCTTCAAAAGATTTACGCGGATCGCGACCTGGCTTTTCTAACTCGGCAAGAATATCATTTAACGTTGGAAGACCAACAGTTTCAGTTACATATTTTTTTGCATCAATTTTTTTGCGCAAGTCTTTGTCGCGAACCAGATCATCAATTTTGCAATCGAGATCATTCGCCATCTGTTCTACAATCGGATATGCTTCCGGATGTACAGCGCTGCTATCTAAAGGATGAACAGCATTTCTAATTCTTAAAAATCCAGCAGCTTGCTCAAATGCTTTATCTCCAAGTCGTGCAACTTTCTTTAAATCTTTTCTAGTTTTAAATGGACCATTTTGATCGCGATATTCTACAATACTTTTTGCAATCGCAGGACCGATACCGGAAACATAAGAAAGCAATTGTTTACTGGCAGTATTTAATTCCACACCAACTGCATTCACACAGCTTTCTACAACTTCATCCAATTTCTTTTTCAAAAGCGGTTGATCCACATCATGCTGATATTGTCCAACACCAATTGATTTCGGATCAAGCTTTACTAATTCCGCAAGCGGATCTGCTAATCTTCGTCCAATTGAAACGGCACCACGAACTGTTAAATCCAAATCAGGAAATTCTTCTCTGGCAACTGCTGATGCAGAATAAATTGATGCACCACTTTCACTCACCATCACGACAGAAATTTCTTTCGGCAATTCTGGGATTTTACGAATGAATTCTTCGGTTTCTCTTCCTGCAGTTCCATTTCCAATAGAAATAGCTTCAACTTGATGTTTTGCAATCAATCTGAAAAGTGTGTCTTCCGCTTCTGTCACTTCACGTTTTCCAAGATGCGGATAAATAACGTCATGCTCTAAAAGTTTTCCCTGGCGATCGAGCACACATATTTTACATCCTGTTCTAAAACCAGGATCAACAGCAAGAATAACTTTTTGTCCGAGTGGCGACGAAAGTAAAAGTTCACGAAGATTCTGTGCAAAAACTTCGATTGCTTTATTATCAGAAACGTCTTTTGTTAATTGACGGAATTCTGATTCGAGGGAAGGCTGTAACAATCTTTTATAAGAACCCACACAAGCCGCTTTCATTTGATCAGCAACTTCGCCTCGACCTTTTACAAATTTCTTTTCGAGTAATGCAATAGCGGAATCAGCATCGGGTGCAAAATCCAACAAAAGAATTCCTTCATTTTCTCCGCGACGCATAGCTAACATTCTATGTGAAGGGCAATCCATTAATTTTTCATCCCAATTAAAATAATCTCGGAATTTTTCTCCTTCGCTATCTTTTCCTGCCACAACACGTGAGCGAATGAGAGCACTTTCACGGAATAATTTTCTAAGCTGATCACGTGCTTCGATATTTTCAGAAATTACTTCAGCGATAATATCGCGAGCGCCATCCAATGCATCATCTGCATCCACTACACCTTTTTCCGCATCAATATACTTTGCAGCTTCTGCGTGAACGTCAAATGTTCCTTGTTCAAGAATAAGATTTGCAAGCGGTTCAAGTCCTTTGTCGCGCGCAGCTGTTGCTCTTGTTTTACGTTTTGGTTTGAATGGAAGATATAAATCTTCTAGTTGAAGAATAGATTCTGCTTTAGTAATTTTTTCACGGAGGTCATCAGTGAGTTTACCTTGCTCCTCAATTGTTTCAAGAATAAATTTCCTACGTTTTTCCAATTCGCGAAACATGGCCATTTTATCACGGATGTCCATGATTTTTACTTCGTCGAGACTACCTGTCATTTCTTTTCGATAACGCGCTAGGAAAGGAACCGTTGCGCCTTCGTCGAGTAATTCAATTGTTGTTTCAACTTGTTTCGCATCGATGCCGAGCATAACAGCAACTTTGCGTATGTTTAATTTTTCTGTAATATCGCTCATAAGAAATTTTTATAACTCCGTAAAAATACACCACAGATACACGGTGACAGGGAGAATTTTATTAACGGATGTGGATAAGTTTATTCTGAAATAAACTCGAATCGAGGAATTTCTTTCCCTTGCATCAAAACATTTTCGCTAAACATTTTTGCCGGTCTCACCCACAACTGGTCTTTACCAAATTCGGGAGAATCATACAAAGCACGATACAACACCATTTCCTCCAATGTTTCGGAATGGCGAACAGTTCCTATTACTTGGTAGAACTTCCCTTTGTAATGTTTGTATTTTCCGTTAGTAATCAAGGATAGGATTCTAAATAGCCCCGGGTGCAGCGTTTGCCATGCAATAGCGTAACACGGGAGAAATGATTCATTGAAATGAAAATAATACTGCTACTAACGCTTTACGTATTGCTCATCATAATACTTCGCATAATTACCGGAAGTAATATTATCTAGCCACTGCTGATTGTTTAAATACCAATCCACTGTTTTCTCCAAACCTTCCTCAAATTGCAAACTCGGCATCCAGCCTAATTCATTTTTAAGTTTACTTGCATCTATTGCATAACGCATATCATGCCCGGCTCTATCCTTCACATACGTAATGAGTTTTGCAGATTCACCTTCATCTCGGTTCAACTTTTTGTCCATGATTTTGCAAAGCATATGAATGAGATCGATATTTTTCCATTCGTTATGTCCACCGATGTTGTAGGTATCGCCATTTTTTCCTTCGTGCAAAATCAAATCAATTGCACGTGCATGATCTTCTACCCACAACCAATCGCGCACATTTTCACCTTTTCCATAAACAGGAACAGGTTTGTTGTTGCACATATTATTAATAGCAAGTGGAATTAATTTTTCAGGAAAATGGTGTGATCCATAATTATTGGAACAATTAGAAATCACAACAGGCATTCCGTAGGTATCATGATATGCGCGAACGAAATGATCTGAAGAAGCTTTAGAAGCAGAATAAGGGGAGTGCGGATCGTAACGTGTTTCTTCCGTAAAAAATCCCGTTTCGCCTAATGCACCATATACTTCATCTGTTGAAACGTGGTAAAATCTTCTACCCTCATATTTTCCGTGCCATTGATGTCTTGCAGCATTGAGTAAATTAACAGTCCCAACAACATTTGTCATGACGAATGCAATTGGATTTGAAATAGAACGATCCACATGAGATTCCGCAGCTAAGTGCACTACAATCGAAAAATCATTTTCAGCAAAAAGATTTAAAATGAAATTTGCATCTGTGATATCTCCTTTTACAAAACTATAATTTGATTTTTTTTCAACATCTTTCAAATTATCGAGATTACCTGCATAGGTAAGTGCATCGAGATTGATGATATTATAATCCGGATATTTATTTACGAATAAACGAACTACGTGAGATCCGATGAATCCTGCTCCGCCGGTGATTAGAATATTTTTCATTTGAATAAAGTCTGAATTAATTTAAAAAAATAAGACTCCAATTTATAAGCTCCAATAATTAAGTTTTTTTATTTTATTACGATAAAAACCTTTCACGTCTGTAAGCACGCCTTTGGATGACATGATGGAAGAGAAATATTTCTCTTCAAGCGTTTTGTATTCTTTATGTCCAACGGCAACTATTACACCATCATATCCTTTACCAACTTTGTTCAAACCAAAACCATATTCGTGTTTCAATTCATCACTATCAGCATGCGGATCTGTAACATCAACTTTTACACCGAATGATTTTAATTCTTTTACAATATCAGCAACTTTTGAATTTCTAATATCAGAAACATCTTCTTTGAAAGTTGCACCCATTACAAGCACTTTCGATTTGCTAACATTTTTTCCTGCAGCAATAATTTTCTTAACGGTTGTCTTAGCGACATAAAAACCCATCGAGTCATTGACATAACGGCCCGAATTAATTACACGAGAATGATACCCTAAAGCTTCCGCTTTGTGTGTAAGATAATATGGATCAACGCCAATGCAATGTCCGCCAACAAGTCCTGGAGAAAATTTCAGAAAATTCCATTTTGTTCCTGCTGCTTCCAACACATCGTATGTATTAATTCCCATTCGAGAAAAAATAATTGAGAGTTCATTCATCAATGAAATATTCACGTCACGTTGTGTGTTCTCAATAATTTTTGCAGCTTCTGCTACTTTGATTGAAGCTGCACGATGTGTACCGGGTTCAACAATAATTTCATAGGTCTTTGCAATGTTGTCCAGACTTTCTGCATCGCAACCGGAAACAACTTTCAGAATTTTTGTAATGGTATGTTCTTTATCGCCTGGATTAATTCGTTCAGGAGAATAACCGACTTTAAAATCTTTTTTGAATTTCAAACCTGAAATTGCTTCGAGCACAGGAATACAATCCTCTTCTGTGCAACCCGGATAAACCGTTGATTCAAAAACGACATAGTCACCTTTCTTAAGACATTTTCCCACTGTTGCAGAAGCCGCAAGTAATGGTTTTAGATCAGGAAGATTATGCTCATCAATTGGAGTAGGGACAGCAACAATAAAAAACTTTGCTTTTTTCAGATCCGCAAGGTCAGCAGTGAATTCTATATCACAACCTTTGAAATCATTTTTAGAAAGTTCCTGCGAAGGATCAATTCCTTTTTTCATCATCCCTACTCGCTTCTCATTAATATCGAAGCCGATGACTTTTACTTTTTTTGCAAATGCTAAAGCGATAGGAAGACCAACGTAGCCTAATCCGATGAGGGCGACTATGTCCTTTTTAGCAAGTATGTTTTTGTAGATTGACATGTTCGTTTCAATTCAAGTTAGTTGTTTGTAGTTTGTTGTTCGTTATTCGTTTGGTCTGCTGTATTTTCATTTTTCAAATATCGAATTCCACGAATTTCAGCATTGTTTAAATAACCAATTAGTTTGCCGTTTTTATTGCACACTTTTGTGGCTAGTTCAAAAGCATTTCTGAACTCCTCCTCAGAAATATATTCATAGTCAAGACATCTATATAATTGAGACTGTGTTTCATTAACAGAACCTATTGAATAGCCAAGAAACGTAATAAACTCTTTTCTATTTCCACGGCCAAATCCTTCAGCTATATTGTCCATTGCTGAACCGGAAGAGTTTCTAATTTGGTCACGCATTCCAAAATCTCTTACAAGTTTACCCTTTTCAGTATATAATTTTATCAATTTGCAAAGTTCCCGGGCATCTTTCCAGGATTCAATGTCTTCAAATTTTCGAAATGTTCCCATATATAAACTAATAACTACAAACAACTAACCACTAACTAACTTTTACGATTCGGTTTTCTAAGTGAATAAATTCTTTCAATCATATCTACCACTTTCATTCCTTCAAGCGCATTGGTAGTAATTGTAGTTTTGCCTGTCAATGTATCAATCACATTTTGAATCATGAAATGATGATTGTTTGCCGAGCCCTTGTAAGCGCCATAATCATTTGCAGGAGCAGTCTCCGCAAGTTCTGGCATTGTATAATCTTTAATGTGACAAACTTCAACTTTGTCCATGTATTGTCCTCCGATTTTCACACTTCCTTTACTTCCAACAACGGAAATGCTGCTCTCCAGATTTTTATCCCAAACTGCAGTAGAATAATTTATACTTCCCATTCCACCATTCACAAAATTGAAACTTACAAAACCTGAATCTTCAAATTCTGTAAGATTGGAATGATTAAAATCGTTGAACTTTGCCTGAATATCTGAAATGTCTCCAAAGAGCCAATACAATAAATCGATCCAATGAGAGAACTGTGTGAATAAAGTTCCGCCATCTAAATCCTGTGTTCCTTTCCAGCCACCTTTTTTATAATAACGTTCATCACGGTTCCAGTAACAATTCAATTGAACCATGAACGTATCACCGATAATTTTTTTGTCCACCAATTCTTTCATCCAAACCGATGGAGGAGAATAACGATTCTGCATTACACAAAAAACCTGCTTCCCAACTTGCATTGATTTTGAAATCAATTGTTCGCAATCATTTTTAGAAAGCGCCATTGGTTTTTCAAGGACCACATGTTTTTCAGCCACTAAAGCTTTCATCGCATGTTGTGCATGTAAACCGTTAGGCGTGCAAACATTTACTACTTCTACCTCTGGATGATTTTTCAGCATCTCCTCAACAGAAGTGTAATAAGCTTCTTTGATTTCGGAATTTCCTGTTTGTTCTTTTGTTAATGCATCACAAACAGCAATAAGTTCTGCACCGGGATTTCGTCGAACCATTTCTGCATGACGTTTTCCAATGTGACCTTGACCGATTACTGCGAATTTTATTTTGCTCATATTCAATTAAAGCTTTTCTACTTTCCCACTTTCCAATTTATATTTTTCATTTGATTCCGGACAAACTGCAATTCCTTCTTTATTAAAATCGAGACGATGACCGAATTCACTCATCCATCCTAATTGTTTCGCTGGATTTCCAACCAAACAAGCGTAGGCTGGAACTGTTTTAGTTACAACAGCACCGGCGCCGATAAATGCAAAGGGGCCAATATCATGACCACAAACAATTGTTGCATTTGCACCAATGGAAGCACCCTTACCAACATGTGTTTTAGAATATTGTCCGCGACGATTTACTGCACTTCGTGGATTAGTCACATTTGTAAATACGCAAGAAGGTCCTAAGAAAACATCATCATCACAAGTCACACCAGTGTACAGCGAAACATTGTTTTGAATTTTCACATTTTTTCCAAGAACTACTTCAGGGGAAATAACAACGTTCTGTCCGATATTACAATTTTCTCCAATAACACAATTACTCATGATATGGGAGCAATGCCAGATCTTCACCCCTTTTGCAATTTTGCAACCTTCATCGATGAAGGCCGAATCATGGGCGAAATATTCTTTTTCCATAGTTGTATTGAAGAGGTGCTAAGATAGGGAATTT
The DNA here is from genome assembly GCA_038237845.1 of Bacteroidia bacterium. GTDB lineage: Bacteria > Bacteroidota > Bacteroidia > Palsa-965 > Palsa-965. The sequence continues at coordinate 93,079 of JBBRYH010000009.1, forward strand.
AGGAGGGAAAAGAGGCCCGAATTACCTGGTTGGGATTTTTTAACCAATAAGAAATGTTGTTTATTTCTTCTCAAATTCCCGGTGATCCTTCTTGTATAATTCATCTTTAGAAAGACTTTTGAAATAGGCATAGGTTCTTTTCAAACCTTCTGCACGATCGATCTTTGGTTCCCAATTCAGAATTTTTCGCGCCACTGTAATGTCCGGCTGACGTTGTTTAGGATCATCCTGAGGCAAATCGTGGTAAACTACTTTTTGAGTGGTTCCAGTAAGTTTAATAATTTCTTCAGCGAAATCTTTAATTGAAATTTCTTGTGGATTTCCAATGTTCACAGGGTTCGTATAATCACTCATCAAAAGGCGATAAATTCCTTCAACAAGATCATCGACATAACAAAAAGATCGTGTTTGAGATCCATCTCCGAAAATGGTCAAATCTTCTCCACGTAATGCTTGTCCGATAAACGCAGGCAATACACGACCATCATTCAATCGCATTCTTGGTCCGTACGTATTAAAAATTCGAATGATTCTTGTTTCTAATCCGTGATGTGTATGATACGCCATTGTGATTGCTTCCATGAAACGTTTGGCTTCATCGTAAACACCACGTGGCCCGATTGGATTTACATTTCCCCAGTAATCTTCCGTTTGTGGATGTACTGTTGGATCACCATAAACTTCAGAAGTGGATGCAACTAAAATTCTAGCACCTTTTACTTTTGCCAAACCTAAAAGATTATGCGCACCGAGTGAACTAACTTTTAATGTTTGGATAGGGATTTTCAAATAATCAATTGGAGATGCCGGAGATGCGAAATGCAAAATATAATCGAGTTTCCCAGGAACAAAAACGAATTTAGAAACATCATGATGATGAAATTCAAATCGTTCGTGTTTGAAAAGATGTTCTATGTTTTTTAAATCTCCAGTAATTAGATTATCCATTGCAATCACATGAAATCCTTCCGCAATAAAACGATCGCAAAGATGTGATCCAAGAAATCCGGCAGCACCGGTAATGAGAATGCGTTTTGGCATTTTGTTTTTTTGAAATTATTTTGAAATCACTGCTCTACCGATACTAGAATAATAAAAACCATTTTCTGACATTTGATCAAGGCTGTACAAATTTCGGCCATCAAAAATTACAGCGTCATTCATCAATGATTTCATTTTATCGAAGTCGGGTGTTCTAAACAAACTCCACTCCGTACAAACAATAAGGGCATCTGCGTGATCTAGCACAGCATATTCGTCTATACCGAATTCAATTTTTCCATTAAGCAATTTACCTACGTTGTTCATTGCTTCCGGATCATAAGCCGAAATCACTGCACCTGCTGCAAGTAACTCATCAATAATATAAAGAGCAGGAGCCTCACGAATGTCATCTGTGTCTGGTTTAAATGCAAGTCCCCAAATAGCAATCTTTTTCCCTTTAAGATCATTATTAAAATACGACTTTACTTTTGGAACAATGACTGTTTTTTGTTTTTCATTAATTGACATGACCGCTTTCAGAATCTGCATTTCCTGATTTGCATCGCTTGCCGATTTTGCCAAGGCTTGTACGTCTTTAGGAAAACAAGATCCGCCGTAACCTATTCCTGGAAATAAAAATCTTTTTCCAATTCTATCATCAGATCCAATTCCAATTCGCACCATGTCTACATTTGCACCTACTTTCTCGCATAGATTTGCAATCTCGTTCATGAAAGTGATTTTCGTTGCTAGAAAAGCATTCGCTGCATATTTAGTAAGCTCAGCAGATTTTTCGTCCATGAACAAAATTGGATTTCCCTGACGAACGTAAGGCTTGTATAATTCTTCCATTAATTTTTTTGCACGTTCACTTGTTGTTCCAATAACAACACGATCAGGTTTCAAAAAATCATCAACAGCAAAACCTTCTCGCAAAAATTCCGGATTGGAAACGACATCAAATTCAACAGTTGAATTCTTCTTTATTGCTGCATGTACTTTTTCTGCTGTTCCAACAGGTACCGTACTTTTATCTACGATGATTTTATAATCTTTCATCAACTTCCCAAGTTGTTCAGCTACTCCGAGAACATAAGAAAGATCAGCAGAACCATCTTCACCCGGAGGTGTTGGTAAGGCCAGGAAAATTATTTTTGCATTTGCAATTGCGTCTTCCAGATTTGTGGTGAATTTCAAACGGCCCTGCTTGATGTTTTTTTCGAAAAGAGAATCGAGATGCGGTTCGTAAATTGGAATAATACCATTCCTCATTTTCTCAACTTTCTTCACATCGATATCCACGCACATCACATGATTTCCTGTTTCAGCAAGGCAAGTACCAGTGACTAGACCTACATAACCTGTTCCAACAACTGCAATATTCATATTCTTAATTTGATTTTTTTAATTGACGAATTCTAGCACCGATTCAACAATATATTTTAAAGTTTCTTCGTCCATTTCGGTATGAATAGGCAGAGAAATAACTTGTTCGCATAATCTTATTGTAACCGGAAAATCTTCGTTTTTATTTCTAGGATCAATGTATGCTTTCTGCAAATGCAATGGAACAGGATAATAAACCATAGCAGGCACTCCTTTAGCCGCAAGGTGTTCACGTAATGCTTTTCGATCAACACCATTTAACTGCAAGGTATATTGATGAAAAACGTGATTACTGAATTTTGTGCGTGTTGGAATTTTCAATTTCGGATGATTCGCAAACGCTTTATCATAATATTCTGCAGCAGCGTTTCGAGCCGCTGCATATTGATCCAAGTAGTTTAGTTTGACACGAAGAATGGCCGCTTGAATGCTGTCCAATCTTGAATTTACACCAATGCTATCATGATAATATTGAATTGATTGTCCGTGATTAGCAATCATTCGGAGTTTTTCTGCTAATTCTGAATTGTTGGTATACATTGCTCCACCATCTCCAAACGCACCTAAATTTTTTGATGGGAAAAATGACGTACATCCAATATCTCCAATCGTTCCTGCCTTTTGTTTTCTTCCATCACTAAAAAAATAATCAGAACCCATTGCTTGTGCTACATCTTCAACGACAAAGAGTTTATGTTTTTTTGCGATTTCCATTATTCGCTCCATATTGGCACATTGACCAAAAAGATGAACTGGCACAATAGCTTTTGTATTCGGTGTAATAGCTTTTTCTAACGCTTCAATAGAAATATCAAAAGTATCAGGATAAACATCAACCAATACAGGAGTAAGTCCAAGCAAAGCGATTACCTCAGCTGTTGCAGGATAAGTAAAATCCGCTGTAATTACTTCATCTCCTTTTTTCAATCCAAGAGCCATCATAGCAATCTGCAAAGCATCCGTCCCATTTGCACATGGAATAACATGTTTTACATCAAGATATTTTTCGAGGTCTGCTTTAAAAGCTTTTACCTCGGGGCCATTAATAAATGCAGTTGAAACAATAACATCATGGATAGCTTTATCAATTTCAGTACGAATTTTCTCGTACTGTCCGAGTAAATCAACCATCTGTATTTTCTTCTTCACATTTTGCATAAACCTATGATTTTCAGAGGGCGAAGATAATCAATTTTGATAGAACAGCTAGAATTCCACTAATCGGGAGGGCTGAAATTAGTTATCTTTACCATATGAAGTTAAAAATCAAATTCGCGATTTTTATGTTGTTTTCAGGACTTGTTATTCATGCACAAGCGGTAGACAAAAAAGAACAAAAGGCGCATCTTAAAGCCGAAAGAGCCAAAACAGATAGCATTTCACCTTGCTTTTCACTTACGTTTTCATATGCATATCAACTACCTGGGGCAGATCTTGTACATCGTTACGGCCCGAATTCTAATACTGCCATTGGATTCGGTTATAAAACAAAAACGAACATTCAATTTAATGCACATTGGTCCTATCTTTTTGGAAAAGAACTCAGAGGAGAAGATCCACTGGATAGTATTTCTACCGTAGATGGATTTGTGATTGATAAGGAAGGAAAATTCGCAGACATACGGGAATTTGAGCGTGGTTTTACGTTGGGCATTGCAGTCGGAAAAACATTCAATAGTTTTTTATCGCCAAACAAGAACAGTGGATTTATGATTACGGGTGGTGTAGGATATATGCAACACAAAATAAAAATTTACGATAATGGAGCTCGTTCGCCTCAATTGACAAAAGAGACTTTAACAGGATATGATCGATTAACGAGTGGACTGATGACAACTGAATTTGTAGGTTATGTTTATTTAAGTAGGAATCGGTATGTGAATTTTTATGGCGGTTTTGAATTTTTTCAAGGGTTTACAAAAAGCAGGCGCTCTTGGGATTATAATTTAATGCGAGCAGATACGCAGAACAGACTTGATCTATTATCCGGAATTCGCGTTGGATGGGTTTTGCCTTTGTATAAAACTGCAGCACGTATAAAATATTATTATTAATAGGATGCGGGCGCTCTATTCGCTCAATATTTATCTCTATGGTTTTGCCATCCGTATGGCGACTTTGTTTAACCACAAAGCACGTTTGTGGGTGCGTGGTCGCAAAAATCTTTTTTTAGAATTAGAAACAAAAATCAAATCCTCCGAACAACCTATTGTTTGGTTTCATTGCGCCTCCTTGGGTGAGTTTGAACAGGGACGGCCGTTGATGGAAGCTTTCAAAAAACAATATCCGCATTTTCGAATCTTACTTACTTTTTTTTCACCATCTGGATATGAAGTTCGAAAAAATTACTCGGGTGCTGATATAATTTCCTATTTACCACTCGATACAAAATCAAATGCCGATCGATTTATAACCTTGGTAAATCCGTCAATTGTGTTTTTTGTGAAATATGAATTTTGGATAAATACGTTGAATGCTATTCATAAAAAAGGCATTCCTCTTTTTTTAATTTCTGCCATATTTCGTCATGATCAGATTTTTTTTAAAAACTTTGGCGGTATTTTCAGAGAGGCACTTAAAGCATTTACTTTCCTTTTTACGCAGGATGAAAACTCAATACTTCTTTTAAAATCAATTCAAATTTCAAATGCAATTGCAGCTGGAGATACACGATTTGATCGGGTAAAGGAAATTTATGAAAAAGCTGTAGAAATTAATCAGGCAGTCATTTTTTCGGGGGCAGATAAGAAAATAATTGTTGCTGGAAGTACGTGGCCTGAAGATGAAATATTTTTGATTCCCGCTATTTCAGAAAAGTTACTAGAAGATTGGAAATTAATTATTGCACCACACGAATTAGGAGAAGACCATTTGTGTTCCATTGAAAAGGAAATAGAAAAGGCAGGAATTGAGAAAAGATTTATTCTTCGATTTTCCAATTCTGCAAATGGGAATCTGGGTGAAAGCAAGGTTTTGATTATTGACAATATCGGGATGCTTTCCTCGCTATATCAATATGGAAGTGTTGCCTACATAGGTGGCGGTTTTGGAAAAAGCATTCACAATACATTAGAAGCTGCTGTATATGGAATTCCAGTAATATTCGGACCTCAATTTGAAAAATTTGACGAGGCAAAAAGATTGATAATTTCAGGTGGTGGATACGGTGTTAAAGATAAAGGAGAGCTTAATAAAACGATGAAATTATTATTATCAAACAAATCGGATAGAGAAATTGCGGGAGCCAATGCGAGAAAATTTGTTTTAGAAAATACAGGGGCCACTAAAATCATTCTGGATAAGATCCCGGATTTCATTAGTCATTAAAAACCCACGACAATCCAAACTTCAAGGCAAAATCATTTTGTGGATAATGTGGGATCAAATAATAATTTCTTCCCATTAGTCCGGCATTGACATGATCTGCTTTTACAAATATTCTTACGGATTTTACTTTAATGCTCACCCACGGACTTAAGTAGAGATAGTTCCCTGTTTTTTTTATGTTTTGCAAATAAAATTGCGAGAGATTAGGATTATAGGTGTCGCCAAAATAAGACGAGTACCAAAATGCATCAACACCAGTTTGCATTTGTAAAGCCTTTTTAAATAATTTAAAGTCGCCAAAAATGGATTCTCTTATCAGGAACTCAGGTATTCGTAATACAGATTGATCCGGCAATTTGTTCCAGCTAAAATCTGTAATTGATTTCACTATTTTAGTTCCTAGTGTTAAATGTACTCTCGCAGATAAATTCTGTACCGTTCCAAGAAATTGTTCAGGAATACTATTCTCATTAAAATATATTGGGTCCTGAAAAAGCTGCATTCCTCCAGTGACTGCAATAGTATTATTTTTTCCTAAAGGCTGCATCCATGTTCCAAATACATCTGTTTGGGTTGAAGAATAAAAATTATTTAACCAAGTATAATGATTGCCTGAATAATGAGAATAAATAAAATCGGGGCTTTGTTTTTTCTGAGCTGCTGAAATTTCATATTTATTTTTCTTTCCAGCCACTGCTTTCAGTACATAATCATTTCGGTTGTAGCCAAGAACCACATAACTTCCCAAAACATTTACACCAGTAAAATATTTTTTAGATTTTTCATTTCGATTATTATAAGAAAGACTTCCGTCAAGCATCCAATTTGTAAACGAGCTATAAATAGAATCCTGAAATATTTCTCCAGTTTCATTTTTTATTCCAGCCTTTCCATAAAGAGATCTTTCTTGTACCCTGTTCCGAAACTGAAACAATTCTAACCAAACTCCATTCTCCAATTTCCAGTGGTAAGTTGAATCATTTGTAATATTAGTGTCTAACAAAACATTTTGATAAAATCCGGAAAGAGGATCTCTATCCGAATAAATATATTTTTTATCAGAAATTTCGATTGTGTGGACAATGGCCCAAGAAGGGGAAATCTTCGTTCGAATTAAAGTAGAATCACTTAATGAAGTAAGGGTATCAATGATTGCTCCAAATGACCAATATTGTTTTATCCATGCTCCTCTTTGTCGCTGCCTTGTTTCTGCATCAGTAAGATTAATGTCTACTATTTTTCTATCGAGCAGGGTTGCATATTCAAAATCAGAATCATTCTTAATGCCACCGTTCTCCTGATCATCGGTACCCTTCCAATAAAAATCTGCGAGCAAAAGATATCGGTTACTTGGGCTTCGAAACCATCCATCAAGATCAACACTAGTGTTGTTTGTACTTTGTCTTTGATAAAATCCAGTTGATCTTATTCGATTAAAATCAAATGCAACATTACAGTTTTTACCAAATTGATGTGCGTGAATAACATGAACATTTAACTCCTGTTTCTGTCCAAGAATAAATTGGATATTGGTATATGGTTTTTTTGAGAAGTAGAACATTCTATTATCTGGCTGATGGCCAAAAAACCCAAATGTTTCAGGTCTGGTTTTAAATTTAGAATTGGATACTAATGGTATCTGAAAATTTTTCTCCGCTGAACCTATATTGCCAGTATTTAAATTTCTCTCGTGATAATTTTGAAAGCTATTGAGGTTATTACTCAAAACGATTAAATCACCATTACTTCCATATGGAAAGGCAATTTCGGTTGATGTAATAAATTTCGAAGAATCTACAGGGGTAGAAGTTGTGTCAGTTTTAGGAGCACCAGATTTCTGTGCATCTAATTTGTTTATGCCTAAACTTAAAAATAAAAACAGAATTGAGGTGTAAACTTTTGTATTCAGGTTCATCCGGTAAGAATAATAACAAAAGTAATAGAAGCCGGAATTGAAATGGCAATAAAAAATAAAACCCCGGTTCAAAAGAACCGGGGTTTCGGAAAACTGGCAGCGACATACTCTCCCACCTTGTAGGGCAGTACCATCTGCGCGGACGGGCTTAACTTCTCTGTTCGAAATGGGAAGAGGTGAACCCCGTCGCTATAGCCACCATGAATCTTAAATATTTTAAAATAACATATTGGTAGGAAACACAAATTAGAAGCGGCGTCCAAAGAAAGACTCAAGAGCAATTAGTATCGCTCGGCTTTGACATTACTGCCTTTACACCTGCGACCTATCAACGTCGTAGTCTTCGACGGCTCTTAAGGAAGATCTCATCTTGAGGCGAGCTTCGCACTTATATGCTTTCAGCGCTTATCTCATCCAGACGTAGCTACCCTGCGTTGCACCTAGGCGGCACAACAGGCACACTAGCGGTCTGTCCAACTCGGTCCTCTCGTACTAGAGTTAGGTCCCCTCAAATCTCCTACGCCCACAACAGATAGGGACCGAACTGTCTCACGACGTTCTGAACCCAGCTCGCGTGCCACTTTAATCGGCGAACAGCCGAACCCTTGGGACCTTCTCCAGCCCCAGGATGTGACGAGCCGACATCGAGTTGCCAAACCACTCCGTCGATGTGAGCTCTTGGGAGTGATCAGCCTGTTATCCCCGGCGTACCTTTTAGCCTATGAGCGATGGCCCTTCCATGCGGAACCACCG
>JBBRYH010000010.1:0-90468 GCA_038237845.1 Bacteroidia bacterium
GATTAATGAGCTGAATTCAAAGCAGGCTTTTCAAATTGAAAAACACATTAAGTCAATGAAATCCTCCACCTACATTCAGAATTTATTGAAATATGAAGCGATGATCGAAAAGCTAAAAGAAAAATTCCCTGGTTCGTCCCGATAGCTATCGGGAAAAGCGAAGGAGCTATTGGTAAATGCTATAACGTAGAGTCCTTTTTTGTTTTTTTGATACCTATCTTTGCAAACCATTAAAAATTCTATGACCGCCAAGTCAATTCGAGAACGCCCTTTACTTATTGTCCTTGCTTTCGTTCAGTTCACGAATGTAATGGACTTTATGATCATGATGCCTTTGAGTCCTTTGTTCACAAAGGAATTCGGGATTTCGCCAACACAATTCGGTTTTCTTGTCGCTTCCTATAATCTTAGTGCAGGAATTGTCAGTTTATGCAGCGCCTTTTTTGTAGATCGATTTGATCGAAGAAAGGTCATGTTGTTTTCTTATGCGTTTTTTGTAATCGGAACATTTGCTTGTGGATTTTCACCAACGTATGGCATTTTATTAATAGCGAGAATATTAACCGGAATGTTCGGAGGCGTATTATCTGCTGTATTATTAAGCATTGTTGGCGATGTTGTTCCTTTCGAACGTCGTGCTTCTGCAATGGGTTTAGTGATGACTGGATTTGCAGCAGCCTCTGTTTTGGGTGTGCCAATAGGAAGTTATATTGCATCGCATTATAATTGGCATGTTCCATTTTTTGCAATTGGAGTAATGGGAATATTGGTAATGGGTGGAATCATTATGCTTATTCCAACCATGACCGCACACATTGCTGAAGCAAAAAAACGCAATCCATTTCGCAACATGAAGGAAATTGTTTCGTCTTCCAATCGTATGCGCGCACTTTTGTTGATGACATTATTAATGCTTGGACATTTTTCAATTATTGCCTTTATGCCGAATTACATGGTGCATAATGTTGGAATAACACAAGAACAAGTTTCATTTATTTATCTCGCAGGAGGATTATGTAGCGTGGTTATATTGCGCCTAGTAGGAAAACTTTCAGATCGTTTCGGAAGCTTTAAAGTTTTTGCAACACTTTCTGTATTAGCGTTAATTCCAATATTCGCCATTACCAATTTACCGAAGGAAAGTCTTGGCATTGTATTATTTGTAACTTCTTTCCTTTTTATTTTCGGAGGAAGCAGAGGTGTTCCTGTGAATGCAATGATTACCTCTACTGCGGAACCACATCAACGTGGTGGATTTTTAAGTCTAAGCGCTGCAACACAACAGTTAGCCGCAGGTCTAGCAACATTTCTTGGAGGGGTGTTGATTTCCGAAGGACCAAATAAAACAGTATTGAACTATCCGCACGTTGGCTATTTAGCAGCTGTGGCAAGTTTGATCGCTATTCCTGTTGCGTTTTATGTACGGCCGGTCAACAAGAAAGTAATAGTTGAGAATGTGGCGAAGGAAGAACCTATAGAGGAGATAAAAGCTTAAATTTAGAAAATGCTTTCTTCTAAGCGATTTAAATTTTTAATTCCGCATATTTTCCTGAGACAAATCCTTTGCGATTATTTTCTTGGACTTTCCATCTTTTTTATTTTACGAATTTCATTTTTGATTTTTAATCATGGTGAAGCTTCTTCTGTTTCCGGGAATTTGATTGCTATCGCCCTATTCAAAGGAATTCAATTCGACAGTGTGTCTTGTGGAATGATTTTGATTTTTCCCTGGTTGATTTTATTCGCAGGATTATTTTTTCAAAAACAGAAATCAAAATTTCAGACCATTGCTTTTCTGTTGACGCAACTTTTTTTCACCCTCGCATTTTTCGCCGCATTTGCTGATATGCCATTGTTTATACAATTCGGGAAACGCATCAGCGTAGCGGCCTTACATTGGTCTTCTTCTCCTGGATTTATATTGCACCTTATTTGCACTTCACCGCGATTAATTTTGCTGATCGTTTCATTTTTTGCTTTCGGGTATTTGTTTTATAGAATCAGAAAAAAGATCTCGACTCGCATTATTAATTCTTCTGTCGCGCCGATATCGAAATTCAAAACAATCGGAGCTTTCCTTTTGATTGGAGGATTATTACTACTTACGATTCGCGGAAGAGTTGCGCTGAAATCCCCGATTCGCTGGGGGACTGCCTATTTCTGTGAGAATACTTTTGCAAATCAACTTGTATTGAATCCGTTCTACACATTTGTGACGAGTGCGTTTGAAAGCATCAATCATCAGGTACCCGATTACCATACGATGAGTGATTTATTGGCGAAAGAAATTCTCAGAAAAAACAGCTCTTCAAAAACGCCCTTGCTGCTAAAGCCTGAAGGAGAGATGTCACGCCCGACAAGAAACGTTGTAATTGTGATTATGGAGAGCATGGCAGGATGGAAAACGGGTTTATATCCAGACGGATTGCATTGGACAAACAACCTGGATAGTCTGGCGAAGGAAGGGATGTTCTTTTCAAATTTTTATAGCGACGGCATTCATACGTTTAATGGATTGTATGCCACGCTCACGGGAAATCAGTCACTGCCGAAAATACAGCCGCTGTCGGATATGAATATTATTGACAATCCGACAACAATTGCGGAAGAATTGAAATCGCACGGTTATCATACTTTGTTTTTCACTACGCACGATGTAGAGTTTGATAACATGAATGGTTTCATGCGACAAAACGGCTATGACCAAGTGATCGGAGAGCCGGATTATAAAATTTCAACAGGAATGAATCCTATGGGAGTTCCCGATCATTTGATGTTTGAATTTGTACATAGGAAAATCAACACGCTTGCCAAAATCGGAAACCCTTTTTTAATCAGCATCATGACAGGCAGTGACCATGAACCATTTATCATTCCCGAACACATTTCATTTGCTCCACATGGAAATGATGAACACGAAAATGCGGCGCGTTATGCCGATTGGTCAATTGGACAATTTATGAGTGCGTGCAAAAAGGAATCCTGGTATTCAAATACCGTTTTTGTTTTTGTGGCTGACCACGGAGGAATTCCTGTTGGTGCACAGCGCGACATGTATTTGGCATTTCATCATATTCCCTGCATCATTATTGGTCCGGAAATTTCCCCATCCGTGAATTCATCTTTGGGCACGCAGGCAGATATTCTTCCCACATTAATGGATGTGCTTGGCAATGTCTATGAAAATAAATCTATGGGAATTGACTTGTTGCGGCAGAAAAGAGATAAAGTTTATTTTACTTATGATGAAGAGGTTTGTGTATTGGATTCGAATTCATTTTATGTTCAACGAGAAATAGATCCGCATTTGTTTTTGCGAAATGAAAAGCAAAATGATTGTGTCCGAATAGAAGATAAGGAAATTGTAAAATCGGATCTGGATTATCTGAATGCTATGTTGCAGGTAATGTCCGGCCGGTTTTATTTTAAGAATTAATTATTTCACAATCGCCCAATCCTGGAAAACAAGATCTGTCTTGTTATTTTCTTGTATTCGTACAAATACTCCAACCGTAGTTTCTTCTCCTTTTTCAATTAACTCATTTGAATTTTTTGCACGGATATAAATCATATTCGTTGAAGTATTTCCTATCGATAATGGACTGTTAAGTTCAACAGCAAACCATCCTGAAAAGTTTTTCATTCTGATTCTTCTTCTGACAATACCAACGAAGGGCATGTGAGCAGCCAAGGTATTGGAATGTAAATCGGCAACAAATAAAAGTTCAAGGCCAACCACCGAGTTATGATTTAGTTTTTTTGATCCACCCAAAAGTTCTGATGGGAGTATGCCAGAGAAAAAATCAATCTTCATCCATTCGCCAGGAATGATATCTATGTTTGAAAGTCGAACAGATAAAAAGAAGATAAGATAACCACCTGAGAAAAATGCATTCATTAAGGTTTTGTTTCCGATGCTCGTTCCATAGGTAAAACAGGTTCCAGCATATTCCAATACAAAAACAAGAAGTAATGAACCCGCAATAAAAGCAGATAGCTTTTGCGTATTTAATGATAAGCTTGAAGTTTTAGTAATTCCATCAGTAGATTGGTTCAGTGCATTGTTTAAAAATGAAACATACACAAGCATTTCAGACAAAAAGAAAAATAACGTTACAATAGCGAGTCGATGAACTTTTTCATTTAATAACCAGAAGTCATAGAAGCCATGTGCCATTACGGCAATAATAAAAAACACAGGAATGATCCATATTTTTTTTGGAAATCGAAACTTGCACAAGACAAAACCATATGCTACAATAGCACTCGATGCCATATGGGAAACGGAGGCGGTCAAAGCTCTCGAATGAATTACATCCAATCCGAATTTTGAAAAGTAAAGAAGGTTCTCGAAAAAAGCAAAACCTAATCCAGCAGCAGATGCAATTAATAAATAGTCAACAGGCTTTTGGATAATGTTTGTAAAACGCAGAAGAATAAGAAAGGGAATTAATTTTACAAGCTCTTCAATTAATCCAATCCCTAAAAAAGAGAAAAGCAAATCATTTTTGATTTCACCATTTGTCCAGAAATGTAAGGTGTGATGATAAAACTCATAAAGCAACCAGGAGAACATGGCTAATACAACACCGATGGCAACGGCAAGAAAAAAATGTTTCCATTTTATCGGAGACAAAAAACTTAATCGTCGAAGAAAAAATAGCCATGTAAAAAGAATTAATAAATCTCCCAATATCCCCCAAACACTTAAATCCGCAAACATCTTGCTAAAACGCAATTCATAAAATGCCAGCCAATCATGATTCAAGTAATAAACTTTGTAACGGTACTCAACAGGAACTGCATCTCGACTTGCTGTATCATAAATTAAATTTTTCAGCTTTGTGCTTTCTTCAGAAATTGAATAGATAACCGCAAGCTCTTCCCACGCACCTTCTTTATAGCCTGAAAGTCTGATTTCTTCTTCGAAGAAAGGTTCTGCAAGAAATCCTCCTGCCTGATAAAGTAAAAGTTTCCCTTGTGTATAATTGAGATACTTGAGGTTTTTATTTTCTACTTGCCGTAGATGAAACGCGGCGGCATCAAAATCTTCGGCCCCGCCATTTTCAATATAGTATAAGGCAAGAAAAAGATTTCCAATGTCATTTTTTGCAAGGCCATTTTGATCCTCACATAAGCCTGAATAATAATTATAAATTTCGGAGGATTCTTTATTAAATGCTCCATTGTCACTCGCCGACAAAAGTTCGTGACTTTGTTTAGCATGATTTTCTATGAGTTCAAAATGCTCATCAAGTGTTGCAGTGTCTTTTTTAATTTTTTGCCAAATACCTTTTGTAATAATATTAGGTTGTCGTGTTTCAGTGCCATATTTAATTTGTTTTTCGGGATTTGAAAAATGGGGTTCCGCATTAATCAACGTAAACAAACCCCAAGTGATCGCAAGAACGGTGATGGATGCGATCAAAAAATTATAATCCCCGAAATTGAAAAAACTTTTGCCTTTTAATCGGTCATCTTTGAATTTTCCAAAAAGCAAATAACCTGCCATTAAGAAAAGCCACAAAATGATAATGGAAATAATGGTCATAGGTAGAAAATACGAATCTAGACGAAAGTACGAAAGGCATTTTGAAGTTTACATTCTGAAACGTAGGGGTAGGTTTAATCCTTGTATTTTCAACTTTATCTAGCCTTTTAGGACGCAATTTCTTAAAAATACCAAAAACGCCAATCCATACCTACCTTTACCTACGTAATTGTCATTATGAAAAGATTCCTTTATATGTTGTTAGCATTGCTTCCAGTAAGCGTGTTCACAGCCTGCGGACAAAGTAGCGCTGCAGCCGACACAACAGCTACCAATTCTAAAAAAAACCAACCTATGTCAGCAAATGCCGTTTTAGATACTGCCACGTTTGGTGCAGGATGTTTCTGGTGCGTAGAAGCACAATTTGAATTATTAGATGGTGTTGTATCCGTTACTTCAGGATTCAGTGGAGGCACGGTAAAGAATCCGGCTTACCGCGAAGTTTGTGATGGCACTACAGGACATGCAGAAGTTTGTAATATTGTTTACGATACTACAAAAATTAGTTACGATGAACTTCTTGCTGCGTTTTGGGAATGTCACGATCCAACACAATTAAATCAACAAGGAAATGATCATGGAACACAGTATCGTTCGGTTATTTTTTATCACAACGAAGAACAAAAAAAATTAGCGGAGTATTACAAGAAAGAATTAACCGACAAAAAAACCTGGGGAAAACCAGTTGTGACTGAAATAAGTCCGTATACAGTTTTCTACAAAGCGGAGGATTATCACCAATCTTATTATGACAATAATGGAGAAGCTGGATATTGCCAATACGTGATAAAACCGAAAGTGGATAAATTCAGAGAAGTTTTTAAGGATAAATTGAAAAAATAACGGAAAATCAGCACAAAAAAAATCCCAAATCCCTAAGCATATTTAGGGATTTGGGATTTTTTAATTTTTATCTTGCTACTCAAATATTATTTTTTCTGTAGCCGATGTTGTGCCATTCTCATTTACAATATTCAACAAATAAATTCCAGCATCAAGATCATTACGTTCTAATAAAAATTTGTTTCCACTAAAACGGATGACACGAACTATTCGTCCACGTGTATCTGTTAGAATTGCTTCTGAATTTATTTGCATTTCAGAAAGTGTGATTGTGCAATCTCCATTGGATGGATTTGGGAAAACATTAAAACCAATTGTTGTAAGTTCAGAAATTCCAGTGGTGATGTTTGTATAAAACACAACGGTTGATCCACCTGAATTTGGAATTCCGATAGAATCACCTGCAGTATTGATATCAATATCTGCTGGACTATTTAATCCGGTCATTACAATTGTAGGCGTAGTAAAAGTTGGTGTCCAACGTACCAGTGCATTGCTGCCCCAAGATGTTGCATACCAATAACCAGCGTTGTCGCGGGTAACGCCATCAAAACTGCCATAGGTAGTTGTAGTTAAAGTAGAAATGGTTGAGTCAATCAGACTTACAGCTTGAATTGGAGCTGAAGAACCCCAAGTAACAAATACACAACGATTATTCGCACCATCATAAATAATTCCGTTTGGCGTTTTGATCGTAGTTGCCATTAAATTAAAAGAATTTAAGGCCGGTGTAATTCTGTAAATTTTCTTTGCAGAAAAATCTGTTGCGAAAAGATAGTTAACGCCATCTGTTGTTAATCCGTTAAGAAAACTTGCATTAAGATTTAGATTAAAAACATTTGCACCAGAAATGAGATCATATCCGCGCATATATCCGCCATCGCATACATAAGCAACTCCATTCAGAATTTCAATTCCATGGGGTCCAGTGGTAAGTGCAGCAGCAGAAAAAGGAATTGCAACGGAACTTTGTGGATAATCCGAGGCAAGCGTCCCTGCTCCATTATTTCCTACTATCCAACGATGATTTGCTCCATCGTACTCCACGCTCTCCGGAGAATTAAAAGTTTGTGCGGTGATTGCCGTAAATGCAATTGCAGAAAATAAAGTAAAGATTGATTTCATAGTTGGATTTTTGTCTAAGATAGTGAAAAAGAAGCGCTTAACGAGAAGCTGGAGTTAATTGGATAATGAAGCAGACTTAACCTCTAATAAAACTTTAGTAAACTGATGCTCTCCTTTTTGATGATAAAGTGTTCCCACAACTAAAACTTTTTTATTCAAAAGTTTTTGTAATTCCTTTTCGTTTCCGGTTAATTGAATGTGATCAACATTTTTTTCAGTTATCGTTCCTGATTTAATTTGATCATCAGTAGCAATTATATCTAAAGGTTTAGAAATCCAAAATCCGTAATAGGTTTCTTTGTTATCACTTTTTGCATCACCGCCAGAAGTATTTTTTCCGAAACCTGTATTCTCTTCTAGCAATCCTTCAACAGTTACTGTTTCAGGAGCATAATGAACGACTTGCGAAGTTCCTTTTTTCAAATCTGTAATGTCATCACTTTCTGAAATAATTTTCCAAATGCCATTTCTTTTTCCAAAAATTATTGAGGCAGGATAATCTTCCGTTTTGCCTGAAGCTGTAACGCGCTTAGTAATACGAACACGCCAGTTTCCTTCAGGTTGTTGTTCTTCTCCCAAATATTCTACAATCTTCTGATGATAATCAGGGTTGTTATTAAAATATTCTTGTTGACGCTTTACAATATCTGCTCCAGCAATTTTATCTCCATAATACAAAACAGAATCTGCATAAAATGAACGCATGATTGATGCATTTTTCAGATTCAAAGATTCGCACCAACTGTCTGTTAGGGAATGCCAGTCTGATAAAACGGTTGTAGCTTTTACAGAATCTGAATTTGAAGAATCATTTTTTGACTCAACAGAATTTGTATTCGAACAACTGAAAAGAAATAAAGCCGGGAAGAGGAAGAAAAATTTCATGAAGTGTAGTTAAGCTGCAATTTGCCTTGCGGGCGCAAGATACGAAGAAGACGGAAATAGTACCGAATCAATAGTCGGACATTTCCTCTTCAAAAGAAAGCTTCTACTTATGGGAATTGCGGAAATCGGAAAGATGTTCCATCATTATTTGTCGCACTTTCTCCTTTAAGGCAGGCACATCCTCCAAAGTGAGGGAAGAAGTATCAATTGGTTTGTCCCAAATGCAATAAATCGGGCCAGGCGTAAACTCAATTGGTCGCAAAGGAGAAAGTTTATCTCCGGTATTTAAAAGGGTCAAAACAGCGATTGGTCTTTTCGTAATAATAGCTAATCGAAAGGCGCCATCTCTGAAATCCAAAAGGGGCGGATCCTTAAGTCGGTTTCTGGTTCCTTCAGGGCAAAGAAAAACAGAGATATGTTCTTCCAATGACTTCCGCATAATTTCAATACTCTTGTTTCTGTCTGAGCGATCTTTGCGATTTACGGTCATGTATAAATTCCGGATGATGTATCCCATTAACGGAATTTTAGTCAATTCTGCTTTGGCAAGAAAGCGCAAGGTATTTTTTGAAGCAATTGCATAGAGCGGAATGTCCAATTGAGATTGGTGGTTGGCAATCATCACGTATGTTTTATTCGGTTCAATGTATTCCCTATTTTTAATTCGAACGGGAGTAAAAAAGCCAAAACAAAGAACACGTGCCCAAGTACGGGAAACGATGCGATGTGCTATATGAGGTGCTTTTTTCTTGGATAAAAAAATGAATACAAAAAAATAACAAATCGTGACGAGAAGTAGCGTCGCAATAAAAAATAACGCGGCATAAATTCCGAAAAGGACTTTGAAAAAACGGAGGAGGAACATCTGAGGGTGAAATTAATTAATAATGTGCTTATTAAGGATTAAAATTTTGCCGCTTACCAGATTTAAGAAATTTGGTTGCAGTTCATTTTTGGTTGACACATTTTAATTATTCAATCACCTACACCCAATTGTTCTTCAACGCAAGTTTTACCACTTGAGTTTTAGAGGTCACATGTAGCTTTTCGTAAATATTGGAGATGTGTTTACGAACGGTATGCGGACTGATAAAAAGTTTTTCGGCGATCTGTTTGTATTCAAGTCCATTTACCAATTCTTTCAGAATATCCTTTTCACGATCGGATAAAGTAGAATCCGAAGTTGGTGCAGGCGAACTTGACATTACTGAAGAGGTCAATAATTTTAATGCTTTACGTGCAATACGTGGCGACATTGGAGCACCTTCTTGATCGATGACTTCTTTTATTGAATTAATTATAACATCGACTCTTTCTTCTTTCAAAAGATATCCGTCAGCGCCCGCCTGAATGGCTTCAAATATTTTATCATCATCATCAAAAACAGTGAGCATAATAAAACGAATATTGTCATAAATCGCTTGACAATTTCGAACCGTTTCAATGCCATTCATGATGGGCATGTCGATGTCCATTAATACAACTTGAGGACGATTTTCGGGAGAACAACTTTTTAACTTCTCCATGAACTCACTCCCGTTTTGGGCAGTAAAGAGGATGGTTACCTCGCCGGAAAAAACAATTTTCTCTGATAGGGAACTTATATTCTGAGGACGATCGTCCACAATAGCGATTTTATAAGGCATAGTTCAAATGTAGTTTAGCTGCGACGAGAAGGTAATAACGCATCTGTGTTATATTTTAGTAACGATAATACGAGTGCCATTTGATCCGGACGAATCGATTTCAAGTTTACATGCAATTTCTGCTGCACGGAATTTCATATTCTCTATTCCGAAATGTTCTTTTCTTTCCACATTATTCTGATCAAACCCTTTTCCTTTGTCACCAATGATCAAGGCATATTTTCCATCTTGTGCGTTGAGTGAAATGTCTAGTGTTTCTGCATTGGCATACTTCAATGAATTTGCAATTGCCTCCTGACAAATACGGAAAAGTGCAAGCGCTTCAGAAGGGCCAAGCAAAATATTGCTTTCCAGATTTTCGGTGAAGGAAGGCTTTACATTTTTACTCAGCTTGATTTGTTTCTGTACATGGATTTTTAATTTGTCTGCAAATTCCTCGAAGGAAACTTCTTCTTTATTCAGTGCCCAAATGGTTTCTCTTAAAGTGTTGATCACTTCTTTCGATGCATTTCCGATGGACTCCAGTTTTTCAGCTTTTTCGTTCTCCGTAAAGGTTTTGAGCGGATGTGTGATCCATTCAATATCATTACTAATCAAACTTAATTGGGTTCCTACATTATCGTGTAAATCACGGGAAATACGAATACGTTCTTTCTGCTCACTTTCAAAAATTGCTTTTGTGACTTCTTGTTCTTCTTTCGCTTTCGCTTTAATACTAGAAGTGCGAAAAACAAGGAAGAAAATTAAACCTGCGCCTAACAATGCTATAATAGAAAAAACAAGAATTATATTTTTTTCATTTTCTGCTTTTTCGTTTTGAATTGTTTTCAAATTATTCTCGAACAAAAGCGATTGATTCAATCGTTTGTTCTCTTCGTTTTTATACTTTGCTTCTGATTCAGCCATTTGTCCAGCCGATTCGAGTGAATCTATTTGCTGAATGACTTCTTTGTACAAACTCAAATAGACAAAGGCATTTTTATAATCACCCATGAGTTCATAGGTTTTATAAATATCCTGTAATGCATCATGTTTTGAAGCGAGATCGTGATCCCGATTTCCAAGATCATACATTTTGAAAAAATAGGGAAGGGCTTTCGTATATTGTTTTTGTGATCTATAAAAGACGCCCAATTCCATAGAAACATTCCGTATCAGTCGCTGATTATTTATTTTCTCACCAATTAAATTGGAACGATTAAAATAATTTTCTGCGCTTGTAAAATTTTTCAATTTATATTCCAAGCGACCAAAATTGAGCAAAGTGTTTGCAATGCCAAGCGAATCTTTCAAATTAGTTTTAACAGAAAGCGATTGTTCTAGAAATGATTTTTGTGCCAACGTAAATTCATTCCATTTCGAACTCCCCTCTTTTTCGCGCGCGGCTAATCCTTCATATGCAAGTGCAATAGAGTTGAATAAATTCCCTGCTAATCTTGAGTTTTTATTTTTTAAGGAAGGGTATGCTTTCATAAAGAAATCCAACCCTTCAATTTCCTTATGCATGTATACGTAGGTATTCCCAACATTGACCATGTAGCGAATGATAGAAGAGGAATCTTTTATTTGCTCTGCATGAGAAAGTACTTCAAGTTGATATTTTAAAGCACTGGCATTATCACCCATATAGCTATATAAATCTCCGAGGTTGCCTTTTATTTTATTGATCATTACTTCGTCTTTTAGCTTTTGCGAAGTGGTAAGGCCGATTGTATAATAATATAATGAACTATCATATTTACCATTTAAACTGTAGTAGATTCCAATCGCATTGCAAAGATTTGTTCGCTCAATGCAGGTAGAATCTTTTACCAATTCAAATCCTTTTTTAGCTGTATTCATTGAATAAGCTGGGTTGCTGAAAAGTGTTGTTTTCGCAAGTAAAAAATAGGATTCTGCTTTTTCAATAGTTGTTTTTGAATGTTTTTGAGTTTCCTTGAAATAATAAAGGGCGCTGTCTTCATCACCCACTTTTAAAAATAGATTCCCCAACTCTTTAGAAAGGCTGTGGATTTTATTTGCATTGCGCGAAAGAGATGCTTCCTGATAGGCAGAAATTAAACTGTCTTTATTTTGCGCCTGGAGAAGTGATGTCCCCAAACAAAAGCAGAGTAACAAAAGAAATAGTTGATTAAAATGTTTCCGCATACTCAAAAATACACCAAATGAGTTATGGCCGAGGTGCTTTTCATGAAATACTTTTGAGATCTATAGCAATTCGTTGCTGAAAAGATTCAACCCCTAGTGCAACGAAACGGAGTGCGGAGTAAAACCCTACTCCGTTTTTTATTTGCTAAAGACTAGTCCTTTTCTATTTCTAGCCTGATGGTTTTCATAAAGCAAATGAATCAAACCGTCCGACATTCCGATTTGAGGAACGAAAATTTCTTTAATGTCGGCAGCCTTCATTACTGTTAAAAATATTTTTGCAGCAGGAATAATTACATCTGCACGATCGGGATTTAGACCTAGCACTTCAACGCGTTCTTGTAAAGTATAGGATTCAAGATATTCGCGCAATTCTATCAACCGCTTGATACTCATCGGACGATTTTGTTTTTTACGCGACATTTTAAAAATCTTGTTGATATTTCCACCAGAACCAATAGCAGTGATAGGTTGAAAATCTTTGGTTTCTTTTTTAATCCAATCTTTAAATTCAGCCCAGAGTTCTTTTGTGACAAGATCATTTAGAAAGCGAATGGTTCCAACATTAAAAGAACGAGATGCAATTAAATTTCCTTTTGAAAACAGGGTAAGTTCGGTACTTCCTCCGCCAACATCGATGTAGAGATAATTACTTTCATCACCTAAGTTTTCTGCTATATGATTTGAATAAATAATCTGTGCTTCAACTTTTCCATCAATGATTTCAATTGCAATTCCGGATTCGTGTGCAACATATTCAATAACTTCTACTGCATTTTGTGCTTCACGCATTGCCGAAGTGGCGCAAGCTTTATATTCGGTGATTTCGTAAAAATTGATGAGCTGACGAAAAGCCTTCATCGCAAGAATGAGCTTCTCGACTTTTTCTTTTGAAATTTTTTTGTGAAGGAATGCATCTTCTCCAAGACGCAATGGAATTCGGACTAAGTCTGCCTTTTTAAATATTGGACCGTTCGGGCTCTCGTAAACATTTCCGATGAGCAGACGAACTGCATTAGATCCGATATCAATGGCGGCGAACTTCAATCTTTTTCTTTCGAGTGCTTAATTTTATTTCTGACAACGCTTTCTTTTCCAGATAGCGTCTGATTTCCTCTTGTGCATTAACCGGATTCTTCGCAGTCGTTGGTTTGTAAGAATTTTCTTCTTTACCTCCTAGTATGCGCGCCTTACGGTTGTCGCGAAGTTGAAGATTTAGAATATGCTTCATCTCCAACTGACTTTCTGTATCGTAAATCGGAACCGCCACTTCGGAACGATGGTCGAGGTTACGTGACATCCAGTCGGCCGAAGATATAAAATACTTTTCATCACCCCCGTTACAAAATATGAACACACGAGCATGCTCCAAGAACCGACCAACGATACTGATCACTTCAATGTTTTCGCTGAATCCTTTTACACGAGGGACAAGCGAACAAGTTCCTCTCACCAACATCTTAATTTTTACGCCAGCACGACTTGCCTCATACAACTTCAAGATCATATCTCTGTCAACAAGATTATTCAATTTCATAATCATGTAGGCAGGTTTCCCTTCTTTCGAGTTCTCGATTTCTTTTTGAATGAGGCTGGTAAATTTCTTCCTCATGTTAAAAGGAGCTACCGCAAGATTTTTGTAAACACCAGGGCTCAAATTATCCCTATAGAAGTTGAAAACATCTTGAACCTCGTCTGTGATTCTTCGATCGACTGTCAGTAATGTTTTATCAGTATAAATACGAGCAGTGCTTTCATTCAGATTACCAGTTCCGATATGCGCATAATCTAAAATCTGACCTTCTTCTTTTCGCGTAATAATAAAAAGTTTAGAATGAACTTTTAATCCAGGGACGCCGAAAATTACTTGTGCACCTTCTTCTTGAAGTCGTCCCGCCCAATAAATATTATTCTCCTCATCAAACCGAGCCTGCAATTCCATAACTACCATCACCTCTTTTCCGTTTTTAATGGCATTGATTAATGCATTTGCAATGTTTGAATCTTTTGCAAGACGATAAATGGTAATTTGAATTTTTTTAACACGTGGATCAATAGAAGCCTCACGCAACAAATCAATAATATGGTCAAAAGATTGATAAGGGTAATGCAAAAGAATATCCTGCGCTTTAATTACGCTGAACATACTTTCTCCTGATTTAAATTTAGGATGAGAAAGAGGAACTGCTGCTGGCCAGGTAAGTTCCTTATGTCCCAATGTTGGGAATTTGATAAAATCTTTGAAGTTATGGTAGCGTGAACCGGCAAGAATATTATCCTGTTTGATCACCTTTACTTTTTTTCGTAGAAAGCGAAGCATATCCAGTGGCATTGCTTTGTCGTATAAAAAACGAACAGGTGCACCTTTTTTTCTTTTCTTAAGACTGCCAGAAATTTTTTCTAAAAAACTTTTCGAAATATCATTATCAATTTCCAATTCTGCATCGCGTGTGAGTTTGATGGTGAAAGCACTCATGCGTGCGTATTCATGCACAGGAAAAATTTCATGTAAACAATGACGGATCACATCGTCGAGCAACATAACAAATTGATGAGGACCTTTTGCAGGAAGCACAACAAAACGAGAAAGCTGATCGGTTGGAACCTCAATCAATGCAAATCGTGGCTTTTTTGCTCGTTCATGCCGCTCCATTTTAATTGCAAAATAAATCGACTTGTCTTTTAAATAAGGAAAGGACGGGGCACTATCCACCATTATAGGAAAAAGATTCGGCATCACTTTTTCACGAAAGAAAAGATTAACCCATTCACCCTGTTCTTCCGTTAATTCTTTTTGATCAATGATATGAATGCGTTTTCTTTCCAGCTCATGAAGAAGTTCATTATAAACACGATCAAAACGAGCGGAAGAAACCTGAACTCTTTTCTGTAATTGATCAAGTATTTGTTTTGGACTACCTCCGAGTACTTCCACTGCCTTTTTTCCGAGTTTTACCATTCGTTTCAGTGTAGCAATACGAACGCGGAAAAACTCATCGCGGTTGTTGGAATAAATTCCAAGGAAACGTAAACGTTCTAGTAAGGGATTTGTAACATCTTCCGCTTCCTGTAAAACACGATCATTAAAAGAAAGCCAACTTACTTCACGATTGATGAGGGGAATTTTCTTTTTAGATATTTTTTTCTTAAAAATCAGTTTCTTTTTCGGAAGAGGTTTTTTTGCAGCCAACTTCTTTTTAAGCGGCCTCTTAACGGATCGTTTTTTTGCAATAGACTTGCGAGCAAGTTTTCTTTTAATCACCTTTTTCTTCAAAACCTTTTTCGCCACAATCTTTTTACTCATAAAATTTAACTCCAAATCAATTCTGTAAAAATAAGGCTAATTCAATGTAAATGGAGTCCTTAACGATTCTTTAACGTACAACAAATTTCAAATACCGACATTCTTGGGGAAGTCATAAAATATCATTTTACCATTTACTTCCTTTGTTTTTTTCCAGGATAAAACATCAAACTCAATTCCTACAATTCCGGTAGTGGCCATGTCAATTATTTGAGCCCCCCCAAGCAGATTTGCAGTTTCCGTGATAACTGGATTGTGCCCGAATAAAAAAGAGGAAGCGTGTTCATCGGGCAAATTGCTAATTACTTCAATATATTGTTTGACACCCGATTCATACAAAAGAGGATGTATTTGAATTGTGGCTTGATCAATTTCAAATTCGCGTGAAAAAATCAGTGCGGTGGAAATTGCTCGGATTGCGGGTGAAGTAATAATTCCTCCGGGAGTAATTGTTTTCTTTAAGCGCTTCGCCATTCCATGCGCATCATTGTAGCCACGGTCATTGAGTGGGCGGTCGATGTCGGAAATGCCAGGAACATTCCATGAAGATTTTGAATGACGGACGAGGAAAAGTGTTTTCAAATTGCTGATTGATTCTTCTAAAGATTAGAATTCAAAAGGGTTAAAAAGAATTACAACGACTATTCATCCTGAAGAAACTCCATAGGAGTAAATTGCCTTTGCGTATGGAATTAACAAATTATCTCATTCCATTCAACCAAGGTTCAGGATCCATTTTGCCAATGCCACTTTTCCAAACTTCGAAATGCAAAATCGTTTGTCCATCATCACTGTCCTTAGAAACCTTACCGATATTTTGTTTTGTTTTTACTTTATCACCTTGCTTCACAAAAACTTCTTCAAGTTTTGCATAAACAGTTAGAAACTCTCCGTGTCGCACAATGACCAACCACCCACTTCCTGGAATGTTTGTTACTCCTGTAACTTCTCCATCAAACACAGCACGAGCAATGGCATCTGTTGTTGTTGCAATATCAATTCCGTTATTGTTTACAAAAACGCCTTCTAAAACCGGATGGGGTTGTTTTCCGAAATGTGAGGTAATGGTTCCTTGAACAACAGGCCAAGGCAGCGCTCCTTTACTGCTTGCAAAACTATTTCCAAGGTTGGTGGCTTCTGGAGTGAGGACAAGTTTTGGAGCTGTGTTTGTATTTTTCGGATTACTATTTGGATTCTTTGGATTGTTTGTTATAACAGGAGTCTTCGGAGTATTTCTTGCAATTTCTGCCGCGATAATATCCTGAATGGCTTTGTCAATATTTGCTTTCTCAGATTTTTTTCTTTCAAGATCTGATTTCAACTGTTCTTCTTTTGATTGTAAATCACGAAAAGTTTTATCCTTATCATCTTTTTCTACCGCTAACTGTTGCTTTTCTGTTTCGCTATTCCCAAGCAATGCTTTCTTATCCGATTTCTGCTCTTCCAGTCCACGGATATTTTCATTTAATTCCTGTTGGCGTTCAGTAATTTTTTCTGCTTGCTGACGACGACCTTCTCCGATTTGTTGCATATATCGCATGCGAAGAAATGCCATGTTGAAATTGTCAGCAGAAAAAATAAACATCATCCGCTGATAAGCATCTTGATTCCGATAAGCAAAAACAATCATCCTTGCATAATCTCTTTTTAATTGTGCAATCTCGGTATCCTGTGCTGTTACCAAAATATTATTGTCTGCAATTTGACGATCCAATTCTCTGATCTCATTATTAATTTCATCAATCAGCGATTGGCGCGCTTCTATTTTTTGATTGATGGCAACTAATTGTCCGAGAGAAAGTGTTTTTGTACGTCGTGTTTCTTTTAACAACTTATCGGTCAATTCAATCTGTTTTTGCAGGTCTTTCTTTTTTGCTTCGAGCGAAGTTTTGTCTTGCTTTTCGATTTTTGTCTTTGTGGTTTTCTTTTTCTTTTGGGTTTGAGCCAAAACAAAAGGAGTCCCTGCTATTAAAATAGCGAGTACAACAAGAATAGAAAAAAAGCTCTTAATGCTGACCTTGCGGTTGCGGAGCTTTAGGTGGTTCCTGAATGAGAATCGGTTGGCAGTCATCTGGAAAGTTAAATGGAAACTCTAATGGCTGATTTAATTTGATGCGTCTGTAGGTAACATCTAATCTTGCTGATTTTTGCGCACCTCTTGCGAAGAACACAGCTTTATGTGGTATCATCATGGAATCCTCAACTGCGAATTCACTATAATTTGCTGTGAAAGTTCTGTTTTGAGCGTCAATGAAAAGGATCTGTAATATCTTAAACGAAATAGGATCAAGTGTTATTGTCTGTAAAGGTTCAGCAGGTGCTGTTTGCGGTTTGTTTAACACCTTATTCAGCTTTCTCTTGCGAATGGTACTGAGAATATAAGCGCATTGTCCACGATTAACGGAGGAGTTCAGTTTCTCATCCTCTTCGTAAAAAGAGGCGCTGTTTCCAATCAACAAAGATTGCATCATATCGTAATCCACTTCATTTTGCAAAAGTTGACTAAGAATTGCAAAATCTCCTTTGAAACATTTTTCAGAAGGAAGTTTCTGAATAAATTTTACGGAATCTTTTGTAATTAAAACTCTTGCAACCGGAATTCCAATTACCGGATCTGTTATCATCATCCAGATGACGCTATCTTTTCTGATTCGAACTGTAACATCAAAATTATATTTTGCACTGTCATCCGATGCTTCACAATCTAATTTACCCGAGAACCATTCAAAAGCAAATTCGTTTTTTCGCATGTCGCTAATTAATGGTCTTGGAGCACGACGATCAATTCTGCAATTACCTGTTGTAAGTGAATCGCCCTGATTAACTGTCTGATGTTTTTTCCCTTTGCAAGAATCAAATGAAAATGCAGTGGTAGCCAACAAAACAAGAAGGAAGTTTTTCAAAAAATATTTCACGATGAAATTTTTCATTTATTTTTCTTCCATTGATTTTGTTGCAATCTTATTTTCCAATTCTTGACTTGCGCCACCTTTTTCTTTTGCTTTTTTCCAATAGGCCAAAGCCATTTCTTTATTCCCCGCTTGATATTCGATATCTCCAATGCGCTCATTTATTCTTGGATTATTTGGAGAAAGTTGCAATGCTCTATTCATCCATTG
Organism: Bacteroidia bacterium; assembly: GCA_038237845.1. GTDB lineage: Bacteria > Bacteroidota > Bacteroidia > Palsa-965 > Palsa-965. Next base: position 18,622 of record JBBRYH010000010.1, read on the forward strand.
ATCCGCCACTTTATATTCGTGCATTTGATATTCAATCCACCCTAGTAATTCATAATAATTCGAATTGGAAGGTTCTTTCACAATGACGTACAACATTAATTGCTCGGCATTAAAAAGTTTTGTTCGTTGATCACACATCGATTGACAATATGCTACGATCAAGGGGATATTGCTACTATCTTTTTCAATAACAGACTCGCTATAATTATCTGCTTTGTTTGTTTTTCCAACCTGACGATAAGCGTCAATAAGAATTGTTTTTATTTCAAGATCTTTTTTCGGATTGTCTTGTAGAAAATCTCTTCCTGATTCGAGATTGTCAATCGCTTTGTTGTATTCTTTTTTATTGTATTCAATCATTCCTAAATAGAAATAGGCATCAGGTTGTGTCGGAAACAATTCCATGACTTGTTTAGTGTCTTTTTCCTGCGCTGCAATGTCATTCAGGCTTTCATTAATTTCCATTAAGCGTTTCCATGGAGCATATTCATCCTGGCCCAATGCAGCGGCTTTGTGATAATATTCTCGAGCATCTTTTGTTTTTCCTTCATGGAATAAATAATCTCCGCTGATAGAAAAAGCACGTGCATCCTTTTCATGTACTCTTCGAAGAATTGCACAAAGTGTATCTGCTTCTGTTTTTTCTGCTGTTGATAAAGCTTTTGCATTCTCAGTAATTGGATAATTCGACTGAAGGTATTCTAGCTTAGCATCAACATCGGAAGGAATGAGAAACGCTTTTTTTGCAAGACTAAATGCTTCAACGTTATTTTTTTTCTGGAAAGCGGCACTTTTCAAAACTGGTTTTACTGCTCCAGGAAATTCTTCTGCCATATGAATATAAAAATCTCCCGCTGCAGGATTATTCGTTAATTCATAAAAATCACCCAACATATAATAATGATGAATATCTTCTGGAAAAGCTTTGATCAAAGCCTTTAATGCATTTTCTTCTGAGACTTTGTCGCCATTCGCTTTATAAATAACAATTCTTGAAGTTTCAAGTGTATCTGAAACACCTTCGATACTTTCAATACGATCATAAACTTTTAAAGCATCTTCGTTTTTCCCAGAATGTTTGAGTGAAGCAGCATAATTAAAAAGTAGATCTGTATTACTTGGTTCGTTATCGGAAAGTTCTTTGAAAACTTTTGTTGCAAGATCAAACTGATTATTATCAAGAAGAATTTTTGCATAGCGCAATTTGTACCAGCGATTTTCAGGAGAAAGATCATTCGCTGCTTTGGCATATTTTAATGCGCGATCGGATTGCCCTTGTTGACTGAAAATTCCTGCAATCTCATAATTAGCCGCCGCACTTTTCGGATTCATCGTAAGGCATTCCTGAAATTCAATTAATGCCCGACCTTGATTGCCAAGCGATTTTTGAATACAACCTTGCACAAAAGTTTCTTCTTCACTTGCTTTTCCTGCTGTCATCCCATCCTGCTGATCATTCCCGCCGATATGCGTATCGTGATATTCTACATGTTGATCCGTTTTGACAGCTTTCTCCTGATGCTTGCAGGAAGTTGCAAACAAAAATGAAATTAAATAAAGAGAAAAAAGACAAATACGATTCATGAAATTTTAATGCAATTTAATTACGGTGTAATCTCCAATACTTAAATCCCCTTCTGCGCCAGAGATTTCTGTAAAATTTCCAACCATTGAATTAGTGAACGTTGAATTTGCAATTTTAGAATGAGTTTGAATGATGCTATTCGTGATAACGGAAGACTCAATTGTTGTATTGTCGCCAATAGAAACATGAGGTCCTATCTTTGAATTCTTTAACACCACATTAGCTCCAATGAAACAAGGTGCGATGATCTCACTCTTTTCATTTTTCAAAGTGGATGAAACCAAACCTTTCTCTTCTTTCTTAAATTCCAAAACGCGTTGATTGGTATAGACCGTAGCGTCCTTATTCCCACAATCGAGCCACTCTGTAACTTTTCCGGGAGTAAATTTCAATCCCTTCTGTTTCATGTTTTCCAACGCATTTGTTAACTGATATTCGCCTTTATCGCGAATATTATTGTCGAGAAGGTATTGCAATTCCTTTCGAAGATTTGCTCCGTCTCGGAAATAGTAAATCCCGATGATTGCAAGATCACTTACGAAAGTTTGCGGCTTTTCTATAAAATCAGTAATGTGACCTTCCTCATTTACTTTCACGACACCGAATGCGCGAGGGTCTTCAATTTTCTGTACCCAGATAATTCCTTCCTGGGCTGTATCCATTTTAAAATCGGCTTTAAATAAAGTATCAGCAAATGCAACAACAACTTTCCCATCGAGCGCTTCCTTCGCACACATAATCGCATGTGCAGTTCCAAGCGCTTCTTCCTGATACCAAATAGTTCCTTTCGCTCCGAGTTTTGTAGCAACGCCTTTCAACATTTCTTCAACTTCTTTTCCGAAAGTCGGCCCAATAATAAATGCAATTTCTTCTAACGATTCATTACAAACGGTTGCGATGTCTTCAACCAATCGTTGAACGATCGGTTTTCCTGCAACAGGCAAAAGTGGTTTCGGAACAGTGAGCGTGTGGGGCCTCATTCGTTTACCCATACCTGCCATTGGAATAATAATTTTCATAGAAGGGGGTATTGAATATTGAGTAGTTGGTATTGAGTATTTTGTTGTTTCACGTTTGTTATTGTTTGGTTATTGTAATACAAAAATTACGTTTCAGATTTAAGTCTCAATACGTAATACAATATATTCAATACTATTTGGTTCCTGTACTTCCAAATCCACCAGCACCACGTTCTGAAGAAGCTAGCTCATCTGAAAGTTTCCAATCCACTCGTTCATGTTTAGCTATTACTAATTGTGCAACACGTTCTCCGTCATTAACAATAAATTCATCGTTGGAAAGATTGACAAGAATTACTTTTATTTCTCCGCGATAATCAGCATCAATTGTTCCGGGGCTATTCAAAACAGAAATTCCATTTTTTGCGGCAAGTCCGCTTCTTGGACGAACTTGTGCTTCAAATCCTTCTGGTAATTCAATAAACAAACCGGTTGGAATCATTGCGCGTTCAAGTGATTTCAAAACAACAGGAGCTTCAAGATTTGCGCGCAAATCTAATCCAGCAGAAAGGGGTGTTGCATACTCGGGAAGTGCATGCTTAGAACGATTTATAACAGGGACTTTTAACATATTACGAAGGTAAGGTTTTTCAAGGAAGGGGTTTGTCAGAAATAGGTTTGCGCTTAAGGAATTGTCGCGGTTTTTCAATGAGGACAACCGCAATGAGATAGATCAGTAAAAGAGAATTTCTCACAACAAGATCCAGCATAAAATTTGAAGTGTTAATATATCTTCCAACGAAATAAAGTCCGATTGCAAAAGCCAAATAGCCTAAAACTTTCCAAACATCATATTCGACTGGATAATATTTTTGTCCAATAAAATAGGAAAGCACCATCATCGTTGCGTAACAAATTAAAGTGGTCCAGGCAGACCCCATATATCCGCCATAATGAACATTCAGAGAGGGAATCCACATAAAATTTAAAAACAAGGTTAATGCGGCGCCAAATAACGTGAGCACCATACCATACTTTGTTCTGCCCGTGAGCTTATACCAAATGGAAAGGTTGAAGTACATTCCTAAAAATAAATTGGCTAATAATAAAATGGGAACCACTTTAAGTCCAGAACGGTAATTGGCTCCAATAAGATATTGGATCCAGGACATGTTCATGGTTGTGCCGAGAAAAATAATGAGACAAAAAATCACGAAATAGGTCATCACTTTTCCATACAACGATTTTGCATTCGCTTCTTTTTGTTGCGAAAAAAAGAATGGTTCAGCAGCATAACGAAACGCCATTACGAACAAGGTCATCAAAATCGAAATTTTATAACAGGCCCCATAAATTCCAATTTGTATTTCTCCGATGCCAGTAGGTAAAAGATATTTCAACAGAATGCGATCCATCGTTTCATTTATCATTCCACCGAAACCAACAATTAATAAAGGCAATGCATATTTCATCATGCGTTTCCACAATTCAAAATCAAAACCATAACGTGCGCGAAGAAATTCGGGAATAAGTAGAAGCACAGAAACGACATTGGCTACTAAGTTTGCAATGAAGGCATAACCAATACCTATTCTTGGATTATAGAGACTTCCTAAAAAAGAACCCGGTTCATGCTCAGCATAATATTTGCACATCCCCACAAAAAATAAATTAATGAGCACTTGCAATCCGATATTGACAAGTTTTATTGAAGCAAATCTTTTCGCGCGGTTTTCCTGACGCAATTTTGCAAATGGAATAGCTGTGATTGCATCTGACGCCACAATAAGAACTGCCCACCAGATAAAATCGGAATGGCCGGGATAGCGAAGAGTGCTAGCCAAGTCTGAAGCAAAAAAGACAAAGGGAATACTTAATAGAAGTGAGGTAACCAAGAGCGAGCGAAGAGCGGTGGAATAAACAAGGTCTTTGTTTTTTTCGGAGGCCGAAAAATTAAAAAGAGCCGTTTCCATTCCGTAGGTGAAAAGAATATTCAGAAAGGAGATGTAGGCGTAAAATTCTGTATTTGTTCCAAACTCTTCTGGCTTGCCAAATACATAGGTGAAGAAAAATACCAGCACGAAATTGATGGCTCTTCCGAGAATGGTTGGGAGACCATAAACGGCAGTTTGTCCGGCAAGTTTTTTCAGTGGGTTCAAGAGATAAAATCCTTTAATACAAAATTGCCATTAAAAGCCCCTTCTCAGGAGGGAATTAACGCTTTTTATGCACGTAGATGGGTTAACAATCCCTTAGCAAATGCGAATACGTCAAATGTAGTATGGTAGAATCTGAAAAATACCCTGAATATTGTGATGTGAATTAATACCACTGTCCAAACTAGTAAGCATACTGTATATGAAGAAGATTACTAGAGACTTTGGCCTTGTTTTTGCAAATCAATCGGGAGTTTTTCCCTATCGGAATGTCAAAATCATCGGATTTAGCCTTTATGGAGGAATTAATTCTAACTTTGTTTCAATAACCTAAACCAAATCAAATGAAATCTGCAAAATTCGCCGTTATTTTCGGCGCCCTAAGCCTTGTTTTTATGGGCTGCCCTTATGAATCTAAATTCTCTGTGGATGATTCTTCTAACTCCAAAGTGGACAAGTCGTTGACAGGAACTTGGGAAGAACGTAGTGAAGAAGACTACAAATACACGATCAAAGCTGATGGAGCTAGTCAATACAAAATTGAGAAAGCAAAGAAATCTGGAGAAGATGAGCCAACAAAATATATTGGTTTTATTTCTAATCTTTCTGCAGATGTTCAATACTTGAGTGTTTATGAAGAAACAGAAACAAACTCAAATGTTGCTGATCGTAAATACTACATCTACAAATACGACAACAAAAGTGGCGACCGTATCAAATTGAAAGGTGTTACAGATAATATCACTGAAGATTTTGCGAGCGCAGCTGAATTCAGAGCTTTTATCAAGAAATACCAAGACATCAGTTTCTTCTTCGATAAAGATGAAGAAAAGACATTCTACAAAGACTAAAATTCGATACGTTCCGCTTTATTAGACTGATTTTTAAAAATTGGATTCATAGTAAGCGTAACTACATAGTCTGACAAATAAAAAATCGCCTCTGATGAAGGGGCGATTTTTTTTGCTTTTGTTCAAACTTGTCAGACAGAGTAGTTGCGCTTTTTGCAAATTTCTTAACGAAGCTTTGAGTTAGTAATTAAAGCGGAACGTATCGAAGTTTATTTTCCCGAAAATTTCGGCTTCCGTTTTTCCATAAAGGCAGTAGCTCCTTCTTTGAAATCGGCAGTATCGCAACATCTTCCGAATGCATCTACTTCAAATTTAAATCCGTCAATGCCACCGGTGTAATAAGCGTCGACACATTTCACAATTTCAGCAACAGCAACAGGAGCTTTTGAAATTATTCGGTTAAGAATTTCTGTACACTTTGCAATCAATTGATCAGCAGGAACTAGATAATTTACAAGCCCAACGCGATAAGCATCACTGGCATCAATAATATCTCCGGTCATTAGCAATTCAGTTGCACGTCCACGACCGATATGCTGCGTTAATCGCTGTGTTCCGCCATAGCCCGGTATCAATCCAAGACTTACTTCTGGTTGACCGAATTTTGCATTTTCAGCTGCGATACGCATGTGACATGCCATTGCAAGCTCACAACCGCCACCTAATGCAAAACCATTGACAGCAGCAATAATTGGCTTCGGGAATGTTTCAATTTCTTGAAAAATGTCTTGTCCATTTGCGGAAAAACCTGCACCCCCTTTTGCATCAAGATCAGCGAATTCAGAAATATCAGCTCCGGCAACAAATGCTTTTGCGCCCGATCCCGTTATGATAATTCCTTTTACATCATTGTTTTTTCGTGCTTCAGCTAATGAAGAACGAAGGTCGCGCAAGGTTTGTTGATTGAGCGCATTTAATTTGTCGGGACGGTTAATGATGATAGTAAAAATTCCGTTTTCCAAGGAAGTAATAATATTCTGAAAAGTCATGATAATTGGTGTTGATTCAATTTCTGCTATAGAAGAGTTGTTCATTTCTTATAATAATATTAAGCGACTGTAAAGGTAAGGTTCCAAACAGGTAATAATTAGCGCGAGGCCTTTGATTTCAACTTGGTTTTCAACAGGTTTTCATCTAGAGGAACTAAAAATATGTAAATCTTGAAGTGAAATGGAATTCTGGAGCATAAAAAAACCCACCCTGAAATATTCAGAGTGGGTTAAGGTATTGGAATGCTTGTTTATTTAGCGTCTGAAAGTTTGAAAGACTGAATCATTTGATCCATTTCTTCGCTGTTTTTGTTTTTGTCTGAATCTAATGTCCAAGTCATAATCATGTACAGGTTTTTTGTTCCTTCCACGAATGCAAGTTTATAATAGATATCTGATTCAACACCTTCAACAGTTCCTGTGAAATCTACAACTTCTGCATCAAGTCCATTGATGGTTTGTTTTTTGATTCCAGGCTCATTCTTCATCGTCATTTTCTCTTTCATCGATTTCATTTGCACCATGCGATAATTTTTCTCAGGTGTTAATTTGTCATTGTATTCATTCAATTCAGGATCAGAAAATGTTTTGATAAAATCTGTTTTCGGTTCATCAATAACAATAACATAAAGCTCTTTGTAGATATCTTGATATTGTAAAGAAGCATCATCATTTAATTCTGTAGAAACAGTCATGTGTTTTGGAATACTGATTTTGTATCCGCCACTGTCGACTTTAATTTCATTGTTTTCTGCGATAGCTTTATCTAAAGCTTCTTTAATTGATGCCGAATCGGATCCGCCTTTGCCGAACATCCCTCCGCAGGACGATAGCATTACAAATGCTGACAAAGAAACGCCGACTAGAATTCCGGTAGTTTTGGATATCATGTTTTTGATTTTAGGTGTATGGTTATGGTTATTGGCAAATATAGTGAAATACCCCAATGGCAATTATTAATTTATAGTTGCAAATTAGATTCGTTCAAAATTCAGGATGAATTCCAATCATAATTCCCGCTTTGAAACCAAGTAGACCTGTTTTGTACATATAACTAACTCCAGCCTGAGGTGCTAAAAAGACATTTTGCTTCGGGAAAATCATGTATTTCAAACGAAACATTGCAGTTGCACTTAAACTCCATTCTTCTAAATAAGGATCTTTTCGTTTCCAATATTCATAACCGAGCGGATTAAGAATAATATCTGCATTTAGTTTTTCACTCTGTTTAATTTCATAGCCAATACCTTCGGGAATCAGCATACAGATTACTCCAACGACTGCCATCCCCCCGCCAATAATACGCTGCGTAGAATCTATTCTCGAAAAAATAAATCCAGCAGCAGCCATTCCTCCTGTTGCATGAACATAAATTCCACCTTCGAGATTAGGTCCAACACTGAGTTGATAATTTAAAGTGAAACGATCTATATGATAATATGCCTGCAGTCCAAATGACTCCATTGACCGGTTAGGTAATTGGTGATAATCTGCAATTATTCCAATATCAATTCCTTCTTCTTGTGACTTCAATGAAATAGAGAATGAAAGCAAAACAAAAAGCGATAAAAGTTTCAAATGATTGAGGAGAAAGGGTGTAAAAAACTCGATTTAAAATTTGGCAGCCAGCACACATGAACGTTTATAACTCTTCACTTTCCCATCGGCAGAAAAAACTTCAAAGTAAATAATGTAAGCACCGACTCTTGCTTTTGTGCGATCGTCCATGGTGCCATCCCAAGAGAGGGTTCCTTTTTCTGTACCGAGTAGTTCACTATGAACTATTGTTCTTACTAAGCGACCACGTGAATCATAAATCGTTACGCTAGCAACATAACCAGGAGAAGAAAAATTGTAATCAATATTTACCACATCATTAAATCCATCGCCATCCGGAGAAAAAATTGGTTCAGTAACAGTCACTTCTCCATCGTCTGTGCCGCCTGGATTAAATTCTGAATTCTGTTGTGTCGGTGTTGCAAATCCTGCATTTTCAGCAGCAGAATGCCAGTTAGTTGCATCCTGTGTTGTACGATCAAAATCAATTCGCTCTAAAGAAACGCCCTTTGTGTTTTGTAACAATGGGAAATGCCAAGAACTTAAATAAATTAATTGATCAATGATATGAAATCCAGTATCTGCTAACACTACAATATCTCCATCCACATTCATAGAAGGAATATTTGCCATATCTAAACATTTGTCGATGTCTGTAGTATTCGGATATTGCATTTGAACAGTTGCTCCACTCTCACTTAAGACAAGATATTGTCCCGGAAAAAGTAAATATCCTTCAGGTGCAATTAGATTAAAATCATTTAAAGTATTAGTTAGCGTATCAAGTGTACACAAAACAAGATTTTTCAAATCAAGAACTTTTGTCGAACGATTATAAACTTCTACAAAATCAATACCGCCATTATTCGGATCAAACAAAACTTCATTGATAATAACATCATTGGGAAGAATTGCAGATGGCAAAGCAAATAGTGCTGTTCCAGGAGCAGCTAATTGATTCCCGACACAATCGGTCAATTGAAAATTAACAGTAATGGTGTAAATAATTCCGGTTGAAATGGCCGATGAAAGTTTCAAATCGCATTTTGAAAAGTCACTTCCAATTGGACGAATGCTAATTGGATTGCCAATGCTATTGTCGATGGTATAAGAACTTAAACTTACCATCGTCAGACTGTCAAGTGATTCTGAAAACCACAAACGAATACTATCCGGAGCTAGAACAGAAACGCGAATAAAACGAGGTTTAATATTATCCGGATTCGATGCTGCAACACTGTTTCTATAACCCGGTGTTCCACCCGTTGTAGAATTAGACGCAATCCAGTTTGAAGCGCCAGAGCAAGGGTTCAATGGATCAATCTGTTCAAGTGACCAGCCTCCGTTTTTTTTGGTTGTGTTTTGATACCACGTGTCGGAATAGGTTATGGAATGAATTACAATTCCGGTCGGCTCTCGCAGTGTAATCGTTCCTCCCGTATTGGTCAAAGTAGGAATGCTTGTAACCCCTACAATATTGATTCCTGGATAAAGAGCAGCTGCGGTTGTCGATGTGAGCACAAGAAAACTATCAGCAGGAATTACTGCAGTTGGTATTACGCGCGTAGTAGTTCCAACACCAATCGTCCATCCTGTAACACTGATGGAATAGGACGTAGTATTATGCAATTCAAAATATTCTTCGTCCGGCAATTGAACAACTGGATTCGGATCAGGCATGATTTCATTGATAACAATATCAAATTCCTGTAATTGATGATAAGAGAAATTTCCTGAGTTTGGACTCGTTGCGTTGCCTGCGCAATCAGTAAGTGCTGCAAAATTGATGGTATAGGAAGTGTTGTTGGCAAGTGAAGTTCCCAGTGTCAACGTTGCGCATTGAAGTGTGGCAGTATCGTAAGACATTGAAACAGGAATTCCAATAAGTGGTGAAATAGAATAATTCGAAAGGTTAGTTAAAGTGGAGGGATCGATTCCTTCATTAAAACAAATTTGTAAATGCAAACTATCTATTGCAATGGCAGATAAAAGAATTGGCCCGGTAACATCAGGCGAATTATTAAAAACGGAATTTTGTGTTCCAGGAGTTCCTCCAGTTGGATTTATAGAAGCAATCCAATTTCCTGCTGGGGCACATCCAACATTTGTATTCGGATTAATTAATTCTAATGTCCAGCCTCCATTTTGTTTTGTAAGATCACGAAACCAGGTTAAATTATAATTGGCAGAATCAATTGGATTACTTCCCGCATCAAAAATTTTCAAATTGTCTCCAGCATTGTTTAGTGAGGGCCAAGATGAAAGTCCGATAGTCGGACCAAATGGAGAATACAAAGCTGTATCTGCGTTGGCGCAAAGAATAAGATAAGTACCAGCAGGAAGAACCTGTGCTCCAAAATTTCCTGTAGAAGTTCCGTCGGTAAATGACCAACCGCTCAAGTCAAAATTTGAGGTGCTGCGATTGAAAATTTCAACAAATTCAGAAGCGGGCAATCCTATAACAGGAGAAGGATCTGCAAAAACTTCATTGATAATTACATCATGAAAAACAGCATTTGATATGGGAAGGTAAAGGAAGTTTGCAGTGGTAGAAGTAATTGCATTTGTATTTAAATCCTGAACATTTATTACGGTAAGAATGTAATTTGTTGCACTGATAAAATTCGAAGCAAAGGTAAGGTGAACGAGAGAGTGATTTGTTGCGTCACGTACCGCTGAAGTCGGAATGCCGATGCTGTTATTGACGGAGTAGTTAGCAGCAACCTGTGAAGTAGTCAGATCAACATTTTCATCAAATGTTACATCGAGTTGTGTTGCTGAAATAGGAGTAGCAGATAAAATAGATGGAGCGGTTACGTCGACAATAATTGGCCCGACATAAAAATCGTCGTAATAAAATTTGGTGATATTGGATACTGTGTATTTGCTGAAGATGCCGAAAAAATTACTCGTGGTATGTGTGTTATCAAATGTGGTCCCTTCGATTTGATAATTATAACCACCGAGTGTATCAGAATACATTGTGAAATTCCCCGTTGCATCTCTGATAACTTTTATTCTTAAAACATTATTGGTTGCAGCACAATGTGAATTTACACCATCTATGATTTTTGTTTGTGTGGCTCCGCTCTGTTCCCACAAATCAACACTGTCAAAAGAACCGTTTTCACCTAGACGAACATAATACCCATTAACTGCGCCAGTCAGCGTAGCAATGTCTGCAATGAGATAAACACGAACGTTATTATTATCTGAAGGAGCAAAATTTTCTCTAACCCAAAAATCCCATTCGGTATTTGCAACTGCTGTGCTTGGAGTAGAGAGATAGGCCGTATCCGAAACCGTTCCGTTCGATTGTAATTGAAAACCTGCATTCACAATATAATTTACTGCATCGCCTGTCCAAACTGTTCCGGTGGTGAAATTTCCATCGGAGAAATTATCGGTGAGTTGGGCATTGCTGTTTAATGAAAAACAAAACACTGAAACGAGAAAAAGTAGTATACGAGTTGACAATTGTCCTTGATTTTTGGTCACCTGTAAAGATAAGTTATTCAGCTGTTCGAATTGTCAATTTCATGTGAACAAAGTTTCAATATTTGTATGGTCAGAAAGCGGAAAAGTAGCATCTTTGCATCCATGATAAACAAATGCATAAAACGTAAGTATAAGAAACCTACTCGATAGGGAAGGACTACTTGTGTATTATGTAAATAATCAAAAGCAGCGGCCTTTCCCAAATGGAAAGGTTTTTTTATTAATTCAAATTAATTCACTTTTATGAAAATTGCAGTTGTCGGTGCCACAGGTTTAGTGGGAACTAAAATGTTACAGATTCTGGAAGAGCGAAATTTTCCTGTCACAGAATTAATTCTTGTTGCCTCTGAAAAATCAGCAGGGAAAGAAATCACATTTAAGGGCAAGAAGTATAAAGTGGTAACTGCACAAACGGCAATTGAGATGAAACCACAGATTGCATTATTTTCTGCTGGAGGAGGTACTTCATTGGAATGGGCGCCAAAATTTGCTGCTGCAGGAATTACAGTTATTGATAATTCTTCTGCTTGGAGAATGGATCCGACAAAAAAATTAATTGTTCCAGAAATCAACGCAGATGCATTGACTAAGGAAGATAAAATTATTGCAAATCCCAATTGCTCCACGATTCAAATGGTTGTTGCATTAAATCCCTTGCACAAAAAATACAAAATAAAACGAATTGTAGTAAGCACGTATCAATCGGTAACAGGAACAGGTAAAAAAGCAGTTGATCAATTGATGAATGAACGCGCTGGAACAAAAGGTGAAATGGCTTATGCGTATCAAATTGACATGAATGCTATTCCGCATATTGATGTGTTTTTGGAAAATGGATACACAAAAGAAGAGATGAAGATGGTGAATGAAACGAAAAAAATTATGCGCGATGATTCAATTCGTTTGACAGCCACAACAGTTCGTATTCCTGTGATGGGTGGACATTCCGAAGCGGTGAATGTGGAATTTGAAAATGAATTCGAATTATCGGATGTTCGGAAAATTCTTGAAGAGGCTGATGGTGTAATCGTTTTGGATGATGTGAAAAACCTACAATATCCAATGCCGCTTATTCATGCTCATGATAAAGACGATGTATTTGTTGGGAGATTGCGTCGAGATGAAACACAAGCGAAAACATTAAATATGTGGGTGGTTTCTGATAATCTCAGAAAAGGTGCAGCTACTAATGCAATTCAGATTGCTGAATATTTATTAAAGGCTGGATTAGTTTAATCTACGTGAGGAGGAACTTCATCAGCAGGTTTTTCTTCACCTGGATTTTCATTTCCTTCAACAGAACTTTCGTTTTCGTCCTTTGGATTTTCAATTACGGGAATTTCATCAGGAACAAATTCTGGCCATCGACGCAACATATCGAACATTCCAACACCTAATGCGCCAGAGAGTCCAAGTACTAACCATACTTTAACTGCTGGTAGAGGATGAATAGTTGAAAAAATTGTGAAGTAAGTCAGCAAAAGAAATACAGAAATCAGAAACACGATAACACCAAATAAAATATTTGTTCCTAAAACCTTTTTACGACTTAAAGAAACAAGTTGTTTTCCGAAGAGCCTTCTTTGAAAAAGAATTAATAAAAACACTCCAACAGAAATAGACGCGTCGGCGATATTAAAAACAGGACGAAAGAATTGAAAATCTTCTCCTGCCCAAATAGGAAATTTCTCAGGGAAGGTTCCGGATATTACGGGGAAGTAAAACATGTCAACCACTTGTCCATGAAGAACACCTGCATAACCACCTTCTTTTGGCATGAACTGCGCAACGTTTTGATCCCACGCATCGCTGGCATTAAATATTTTTCCATAAAATACGCTGTCAAGAATATTTCCAAGTGCACCGGCAAAAATTAGAGCCACACAAACGATTAAGAGTGGGCGTACATTTTTTTTGAAGAGCGTAAATAAATAGTAACCTATTCCTGCTACTGCAGCGAGACGGAAAAGACTTAAAACAACTTTTCCCCATGCACCTTCACTGATTTCCCAACCAAAAGCCATTCCTGGATTTTCAACAAAATGTAAATAGAACCAGTCGCCGGAAACTTTATGTGCTTGCCCGAGGTACATATGTGTTTTGACCCAGATCTTAATTGATTGGTCAATGAATAGTACGGAGAGAATAATGGCAAGTGCTTTTTTCACGGATGTAAAGATAGGATTCGAAATATGAAACAAAAGCGAAAAAGTGCGAAAAAAGAATGTTCTGTAAAACAAAATAAACTTTCATTAGAAAAAGCAGTTTCAAATTGTTAGGAAGTGCCCAATAAAAAAGGCCTCCTGAAAAATACAAGAGGCCTTAATAAATTTAAAATTCACTTATCGATTTTGACCCAATTTGGCGTCAATACTAAGTGTTGCATGCGGAACACTACGTAAACGTTCTTTTGGAATTAGTTTTCCAGTAACGCGACAGATTCCGTAAGTTTTATTTGCGATTCGCATCAATGCATTCTTGAGATTCTGAATGTATTTTTCTTGACGAGCAGCCAAGTGAGCGGTTTCTTCTTTGGAAAGAACATCAGATCCATCTTCGAGCAATTTGAAAGTGGGAGAAGTATCATCTGTTCCATGATCATCCTTATGAGAAAGTGTATTTTTGAGAAGTTCGTAATCACGACTCGCCTCATCCAATTTCTTTACGATAAGAATTTTGAATTCTTTCAATTCTACCTCTGAATAACGTGTACGGTTATCAACAGGACCCGGTTTTGCTTTATGAGCAACTGGATTTGGTTTGGTGAAAGCAAAAGGTTTTGAAATCTCGACTTTCACAGGTGTAGTAGCTACAGGCTTCTTTACCGGAGCTTTAGCGACAACAACTTTTTTAGCGACTACTTTTTTAGCCACTGCTTTTTTGGCAACAACTTTTTTAGCAACAACTTTCTTTGCTACCACTTTTTTAGCTGCTGGTTTTTTAGCAACAACTTTTTTTGCTTTGGGTGCAGCTTTTTTAGCAGCTCCAGATTTTTTTGCTGGAGCTGCTTTTTTAGCTGACTTTGCTTTTACTTTCTTAGCCATTGTAGTTTTGGAATCAATTAAAAATGATCGAATGCGCCACGTGTGTCATTATCACTTGTGTGGTCGTTATCATCACTTATTTCTGGAGCATCTTCAGTAATTTCCATTGCCGGTTCGTCATCGGTCATGATTTCTTCAAAAGCAGGAGGCGGAGGTGTGTGTACTACTTCAGGTTTTGGAGCAATCACGCTCGGAGCTGGTTTAGGCGCAACAACTTTTGGTGTCACCACTTTAGGCGCAACAACTTTAGGCATCACGACTTTAGGCGCTACTACTTTTTTTGCAGGAGCAACTTTTTTCGCGACAACTTTTTTAGGTGCTGCTTTTTTTACTGTTTTTTTCTTTGCAACTTTTTTCACTGCTTTTTTCTTAGCAGGCTTTGCTTTCTTAGCTGCAACTTTTTTCTTAGGAGCCGGTTTTTTCTTAGCAACTTTTTTAGCCGATTTTTTCACCGACTTCTTAGCTGCTTTTTTGGCGCCTTTTTTCTTTGCAGGTTTTGCTTTCTTAGAAGCTCCACCTTTTTTCGCCTTTTTAGCCATGAGTGTGTGTTTTAATTGTGTTTTGTAATGAGTATTAATGTTTTGATTTCGTCATCCACTTCTACTGTGACTGCTTCTTTTTCAAGAATTTCACTCACAAGTTCGAGTGTAGTAGCAAGAGTTTCAGAGCAAATATAATTGAAATTGTTGCTCACAGCAGTAGCAAGTGCCTCGTGTGATTTAATCTTCACATCAATACGGTCTGTGACTGCGAAATCATTGTCCTTTCTAAGGTTTTGGATGCGGTTTACCAGCTCCCTTGCCAGACCCTCTTCCTTCAATTCACGGCTTAATATTACATCTAATGCAACCGTAAAACGACCATCAATCGCCACCAACATTCCCGGCAAATCGTCTACAAGTATCTCAACCTCAGCCCTTTCAATATTAATTGTTTCTCCTTCCAAGGTTAAATCGAAGTTTCCGTTTAGTTCCATGGCAGCGATATCTGCTTGAGAAAAGTTTGAAAATGCTGCCGCCGCCGCCTTCATATGCTTCCCAAGCTTCTTTCCCAATAATTTAAAATCAGGCTTGATTTTTTTTAAAAAAACACCTGATTCTGTGACATATTCTAGGGTTTTAACGTTGGTTTCAGCCAAAATAAGGTCTTTTACAAGCTCCAAACGGCCTTGAAACTGCTTGTCCAGCAGTGGAATCATGATACGATTTAAGGGCTGACGAACACGGATATTCACTTTTTTGCGCAAAGAAAGAACAAGAGAAGAAAATTTTTCTGCGAGTTCCATGCGTTCCTCTAATTCTTTATCAATTAGTTTTTCATTTGTTTTCTTAAGTAAAGTAAGATGAATTGATTCTGGTTTTGATGCTTTATTTTTTGCACCATCTTTCAGATTAGCATAAAGCCACTCTGCAAAAAACGGAGCGAATGGACTCATCAATTGCGATACAGTATCGAGACACTCATATAATGTTTCATAAGCAGCTTGTTTGTCACGTGTCATTTCGCCTTTCCAGAAACGTCGACGCGAGAGACGAACGTACCAATTGGATAAATGTTCATCTACGAAATTTTCAATTGCACGTGCAGCAGGAGTCGGATCATAATCATCCAAACGTTCAGTTACTAATTTAACCAATGAATTTAAACGGGAAATTAACCAACGATCCAATTCCCCTCGTTCAGCAACAGGAACCATATTGTTTTCATCGAATTCGAAATCATCAATGTTCGCATAAAGAACAAAAAACCCATAGGTATTATATAGCGTTCCTAAAAATCCACGTTGCGATTGTACGATTCCTTCTGTATCAAATTTTAAATTGTCCCAAGGTGAAGCATTGGTAACCATGTACCATCGTGTTGCATCAGGGCCATATTTTTTTAAAGTTTCAAAAGGATCAACACCATTGCCCAAACGTTTGGACATTTTATTTCCATTCTTATCCAATACAAGTCCGTTTGAAATAACGTTTTTGTAAGCGACAGAATCAAAACACATGGATGAAATAGCATGCAGCGTATAAAACCATCCGCGAGTTTGATCGACACCTTCTGCAATAAAATCAGCGGGGAAATATTTTTTCTGATCGATCAATTCTTTATTCTCGAACGGATAATGCAATTGAGCATATGGCATCGATCCTGAGTCAAACCAAACGTCAATTAAATCGGGTTCGCGGAATAGTTTCTTTCCATTTCGCTCGAGAAAAATATCATCTGCATAAGGACGATGCAAATCAAATGTCTTGTAATTCGTTGCAGAAAAATCTCCAGGATTAAAATTCTCCAATGGATTTTTTGACATGAAACCGGCTTTCATCGCGCGCTCAATTTCATTTTTCAATTCTTCAGCAGATCCAATACAAACAATTTCTGTATGATCTTCACTTTTCCAAATCGGCAATGGAATTCCCCAAAAACGGGAACGCGATAAATTCCAGTCCTGTAAATTATTCAACCATTCTCCGAAACGACCAGTTCCAGTTGATTCCGGTTTCCAGTTGATTGTTTTATTTAATTCCGCCATCCGCTCTTTTTTCGAAGAGGCTTTTACAAACCAAGAGTCAAGCGGATAATATAAAATCGGTTTGTCAGTTCTCCAGCAATGCGGATAATTATGCTCGTAAGTTTCTTTCTTGAATAATTTTCCTTCGTTCTGCAATTTCAAAACGATACGTTCATCTACACTCAGGTAATTCATCTTGGAAGTATCCTTGATGAGGAATTGCATGTAGCCTTTTTGTTTCGCTAATTCTTCTACTTTTTCTTTTTCATTCAGGTAGTCTTCTTTTACAAATTCACCTGCTAAACCGAATTGCGCATCTTTTACTTCGGGACGAAATTTTCCACGAAGATCAACGAGCGGAACTGCTTTTTTATTTTCATCAAGCACGAGCATAGGAGGGATGTCTGCAATTTTCGCTACACGCATATCATCCGCCCCGAAGGTTGGTGCAATATGTACAATACCTGTTCCGTCTTCTGTAGAAACAAAATCTCCAGCAATTACTTGAAATGCTTTATCTGCATTTTCATAGGGTAATGCATAAGGAAGAAGTTGCTCGTATTTTAATCCGACGAGGTCGGAACCCGACATTTCTCCGGCAATATGAAATGGAATTGCTTTATCTCCGGCTTTATAATCTTCAAATTTTAATTCAGCATTCTTCTCGGGAAAAAACTTTGAGCAAAGATCTTTTGCAAGAACAACTCTGATTTCCTGATGTGTAAATGGATTGTAAGTTTTAACTTCAACATAACGGATATTATTTCCAACTGCAAGAGCAGTATTCGATGGCAAGGTCCACGGAGTCGTCGTCCAAGCTAAAATGTAAAAATTATTTATTGGGTAATTAGTACGAGCACTATCAATTTTTTTTAAGAATGACTGAAAGATGTCGTTCTCTGTTATCTTAAACATCGCTGTCGCCGTGCGATCTTTCACCGAACGATAACATCCCGGTTGATTAATTTCATGTGAAGACAAACCAGTTCCTGCTGCAGGAGAATAGGGTTGAATGGTATATCCCTTGTACATCAAATTCTTTTTGTACAAATCCTGTAACAACCACCAAACACTTTCGATGTATGTGTTTTCATAGGTAACATACGGGTGTTGCATGTCTACCCAATAACCCATCATACGCGTAAGTTCTTCCCATTTGTCGGTGTACTTCATTACTTCATTACGACAAGCAGTATTATATTCCTCAATAGAAATTTTCTTTCCAATATCTTCTTTGGTAATGCCAAGTGTTTTTTCAACACTCAATTCGATTGGCAATCCGTGTGTATCCCAACCTGCTTTACGTTTAACTTGTTTTCCTTTTAAAGTTTGGTATCGACAGAAAATATCTTTCAGTGCGCGACCCATTACATGGTGAATGCCGGGCATTCCATTTGCAGAAGGAGGACCTTCATAAAACACAAAAGGTTCTGCTCCCTCACGTGAAGAAACACTTTTCTCAAAAATTTTATTTTTATCCCAGTCTGCTAAAACCTTTTCCGCTATTTCCGGAAGATTCAAAGAAGAGAATTCCTTGTACTTTTTCATTGTATTGAGGTCTCCTTGTGGAGGACGGCAAAGATAACCATGTGTCTTGAGACCAATGACATACAAATGGAGATTTTAATTGCGGAAATTGGCTGAAAGGCTAATTCTAAACCTAAAAAGCGCTATGGAAACGCCTCGAATAGGTTGAATTTTGTCATTTGAGAAGATATCGGCATCCTCCTCAAATTTTTTGACGAAACGAAGTCTGATTTTGCAAATAGATGCCATTTAATAGCTTCGTTATCGTTTGTTGTTAAGCTTAAGCCATGATATCGATTGGCATAATTAGTCAAAGACCAATTGGTATACAAAGTAGTACTTATTGTAATTTCTGAATTTTCGCCGGTGACGGATGCAACCATTGCCAACTCATTAATTGTAGCCTCGTCGCGTTTAATGATGTGTTTATTTGAAATATAAATAACAGAAATAATGACAAAAAGAATTACAAAAAGCGAAATAATTCGTACCCCTATTTGGATTTTGGAAAATGTATAAATCAATTCTGTCATCCGCTTGGCGCCATGCTGAGCATATATGGAAAGTGCAAAAGCAAAAAAAGGCAGTGAAGTGGCAAGGTAAAATGGACGCTGCTCAAGTGTAATCATTAATGGGAATGAACCTGCAATTCCGCAGCAAAGGAAAAAGTTAGCAAATTCTATTTGTAGCAATGGACCTTTTTTTCGTCCTGACAAATAAAACAAGAAGGAAATAAGTGCTGCTGGTGCAAGATTAATAAGCAATTGATCTAACAAATATAAATGTGAAGAAGTGGTATCATGGAAATGGGCAAACGTTACGGTCAATCGCGAATGAAAATATTCGACAAAACTATTTCTTGCCGGCTAGTAAAGGATTACAAAGAAAATAAAAAGTAGTAGCACAGAAGAAACGATAAAAGAAGTGATCATCATTTTAAAGAAGGAGTAATTTTTGAAAAATAACCAAAAGAAAAACGGGCTTGTTATCAGAAATAAACCTTGTGGACCTTTTGTCATTCCGGTGCAGACCAGAAAAAATCCGGCGATCAGGAAATGATAATATTTTGAATTCGGTTTCTGAAAAGCAATAATCATGTGCAAGATTGTTGCTAATGTAAAAACAATCATTGTACATTCTTCCAGGTTATTGACGAATGAACTCAACGTTTGTGGAATTGCAAACCAAAGCAGAAAGGGTAACCAGAACAAATTGTTTTCTGGAAATATCCTTTTCCAAATCCTAGCCATTAAAAATGCTGAGAGAATTATAAGTACAGTGGAATAAATCCGTTCTGTAATAAATCCGTCACCAAAAATTCGAAAGAAAATTCCTTGAAGAAAAAACATTAAAGGAGGCTGCTCATGAAAATGGGGATGCATAAATGCACTGAAATGAGGGTCCCAAAAGTTTCCAATTCCGTGTGCAAGATTTTTGCTTACTGCAGCATACAATATGCCATCCGTAAACATACCATCCATAAAAAGGGTTGGAAGCACCATTGCAGAAATAATGGCAATGACAAATAGCAAAATGGTGTAATTTGATTTTTGCAAAGCGATTAATTCTTAAAACACAACTTTATTCAGCCTGCAAATAAATGCGATTGAAAATAATATTTATCAAACAGTTGCAATAACCTTTAATTCAATGCCGATAGGAGTAGGCAAACAATTGATCTCAAGCGTAGTTCTGCAAGGAGGATTTTCTGAAAAATATTCGGCCCACAATTTATTATAGATTTGGAAATCGTCTTTCATATTCGTGAGGAATACAGTAACGTCAATAATTTTATCCCAACTGCTTCCCGCATCTTCAAGAATAAATTTCACATTTTGAAAAACACTTCTACACTGTTTTTCAATATCATAAGAAGTAATTTTTCCATTTGAATCTAATTCAACACCAGGAATTATTTTTGTTCCTTTTTCTCTTGGGCCAACTCCCGACAAAAAAAGAAGATTCCCCACACGTTTTGCATGTGGGTAAAGTCCAACAGGCTCAGGAGCTTTAGAAGAATTAATAGAATTTTCAGACATAAAGCAAATATACTATCCAGAAGTGAACAAGCAGATATTCAAATGAAGGAAATCTCAATTTAATACGAGCTGCTTATTCCTGTTTTATAAACTTCGAACGTGAAACTATATTTCCGTTTTCAAACAATGAAACAAAGTAAACTCCTGAAGGAAGATTTGCAATATTCAGATTGATTTCTGAAACATTTTCTAACTGTTGTAATAAAACTTCCTGTCCAACAATAGAAGTGATTACAATTTTATCCCCGCTTTCTATGCCAGTGAGGTGTAATTCATCTTTTGCAGGATTTGGGAAAACATGAAGCGAACCTAAATTGTTTTCATCTATTCCTACATCAAGTGCCCAAGGATAGGACAGAAACGAACAGCCAAATGCATTTGTTACTTCCAAAGAATAAACGCCGTTTCCATTTGTAAGATAGTTAACCATATCGGATGTTTCTCCTGCTAAAGGATTTCCATTCAAATACCATTGCATTGTATTTCCCGTTGTGTCAATTGTAACAAATGAGTTTGATGTAATTGAAATTGCAGGATGCCATAGTGAATCACAGAAAATGGCTGTGACGGTATCCGAAAAAGAAGTGCAACCAAAAGCGATAATTGCAATCACATAATAATCGCCAGAAATAAATACGGTGTCGGTTGGCGCATTCTGTCCGAGTTGCGGACTTCCATTTAAATACCACTGTAAACTATATTGAAGGGAATCTGTATGTAACGTGTGATTCAGAGAATCATAAACAATATTTGCAATACCAGGATAACCATAAACGTGAATTGTATCATTCGTAATTACAGAAGGTACAGGGGGGACGACCGTATGATTTACCGTATAATTGACAACAGAAATATTTGCTGCGCATCCGGTACATCCATTCAATGACATGGTATGATTTCCAACAAAATCATCAGCACCAAAGCCAAATTCAAAATCATCTTCATCCCAAACTTCAAGTACATATGTATTCAAAGGATTCATATTAATATTTAATCCGTACCAACCGACAGGAGGAAACTGATCGGCGAAATAACTGGATTGATAAACAGGAGTTCCGTTTTCTTTTACAATAACAAACAAATCTGGATTTCCATCAATAGGATAACCCCATACTGAAGCAGAGTTTTGAATGGATGTGATGTCAATAGATGTAAGTGTGTAAAAATTATTTGTTGTTGTGTCGGCATATGCTTCATAATGTACGACGTAATCACCAGGTACATTATATACTTGCGGCACCGGATTTTCTGCAGTCGTCTGATTCGTATTTCCGAAATCCCAATAATAACCTTGTAAGCCCGGATTATTATTGACGAAATTAACCGTGATAGGAGAACATCCTGTAAAACCTGCCATGCTAAATCCATTATTCGAAGTATTCGAAGTGGCAGGAAGTACATTAATATAAATCTGAAAATTTACTGGAATGCCGGTTGCAATGGTGAGATCAGCAATCACGGTAACGTCGATTGCATAAAATCCCGCAAGCAATGGAGTTCCAGAAACATGAACACAACCGTATTGATTAACCCATGGATCGTAATTACATCCAGTTTGATAATTACTGCATTGCCAGCTTAGTCCAACAGGAAGGGTGACAGTAAGAATTTGAAAATTTGTAAAATCATATCCTCCTGTATCCAACGGCATGACAAAAGTTGCATCGGTCGAGTAAGGAACACCGACAGTAGCTGTTGGAAGCGTATCAGGATATATTCCTGTTTGCGTATAAGTGAGATTTGGCGTGCAGGGCTGTGCGAAGAATTTGATTCCTAAAAACAGAAATACGATTGCCAGTGTAATTTTTTTCATTGCGGTAGATTTCGGGTTATTCAAACATAGTGAATAATGGAGGATTGTAATATGATTTATACCCAATCATCTATTTTTTCTGCCCTTAACCGCCAGGATAATAAATATAATTCCAAGAATTCCTACTGTGAGCAGGAGCGCAAAGAAGGCCCAGGAGTCATTATGTGTTTGATTGGTGATTTCAATCAAAATCGGGGATGCGTCCATCGTTAGGCCATAATGATCTTTGAAAAAAGATTTCTGACTGTTTGAAAGCCCTTCCCAAGCAATATTTCGAATAACTCCTAAGTGAGCTTCTGTATCAAATAGAGCGGAATATTCCTCATCATTCAATTTGTCAAAGGATAAAACAACTTTAATCGGATCACCCTCTTTCCAGTTTTCATCTACC
The DNA here is from genome assembly GCA_038237845.1 of Bacteroidia bacterium. Classification (GTDB taxonomy): domain Bacteria; phylum Bacteroidota; class Bacteroidia; order Palsa-965; family Palsa-965. Next base: position 41,537 of record JBBRYH010000010.1, read on the forward strand.
ATTGGAATATATTCAGAGACGGTGGTTGTAGTGCTTCCGTGATTAGTTGTTTTTGTTGTTTCTTCCAATGACTTATCTAATAAGATTCCAGAAACAGAAACATTTCGAGAACCCGAATAATTCCCATTTATAATTTCACTGACATTAACTTTTGAAAATCCAAAATCAAAATAGTGACGAAGGCCCGGATAAAAAATGCCTGCCATGACAATCGTAATAAGGAGAAACGCAACAATCGGGGCCCATTTCTTTGGATTGGCAACTTTCATTGCTTTAAAAGCATCTGCTTCGGAAAGGTGATTCAGACTTTTATCAGGAAAACGAATATGCAATTCTTTGATCATGTCGTCGAAACCGGTTTCGGCTGGAGTAGCAAAAACCTGAACCTTCTTTGATTTTCCTTTGTTGTCGGTATAAAGGAAAAATACCGAACGGTAATCTTTATTATCAAAAATGTAAAAATTTTGAAAGTTGGAAAGGGGAATTTCTTTTTTAATAAAAGGACCTGTCTTGGTTCGAATGGCGAACTCATCAACAGAAACCATGTTACTAGCTGTGAAATAGGAAAAATGAAATTCTTTCATGGGCATAGGGGTTTAAAAGTAAATGTAATAAAAGGAACCCAAATTTGTAAGGTACTTCGTGTTATCTTTGAATGCCCTTAACACTTAATCATTTTCAAATGAAAAAAATATTTACCTGTATTTTCATTACTGTTTTTCTGATCAGTTTTGAATCAAAAGCACAGCTAGCAATTGCAACTGATAGTATTCTGCAACTTTCAACATGTGCTGGGGGAAATATTATTGTGCCTTATACTGTTTCAGGCGGAAATTATGCTTTTGGAAATATTTTCACAGCACAACTTTCAAATTCATTCGGACAATGGACAGCGCCCATTAATATTGGAACTTTATTTTACTGGTCCAGCGGAATTATTTTTTGCACAATACCTGCTAATACCAATTTCGGATTCTTTTATAGAATTCGTGTAATAGCAAGTAATCCACAGGATACAGGAAGTCAATGCCCGAACACTTTAATTATTACTCAGATTGCGCAGCTGAATCAGATTATTTCTAATCCAGGAGATACGATGTGTGTTGGAGATTCTATAACGCTTACATCCATTAATCTTGCAACGGCTTATTCCTGGTCTACTGGCGACACAACAATGGCGATAACTGTTGGTGCTCCCGGAATTTATAGTGTTACTACAACTGATTTTCTAGGATGTGAAAGCACAACAAGCGATACGATTGTTTCCAGTGCTTGTACAGGCGTTTTAGAAAATGATTTAGAAAATGCCTTATCGGTTTATCCGAATCCTGCTTCAGGAAAATTGAATTTGAAATGGAATGCAAGCGGAACAAAGTTTCTGGATTTGCACATGTATAATGCGGAAGGCGTTGAAGTAATTCGTTCTGAAAAAATAAAGGTGAACAGTATTACAGAGGTTCAGCTCGACATTTCGCAATTAGCTCCTGGCATGTATATGTTGATAATTGATAACGGAGTTTCCCGTTCGATTAAGAAAATTGTGGTGGAGTAATTTCACTCAACCTTTTTCTCCAACCATTCAGCAAAATCAAACTGTTTATTCAAAGCAGCCTCATTTGTTTTACGAAAATCTTTTCTTATTCGGGAAATGTATTTCAGAAAGTCGCCCTTTTTATTTTTCATTAGTTTAGGATCTGACAGCATTCGAATTCCTTCAAGGATAGAAAGTGAATTGTGAAATTGAGCATCCTGCGTGATAAAACGTTTGGTGGAATTGAATCGGGTTTCAAATAATCGATCATGCGATTCAAATAAAACAAGAAGGTACAAAAGGCGAACATTAATTTTTACTTCCATTCTGATGTTCAACTTGCGTTCGGCATTCATGATTTGATTGAGGTACTTTATCGAATTCTTAAAATTATTTGCAAGGAACTCGCACACGGCAATCATAAATAATAAATCAAAGATGATCGGATTAAAGTCCAATTCAATTCTTTTAACTATTTGTTCTATCTCCTTTATGAAATGAATCGCGTCATCATATTTGCCCGATTTGTAAAAAAGGAATAGTTCACTTTCGGATGTATTGATGAAAACTATTTTTGAAAATACTTCTTTTTTGATTTGATAAATTTCAATAAATTTTTTCTGATCCTGAACAATGGAACGCGCCTCCTCGTATTTTTCGAGAAAGCACATGACATTGACAAGGTTGTTTGAGTTTATGTGGTAAATGGAAGAAAGATCCTGAATTAATTGAGGAGCATTGTCCATTATTATTTTTATTTTTTTAAAACAATTGTAACGTTTCTGATGCTGATTTTGTACTGCATAAATTAAAGCTTTCGAGGATAAATAATAATAATTAATCCAGAAACTTCTTTTGAGAATCTGATTTGGATATGTTGCTTTTAATTTTTTTAATGACTCTTCTAAAAAGGCGTCAACTAGTTTGCCTTTATTTATTTCTGTTTGTATTTTAAAAGCAATTTGCATCATCTGCGTTTGAATACGCATGATTTCCATAATGTGTATTTCTTCCGCAATACTTTTATTTAGATTTAGTTCATCTTCATTATTAATGTGAACTAAGGTTTCCCATCGAATCATAATAACCAACAGTGATTGTTTCTCAAGCGCATAGGATTCCGCTTTTGCCTTCTTAATTATCTTAAGACATTGACGAAAAAGCCCTCGGTTAAACAGGAGCTCAATTGAAATCAGAAAATTAGCATGCCTTGCGAGAAAAGTTTTTTCTCTGTGATAAGCATTTAAACTTTCGAGTAAATAAGAATAGAGATAGTTTTTTTCTGCAGGAAGATGACGAACGAAAATAGCACCCTCAAATTCATTTTTGATTTTGCTCTCATCGTAATTTTCCTGTTTGCTGATCGCATCAAACAAACGAAGAAAATTTTTCGAATCGCCTCCAACATGTCCCGACGCATAGAGCTTAAAATGCCTTTTTTCAGACATGTTCATGCTTTTGATCAGCTGATGTAAGTCGGAGGCGGCTTTCACGTTAATTTCAGAAGTACAAGAATAATGAGAAATATGGTAATAAATATAGGGATTAAAGCACAATAATGGTTAATCAGAAGTCCAATAATATAGGAATTTTGTACTTGCTCAAAGTGCATGGCGATCTATATTTGGTCATCAAAAATTTCCCCGATTTCCAAAACCAAAACCAAAAGCATAATTCAATGAAAAGGTTTCTACTTTCTCTATCCATCTTCACAGCATGTTTTTTATCTGGATCATTAGATGCACAGATGACCACCTTCCGTTTTACCTACGATGTGGGATTATTCGACATTTCAGGGGGTATGGTTCAAAATCCTGCTGGAGAATTTGTTTTTGCAGGGATCAATAATTCCTTCGGACCCTATTATGGAGACGCAGTAAAAATTGATGCATCAGGAACTGTTGTTTGGGCGAAAGCTTACAACGGAGGTTTTGCAACGAACATTTCAGATATAAAAAACGTGAGCACTGGGGGATATATTATGACCGGTCAGTCTTCGAGCGCAGGCGGTGGTGCTTTGCTTATTCGCATTGACAACGCAGGAGCTGTTTTGTGGGCATTTAAATATCAACTCCCAGACAAACCCGCCGCAAATGCTTCCAATGAATATGGAAATGCAGTAATAGAAACTTCTGACGGCGGTTTTCTTGTTGGTGGTGGCGTGGATTATTTCTGGGATGGTGTTAGTCCAACAACAACTGACACAACAAGTGCAATGGGCTTTAAGGTAAATTCTAGTGGTGTTTTACAATGGAGTAAAGTTTGGACGATTGCAACTGCAAATCCAGATGAACATTATATTAATGATGTTGCCGAATCTGCTGATGGATATTTTTTCGTCGGACAATCTTCTGAGGGTACTGGAACATTAAGTAGTAATGGTGATTACCCTAGCAATGCTTTAATTATTAAAACCACAACTGCAGGTGCATTAACTTATATCCGTAGATGGGGAGCAGGAAATGCTACTTCACAAGGAATTAATGCCGCAACAAAATTAACAACAGGAAATATTTTACTGGGGGGATTTGATGATGTAAGTGGATTTCTGGTTTCAATTTCTGGTGTTGGTGCTGCGCCTGCAGTTATTTATAATCACCGACTCAATGGGGCACTTTTTGGAAGTACCTACCTCATTCAGGATATTATGGAATGTGCAGATGGAAATTATTCAATTATTGGAACACAATTGGTTTTTCTTTCAGTCCAATTAAATACCATGATCGTTAAATTAAATAGTTCAACGGGCGCATTAATGTTTGGTAGAACTTATGCGCCTATTGGCCTATCCGCAATTTTACCTGAAGGAGGATTGTGCACCGATCAAGGTTATTATGTAGTAATGACGGATCAACAGGTTGGTGGATTTAATGCAAATGTTATTCGAACAAATACAGTGGGACAAACAAATGACCCCGCTTCAGGATGTCCAGGAACAAGTATTAATCCAACTATTGGAACCATTACAGTAACCTTTACAACACCAACAAGTTCAAATTTTAATCTTGCTGTAGGCTCTTCTTTTTCTCCTGTAGTTACAAATCTTATCCCCGTACGTACGCAACATTGTTTTAATGCACCTTCTGCTCTTAGTGCAACCTCTACTTCAACAAACGTTACTTGCTTTGGAGGTTGTAATGGAACTGCGACCGCAACTCCTGCAAATGGAACTGCGCCATATACTTATTTGTGGGCTCCAAGTGGGGGGACTGCCGCTACAGCAACAGGTCTTTGCGCAGGAACCTACACTTGCACTGTAACAGATGCCGCATCTGTTAGTACAACAACTTCTGTTACTATTACACAACCCGCCGCAACAGTCGCAACCATCTCTGCAACACCAATTGAATGTAGTACCGGTTGGGCTTATATAACTGTAAATGTTACAAGTGGTGTTGGGCCCTACACTTATGCATGGTCTCCCAGCGGTGGAAATACAAATGTAGGTCAGGTATTTGTTGCAGGAAATTATACTTGTACAATAACAAACGGAGCAGGTTGTACTAGTACACAAAGCATCACAGTTGTTCCAGGCCCAGCCCCAACTTGTAGTATTACATCGAGCAGTAACAATTTATGTTTCGGAAATACGAATGGAACAGCAACAGTAACTGCAAGTAGTGGAATGGGACCTTATACTTATTCCTGGTCGCCAAGTGGCGGAACGGGGGCTACGGCTTCCAATCTTGCTGCTGGAACCTATACAGTAACGGTTACAGATTTCTTGGGATGTCAAGCCACATCAACTATAGTTATTACTGCTCCATCACAATTGACTTCCACTTCATCCCAAACAAACGTTTTATGTAATGGTGGAAATAATGGAACTGCAACAGTAGCTCCAACGGGCGGAACTCCAGGTTATACTTATTCATGGGCCCCAAGTGGTGGAACTGCAGCAACTGCAAGTGGACTTGCACCAAACACATACACTTGTACAATTACGGACGGAGCAGGTTGTACTACAACACAAAACTTTACAATAACACAGCCTACAGTAATTTCGGCAAGTGCAACATCAACACCAACAGGATGTAGTACGAATACAGGCTCAGCAACCTGCACAGCAAATGGCGGAACAGGAATTTTAACCTATAGTTGGGCTCCGTCAGGAGGAACGGCTGCCACAGCAATTAATCTTGGTGTAGGAAATTATACGGTGACCGTTACGGATGCAAATGGATGTACGAGTACCGCTAATGCATCTATTATAACTGCAGGAGGACCAACCGCATCATTACAATCGAGTTCGAATGTCAATTGTTTTGGCTCATCCACAGGAACTGCTTCCGTCACTGCATCTGGTAATTCTCCTTTTACTTATTCATGGAGTCCTTCTGGTGGGAATGCTGCAACAGCAAATGGATTGATTGCCGGAGGATATACCTGTACGATCACAGACATTAATGGTTGTGCTTCAACACAAAGTGTTTTGATTACAGAACCCACGGCAATTGTTGCAAGTGCGTCTTCAACGCCAACAGGATGTAGTGCAAGTACTGGTTCTGCAACATGTACTGCTAATGGCGGAACAGGTTCCTTAACTTACAGTTGGTCGCCATCTGGCGGAACAAGCGCCACAGCAAATAATCTTGCGGCAGGACCCTATGTTGTGACAATTACAGATGCCAACGGATGTACAACAACTGCGAATACAACTGTAACTAGTGTTGGAGGCCCAACAACATCTGTACAGACAACAACTAACGTTGCTTGTTTCGGGAACAACACTGGCGCGTCAACAATTACTGCTAGTGGTAATGGACCACTTACTTACAGTTGGGCACCAATTGGCGGAAATGCGGCAACAGGTGCAAATTTATCAGCAGGAACATATACAGTCACTGTTACGGATATCAATGGTTGTGTTTCAGCACAAACTGTAACAATTACTGAACCGACTGTTATCGCCCCTTTCACTTCTTCGAATCCTGCAACTTGTGGTAACACAAATGGTGATGCAACAGTTAGTGTTACAGGAGGCACAGGACCTTATACCTATTTATGGAACAATTCACAAACTACCGCAACAATTTCAAATCTTGCAGGAGGTTCTTATAATGTAACTGTAACCGATGCAAACGGATGTACTTCAACTGCAACTGTAAACGTAACTAATACGGGCGCACCAACAGTAAGTTTGCAGTCATCTTCCAACGTTTCTTGTTTCGGTGGAACAACAGGATCAGCAACAGTCCTTGTAAGTGGCGGATCATCGCCTTACACATATGCATGGTCACCTAGTGGAGGAACAAGTGCAAGTGCAACAAATCTTGGAGCGGGTACTTACACCATTACAGTAACAGGAAGTGATGGTTGTACTCAAACACAAACAGTAACATTGACACAGCCAACAGCTATTGCATTAACTTCTAATGCCGTTGCTGAAAACTGTGGTTCAGCTGATGGAAGCGCAAGTGTTGCTGCAAGTGGAGGAACACCTGGCTATACTTATGTATGGAGTAATGCAGCAACAAATGATTCAATTTCAAATCTTTCTGCCGGATCTTATTCTGTAACCGCAACAGATGCAAACGGATGTACAACTTCTTCAACAGTTGTTGTTACCAATAACAGCACAGCAGTTGCCAACGCAGGAGCATCCGTTACGATTACTTCTGGACAAACAGTTCAATTACTTGGAACAGGTGGCGTAACGTATAGTTGGACACCATCAGGAACCTTATCCTGCAGTAATTGTCAGAATCCGGTTGCCTCGCCTACTGCAACAACTATTTATATGCTAACTGTTACAGATTCAAACGGATGTACGGATACGGACACCATCACGGTCTATGTTGACATTGCGTGCGGTGAAGTTTATGTTCCAAATGCGTTTTCCCCGAATGGAGATCATCAGAACGATATGTTTTATGTAAGAGGTAATTGTATAAAATATCTTGACTTCTCTATTTATAATCGTTGGGGCGAAAAAGTTTTCTACACTGCTGATCCGGCAATGGGATGGGACGGAACTTGGAGAAACGTTGCATGTGAAAATGCAGTCTTTACTTATTATTTAAAAGCCACACTATTGGATGGAACAGAAATCGATCGACAAGGAAATATTTCACTTGTAAAATAAAGAATTCTAAAAACTTACGTTAAAATTTTTCATATGAAATCGAACATAAATAATTTTCTTGCAGTTGGATTGTTTCTGATTCCTATTTTCAGTTTTGGGCAGGACATTCATTTTTCGCAACTCGACCAGACGCCATTGTTATTAAATCCTGCTCAAACAGCTTTGTCACATACGGCAATGGGCATTGTGAATTTTAAAGACCAATGGAATAGTGTTAGCAAGACACCTTATCGCACCTATAATTTCTGCGGTGATTTGGCCTACGCAAAAAAATCAAATGGATCGCATCTTGGTGTTGGTCTAGATTTATTTTCTGATAAAGCTGGTGATGGAGCCATGGGCACCACAACAGGACAACTTCATTTGTCGGGTGTACTTGCTGCAAATGATCAGAATTTACTTTCGTTAGGAATTTATGGTGGTTTTGGTCAGCGCAGTTTAACGTATGATAAACTATTGTGGGATAATCAATATGATGGAAATGCATATAATGCAGCATTACCTTCAGGAGAACCAGGAACTTTTGGAAATCATACCTATGCTGATTTCGGTGCAGGACTTGCATGGTTTTATGGGAAAGGTCACTCTACATTATCATCCAAAGACGCGTTGAACTTTAATGCAGGATTTGCATTGCAACACATTAATCAACCTGTCTACAGTTTTTATGGAGCAGGCGATTTAAAATTACCGATGAAATTTGTTGCTCATGGAAATGCAGAAATTGGATTGAAAAATAAAAATATTGTACTCGAGCCATCTTACATCGTAATGTTGCAGGGCGGACATCATGAAATTAATGCAGGGCTCCTATTTAAATATGTTATGCAGGAAGCTTCACATTATACAGGAAGAAAAAAGCCTGCCGCTTTTGTTTTAGGTGGATATTATCGTTTCGGCGATGCTGCAGTAATTGCAACCGGATATGAATTTTCAAATTACCGAATCGGAATTAGTTATGATGTCAATTTATCCGATCTAAATACCGCAAGTAAATCAAAAGGCGGATTAGAAGTATCCTTACGATTTATGACACCGGATCCATTCGGGAAAAGCAGCTCCTCAAAATTATTTGACTGAGATTTTTTTTATCTCCCGCGGGTGGTTTCTGAAAAGAGCCACCCGTTTTTTTTGTTGAAGAAAACAGTTCTTAATTATTTCGGGCAATCATCCACATTGCCGTTTTTTGTTTTTGACTTTTTCTTTTTCCCACTTCCTCCAGTAGGAAACAAGGGAACTTTTATTGCAAAATAAACATCTGCTGTATAGTTTACTTTTTTAGGAAGTAATATCCCTAACATATTCGTAGTACCAACAATAAATGGTCCCAAACGAAAACCAGTTCCAACACAAAGATTTCCAAATCGTGAAAATGAAATTGGCGCCCAGATTCCGTACCATCTTTTTTCCCAACGTGGGGTTACAGAAATTCGGGTAAGTTCATGCACTTTTCGTCCGTCGTTATTTCTTAAGTACACACCTGAAATAACTGTAGCATTTACAAAAAAAGATTTTCCTACGAAATAATCATACTGTACATTTAAGGCAAGCGGTAAGCGCATCCACATTCCATTTCCTTCTTTACTTCCTCCCGAACGAGAATTAAAAAGAGAGCTAAGCGGGCTAGGAGATGTTGAATTCCAAACATTGTTATTATAATCCCAAAGATTGGATTGTAAAGAATAATGATCTGAAAATTCTCCATAATGAAAATGAACGAAACCTAAATCTGTGATTGAAACACCAATACGATATTTATAAACGGGGCGATCACGAAAACCGGGCCACTCTTTTTCTTTTTTCTTTTCTTTCTCATTCTTCTGCATCACGTCAGGACGAAACTCATAAATAATTCCTGCATCAACACCTAGCCCAGGGTTAAAACCAACTTTATAACTGGGTTGCATGGAAGAATTAAAACTGAAATTATCAGAAATGCCAAAATCTGCATCTGCACGAACTATAGATAAAACAGAATCATTTCTGAAGTTGTATCCCACATCATTAACAAAAGCATATCCTCCTGCAAGACCTAATAAAAATTTCGGACGAACACCAAAACTTACAAAATGTTCAGCGCCTGTCCAGATGGTTTTTGCATAGGTTCCACCCAATTCAAACCAGCTTAATGCTGTTACACCAATGTGTCTATTATATAATGTTTGTTCGTAATGCGACGGATCAGCTAATTCATTTACAAAAATATGAGCGAGATCTCTTGAAATTCCTTCCACATTCCCATACGTGCGCACTTTCATATCCACACCCCAACCCACTTTCCCATTAGAAAACATAATGCTCGGAAGAAGAATTTCATTTCTTACGAAGGCTGCTTTTTTGGTATTCCTTTCACGCAAGATATATTTTTGTGGACCGAAAGTTCCATTCAAATCAGCTCTACGTACACCTGCATAATTATTTCCCACCTCAAGTCCAGCACCACAAACGAGTATGTCCATGCTGCAAACATTATCTGCAAGAGACGCAGGATTATAGGAAGCGCCGACAATTCCGGAATAATTACTATGGGCGTAGCCAAGATAATCTTGCGCGTAAAAGTGGATGGATAATAGGGAAAGAATAGGGAGTAAAAGTCGCTTCATTGGTGGGGTGAATAGGAAAGAAAGGTAAGGAAAAATTTATAGTGTAATTAAGGAGCAAGCGGGTTTAAACAAATTACTGTGAGACTTACAAATACAAATCATAACTTCGGTGCTACACTTCATTGACTGAAAAATGACGAATTTAAGGAGCAACATATATTAAATGAATAAGAACAGTTGTTTGGTTTTACTTTTTACAACAGTATACGCAGTGCTACGTTACACTATTTTCGGCCCAGTGCCTTATGAAGAAATACCAACTCTTATTTTTAACAAGAGTATTTCCTTTGCTTTGATTATTCTATTAGGCTTATCATTTTTGGAAAAGAAAAAATCAGAAAAGCGATATGCCTATTTACGTGTTGTAAACATGTTTGTAATTATCCATGTATTATTATCGCTTGCACTTTTTACAAAAGGATATTTTCCAAAATTATTTGAAAATGAAAAACTCACTTTATTCGGCAACTTATCACTTCTTGCGGGAGTATTGGCTACGGTTTTTATGATGTTTCGAAAATTCAACATTAAAAATATTTATATCTATCTCTTAATAGAATTTCATCTTCTTTTTATCGGAATTAAAGGATGGTTTGATTATCACAAATGGTTCGGTATGATGCCCCCAATCACGCTCATTTGTTTTCTTATTCTACTTATTCCAATACTATTGGAAGGAGCAAAAGTAAAAAATGATTATTTTAAAATTGAGTCAGACGAAAAAGAAAGTTAGCCAACTAACTTTTCTTAATAATAATTTTCTGACCTAAATGAAGAACGGATTTTGTGGTTAGTCCATTCCAATCGCATAAATTCTGTACAGAGACTCCGTATTGTTTTGCGATAATAGAAAGTGATTCATTCTTTTTTACCACGTGAATTTTTTCAGTATTCGTACTGGTGTTAATCGTTTGACTCACTGAAGTACCTCCCAAGTTTGAAATTTGTGTATTTATTTTTAATTGCAATGAATCGCAATAGGGCTGAATACTTTTTGAATCGAATTCATTAAAGGCATTCAGAAAAGCCAATGAAAATAAATTTGCCTGGAGTTCGTATCCAATTTTTGTAAAATGCAATTTGTCTTTTCCTGCCAATCCATTATTTAACCAATAGATCATGGAATTGTTTCCCCCCATAATTTTATTCAGATCCCAGAATGCGGAACCGGTTTCCGTTGCAATAAGTTTTAGTTTTTCATTGATTGGAATTGTATTGGCAGGATATCTATTTCTGGAACGCGTATCGGGAGTGTCTGTAAAAATAATATTGATTCCCGGAAATTCTGTTTTGATGCGATTAATGAAGAGCGAAACTTTGGTGTAATAATCATCTATGTTAAAATAAGTATCATACGATTCGTTAGAACCATAAGAGAAAATCAGCAGATCAGGATTTATCTGATGCAATTGTGCCAAAGTAAAATCTTGGTCATTGACCAATTGAAGAAAAGTTGCACCAACAGTTCCGCATCTATTGTATTCTAATCCATGTTGCGAAGGATTTTCAAATTTAATACCATGAAAATTAAAAATAGTGTCTTCCGATTTTCCATCAAATTGTAATTTGAGTTCCGTTCCAACATGATAGTTGGTGATGATGGTGCAATAAAATCCGGATTCATTTTTTAAAGTCTCTTCGTAAATAGCTTCCGCACTTCCATTATTGATTAAAATTAATTTGAAATTATTACCACTATGCCAGATCGTAACTTTTTCAATTATTTTCCCATCTTCATATTGGACTTCATTCTTTGGATTGTAAATAAAATTAATTGTAGCATTTTTGTCATTAGTTACTATTGTGTGTCCAGTAATTCCGATCGGATATTTATTTGGATTCTTAACAAGATTAGCGCAATTCCATTCTCCGGTAATTGTTGTCGTCAGATTTTTCGGCCCATAACCTTTGCAAACAGAATAAGGGAAAAGAATTCCTTCTCCACCTGCTCTGAAATTAGATTGCAAATTCTTTCGGATTACGCCACTTAAAAAATCTCCTTCAATATGTGAATCACCAAAGTGCGCAATGACAAATCCAGAATCAACTTTGTTTTTTGCAAATCCCAATTGCTGGAAAGATGACTTTAGATTTTCCGCCCCTTGAATCTCATTGTATCGGATATTAATTACAGTATCCTTTTGTCCGAACGTGGGTAAAGAAATGAGTAAGCCAATAAAAAGGAAGACACAGTAATTTTTCATTTATTAAAAATCAAAATATATAAATGGGTGAACCTCTGCAGAACGCATTTGAATAATTAATTGAATAATAATCCCCATCACCATAATTTTAAATACAAAGGGTAGTTTGTCATAAAGGAATCGTATTCCTGATTTAAGCTTTAATGGCATTAATGCTAATGCGAAACCTATGCCAAAGATAAGTACCAGCAGAGGATTATTCGCCACAATTAGTTTTATCATCTCCAAATTGAATCCATGAAATATTGATTTATACATGGTGAATGTGTCCGTCATACTTTTTGCTCTGAACGGCACCCAAAGCAATACAACACATGAAAATGTTAAAGCCCAATAGAAAAATATCATATAGGGAATTTTGAAATTTATATAGCGGACATACAACTTATGTAAGATCAGCAATACGCCATGGCCGGCGCCCCAGAATATAAATCTCCAAAAAGCACCATGCCAGAAACCGCCAATCAACATAGTCACCAAAAGAAATAGCAGTTGAAGAAAAAGCCCTTTTTTATTTCCGCCCAAAGGAATATAAATATAATCACGCAGCCAGGATGAAAGGGAGATATGCCATCTTCTCCAAAATTCTGTAATGCTTGTAGATTTATACGGCGAATTAAAATTTACACTTAATCTGAATCCAAGCAACAATGCAATTCCAATTGCCATATCTGTGTATCCGCTAAAGTCAAAGAATATTTGAAAGGCATAACATAACGTAGCGAAAATACTTTCTGTCCCGCTGAATCCTAAAGGTTGTGAAAAAACAACATCGGAATATTGCGCAATAAAATCTCCGATGATCGCTTTTTTAATCAAACCTTTTGAAATTAAAAAAAATGCTTCATTAATATTATCTCTACTAATGGCAATTCTTTTTGAAGCTTGAGGAAGAAAATCGGCAGCACGAACAATAGGTCCTGCAATGAGATGTGGGAAAAAGGACATGTACATCAGGTATTCCGAATAGCTTGGGAAAGCCATTTTTTTCTTGTAGGTATCCACTAAAAAACTGATGGATTGAAAAGTATAAAATGAAATTCCTATTGGGAGAATCAATTCAATTAAGGTAAAATGCGTCCCACAGATTTCATTACAATTAGAAAAGAAAAAATTCCTGTATTTGAAATAAAGCAAAAACGACAAACTGAAAAGAATACCGATCGTTAGGAATATTTTTCGTGCTATTTCGCTTTTACTTGTGCTGATTAAGTAGGAGAATAGGTAATCCAAAGAAATGGTACTGACCAAAAGCAAAAGGAATAATCCACTAGTGATGTAATAAAAATAGAAACTGAAAATAATGATGTAAATGTTTCGAGCTGTTTTCTTTTCAGCTACTAAAGCATATCCAATTAAAAAAAAACTAAAGATGAATAGAAAAAATCCCGAATGAAAAAGCAAAGGCTCTGTTGGGACGCGATAGAATAAACTGCCAATATAGTCCCAGTTGATCATACTATTTTTTTGCGCGGCCTAATGCAACAAATGGACTGTTCTCGGGTTTTTTATATTCCACAACCGGTTTTGTAAATGATATCGGCGTGTATTCTTCCATCGAAACTGAGACACTATCAAACCAAACCTTTGATGCTTCAAAAGAAGGATGTCGTTTGTCGGGAGCTCTGTCGAGGACCAACTTTTGTGATGGATAGAATAAAGTATCTAATTCCTCCTCCATCACTTTGCAAATTCCATAATCTTTTGTCCATGCTGCAGGACCAATCCAATAATAAGGAATGTGTTTGTCAGTGAAAGATTTGACAATCGTTTGAATATATTTTCTTCGAGGCTCAACACTTGGTGTAAGCACTTCATTCAGTCCTAAAGCACAAATCACAAAATCTGGTTTGTATGTTTCAAGATATCTAGTAATAGTGTCGTTAGAAGCCCAAGCTGCAGTTGTTGAACCATACCAAGCAATGGAAGCAACTAATTCATAATTATTATTGACACAAAAATTATAAACAGAAGAGCGCAAAAATTCCACTTGTGAATCACCGATCAATAAAACTTTTTTGATGGAAGTATCTTTTGCACAAAATTGTTTTTTTACAATTCCAGTATCCAAATACATAAAGAGTGTCCCCTTTTTGAATTTGACTTTGGATTTGTTTTGTGCGTAGAACGAATAATGGTCTTTAAAATCTTTATGCGATGGCCCGTAGGCGATACTTTTTGTATCCGCACATTTTAATCCGAAAGGCAGTGGAGTCTTTAAAAAATCGACGAAAAAGAAAAGACTGAAAAGAAGGAGGAAGGCACAACCGGCAGAAAAGGCATACAATTTCGTTCTGTCGGAATTCATACTTTGGGAGATGGGCAAATGTTTAAGGGAAGGAAATTACTTTTTAATTATTTTTGTTTCGACATTACAAAGCTATTAATTCTCTTATAAACCACCCTATCAGATAAACGATACTTTGAGGCACTTATACAAAATAGCCGACACTGGTGAAGCATACTCGCTATGAATTTTAGTCAAATAGAAAATGAATATTTTTTTGTTTTAATAAGCCCATACTATTATAAGGTAAGAATAGAATCAAAAAAGACGATAAAACTAATCCCCTAAGTGAACACGATGAATGGTGGAGAATATCGGAGTCGAACCGATGACCTTCTACATGCCATGCAGACGCTCTAGCCAGCTGAGCTAATCCCCCCATTTTGCAGGTTTCAAAAGTAGATATTATTAGTATACTACATATAGGTTATTGCCACAGCATTCAGGTTCTGTACTATTGTATAAACTAATAACCCTAAATATGTTTATCGCTGTAAAACACACCATCAGTAACCCCGCTGAATTCTGGTCTCGCGCACAAGCCTCCTTGCCAAATCTTCCTGCAGGAATTAAAATTCATTCCGTTATGCCGAATGCCGCAATGGATGATGCAGTTTGTTTGTGGGAAGCAAATTCACTTGAACAGTTGAACGAATATCTTGAAGGTAAAACAGGAGACGTTTCGCATAACCATTACATTCCAGTGGATGAAAAGAATGCAATGGGTTTGCCTAAATAGATTTGTTTGTAATCCTGTTAAATTCCTTTCTTTGCTCGTATTCCTAGAGTAGAGATAAGGAATTTTTCTTTTATATAAATTTAGCTAGCTAAGAAGATTGTAGATTTGGAAAAAGAATTTTTAGGTGAAACGGATTTTGTTGCCAGTAATTATTTTATTTTCCATTCACTCCAATGCACAATGGTTTGTAGGAGTAAAACTTATGGGCATTTCTTTCCATCCTGGGAAAAATACGAATGGTGCATTGTTTAACTATACGCTGGGCCGGCATAATAGAATTGCGTTAAATTTCGGCTTGGCGATGGGCCTCGAATACAAATTCAATAATTATATTTCTATAAAACTTGATCAGGCTGCTTTTAAAGATTGTGCTGGAAAATTTGCAGGAATGACAATGTTCAATTTACGTTACACTCAACAACTTGGAAAACTAGGTGACGGAAGCGTAGGGCTTGGACCATTTTTCTTTTATCGCAAAAACTGGAATGCAATAAATGGCTATGAAGATGAAGGCTTTTTCAAAATCTCAAAAAACAATAAGTGGCAAACAAAATTTGTGTGGTATGGAGGAGAGCTCGAATATAACTATCCATTAAGAAAAGGACTCGATTTATCGACTAATATCTTGCCGGGAATTCCTGTTGTATTTGCAATAACTTCTGGAGTTCGATTTTCTGACCCTGAAAAATGAGCAAGCAACAATATTGATAATTTCTCTGCTTGTTAATTTTCACCTCTTTCATTAGCAACTTAACCCTGAGATTTTCTTTTGTAGTAAATCTGTTCACCTTTCACTTTAATTACCAATTGATCACCAATTACTTCGTAAATGAAACGGAAGGTCTTTCCATTATTTGCTGGATTGCTGCATCCCGAAAGCGTGCCGAATACAGTTGCACCATTTGAATAGGCTAGAAAATAGCAATGGCCCGTTAATCCTTTGTCTGCATCGTTTTCAATAGCACCTACTGATAATGTATCATTAGGAGAAAATCGGATAAAAATAAAATCTGTTTCGAGAATCGGAGAATAGGGCGAACCTGTAGGATCTTTTACCCATTCCCATTCGCCAATCAAAGGATCTTTTGATGTCAATAATTTATATTTTGGAGCCTGTGCCGAAAGCGTTGTAGTGAAAAGGACGATGAACAATACCCAAAAGAAGTTTTTCATGGTATTAAATATAAGTAAAGAAATGGATTGTCCTTATTGGAAGATTCCTCCGACTGTAAATCACCTTCATTGGCAACTGAATACTAGGTATATTTACAGGCTTTTATGTCAATGAGCACATCAGCATGATTTTAAAATGGCCTCTTTAAAGCACCGTCTCGACATTGAATACGATTATGATTTTTTCTTAGCGGGAATTTCCTGCCATGAAAAGCCATATCGCCTTTGTTGGGCACTCAATCGCGCAATAGGTCATGAATTAGTGCAGAAAGAACCACTTTCGATCGCCTTGAAAAAAAGCGATCCTGCAAGCGATTTTCCGATTTTCAAATTAGCCAATAAAGAAAATGACACTTCTTTTTGTCTGATGGCAAACAAAACAGAAACAACGGATGCCGAAGGTCATAGAGGAATTGGACTGCTGATTCCGGAACAAAATCAAGCCGATTATTTTTTTATCGTTCAAGGTCCATTCACCGAACATGACCTGGAACAGATGATGAAAAGCATTCGGGAAATTCCATTCGTCCAATTAATTTATCGCATCAACCCTTCTATACTCAAATCAAAAGAAAATTTATTATTCTGAAAATAAAATATGTCAGCTAGAGAAAATACAACCGAACGCGTACAATATAATCGCACAAAAATTGTCGCAACACTTGGACCTGCTTCGTCTTCACCAGAAATGTTGGAAGAAATGGCAAATGCAGGGTGTGATGTTTTCCGTATAAATTTTTCTCATGGCGATTATTCTGCTGTAGAAGAACAAATTAAAAATATACGTGCAATTAACAGAAAACTGGGAACGCATGTTTCTCTATTAGGGGATTTGCAAGGCCCAAAATTGAGAGTTGGCGAAATGGAAAACAATGGGGTTGAATTAGTCGATGGTGCGGAATTTCTGTTCACCACGAATAAAATGATCGGTACCGCACAAAAAGCGTTTATGACCTATCAGCAATTTCCAAAAGATGTGAAAGCCGGTGAAATGGTTTTAATTGACGATGGAAAATTAGTGTTGCGCGTCATCTCTACCAATGGAGTTGATGAAGTCAAAACAATTGTAGAACATGGAGGAATACTTTCTTCAAAAAAAGGAGTTAATCTTCCGAATACAAAAGTTTCTTTGCCATGCCTTACAGAAAAAGACATTAAAGATCTTGAATTTGCATTGAGTCATCAGTTTGATTGGATCGGACTTTCGTTTGTTCGTTCGGGTGCTGATATTATTGAGCTCAAGCATCTCATTAAAAAGATGGACCCTAACAGTAAATCAAAGGTCATTGCGAAAATCGAAAAGCCAGAAGCTATTTTAGACATCGATAATATCATTCGTGAAACAGATGCATTAATGGTTGCGCGCGGCGATTTAGGAGTAGAGGTTCCAATGCAACGTGTGCCTGTTTTGCAGAAAATGTTGGTGCGAAAATGTTTGGAAGCTTCAAAGCCGGTCATTATCGCGACACAAATGATGGAGAGTATGATCACCAATATTTCTCCAACACGTGCGGAGGTAAGTGATGTTGCAAATTCAGTAATGGATGGTGCAGATGCAGTAATGTTGAGCGGAGAAACTTCTGTGGGTAAACATCCAGCAAAAGTAATTGAAGCGATGTCAAAAATCATTACACAAGTTGAGGAAGAACACAACATTTATTACCTGGATAGAAAACCCGTTTTTTCTATCAACGAACGTTATCTTTCTGAAAACATCTGCTATGCTTCAACCACATTAGCAAAGCAAGTGGATGCAACCGCAATTGTAACAATGACACATTCGGGTTACACGGCATTTCGTGTGGCAAGTTATCGACCTAAGGCAAATATTTTTGTCTTCACTGATAATTATAGTATTCTTTCACAACTTAGCTTAGTCTGGGGTGTCCGTGGATTTTATTACGACAAAAATATTTCAACGGATCATACCATCGCTGATATTAAATTCATTCTGAAAAAGGATGGTTATATTGTTCAGAAAGATTTTATCATCAATATTGCCAGTATCCCTTTAAGTGAAAAAGGAACTACGAATATGATTAAGTTGACGGAAGTAGAGTAGGAGCGTTATTTTTTCTTTTCTATATATATATTTCCCGCTTTCACCTCGACGGCGCTCGGCTTTATCGGGGCTATTTATTGCATTGCCAATATCTATTTAAAAAAATTAGACTAAATTGCATTACAAACAAAAAAAACATCATGAAAAAAATTTACTCTTTAATAGTATTTGCATCAATCGGTTTTACAGCGCATAGCCAGTCTTTCTGGACAGAAGATTTCGGAACAGGTTGCAACCAGGGAAATCTTGCTAGCGCATACGCTGGTTCAAATGGATCCTGGACAATTGCAAGTACAGGTACAAATGACCCCGACGCAAATCCTTGGTTTGTAAGCGCAACAGAAGCAGGAACTGGCGTTGGCAATTGTGGCGCTGGTTGCGGTAGTAATTCAACACTTACAAATAGAACATTGCATGTCGGTAGTACTGCTATTCCTGCATTAGGTCTCCCTGCCGATCAAGGCGCATCTTACAATGCTGGTGGTTTGTGCAGTAGCTTTGCTATTTGTGTAATTACAAATTCACGTGCAGAATCTCCTGTCATCAATTGTGCAAATAAAACGAACATCACATTAACATTCAATTATTTTGAAAATGGAGATCTTGCAAATGATGATGGCTCTGTTTGGTTTTACGATGGTACAACATGGGCATTATTACAGAATACAGCTAAAACAACACTCGGCAATTGTGCTCCTCAAGGAAAATGGACAGCAATTAGCATTGTGCTTCCTGCTAGTGCAAACAATAATCCAAATGTGAAAATCGGATTTAACTGGACCAATAACGATGATGGTGTTGGAACAGATCCTTCCTTTGCGGTGGATGATATTGCACTTACTCAATCACCATCAGGTATTGCAACTATTACAAATAATCAACTAAACGTTGTTGTATTAGCAAATGGCCAGATAACAATCATTCCGAATGGTCAGGCCTACAAAATGCTTGCGGTTTATGATATGGTTGGAAGAGAAATAAAATTCACACAAACAGAAAATACAATTTCACTCGGCAATACTGCTCCGGGAATTTATATTATCAATTTGGATGTGAACGGAACGCGTGTGGTGAAGAAAGTAGTTATGAATTAGAAAATATTTCATTTAATAAAAAGGCGTCTCAATAATTGGGGCGCCTTTTTTATTGGAACAGAGTGAATAAGAAAAAAATAAATCAACTGTGTTTCATCAAAAAGTTGAGGCCCTTCAGTACAACAAAGAAGGCGGCGCAGTTTGTCCGGAAAACTGGACCAAAGGCAAAACAGGTATGTGCGCTACACATGATGGTGATGCAACGAATTTGGCAGACGCGAAGAATTAAGAAGTTTCATCCTTTAAGGTACATTTCCAATAATATTCACTTGGTGCTGGATTCTCTATCCGGCACTTTTTTATATTTTCCACCAATTGGTTTTCTAACTTTACAGCAATGAATAAGTTTAAAGCAATCGTCGCGAAATGGACGATCCCGTTTATTTTACTGATATCAGTATGGTATTCCTCGAATATTCATTGGGGAAAACAATGGAATTCCATCATCACCTCTGATGGTAAAGGATATTATGCCTACTTGCCCGCTACGTTTATTTATCATGATCTCAACTTTGGATTTTTCGATTCGATAGAGACCAAATATTACACAGCACAATTGAAATATGATTTCCGGTCAAGTTCAAAAGAAGGGAAAATCATTGATAAATATTTCAGTGGTGTTGCTGTTTTGCAGTTGCCATTTTTTCTTGGCGGGCACGCAGTTGCAAAACTTTCAGGTGCTGAAGCTGACGGTTATTCAAAACCCTATGCCATCGCTTTAAATATAGGAGCATGCTTCTGGCTACTTATCGGATTAATCTTTCTGCGGCGGCTGTTGATCTCTTTTGGCGCCAGCCACTTAAAGGCTGCTTTGGTTTTGTTGACATTTGTTTTTGGCACTAATCTTTTTTATTATGTCATTAGTGAACCGGCGATGTCGCATGTTTATTCTTTCTCGCTGATCAGTATTTTTCTTGTTTACAGTAAAAAATGGCTGGACACGCTGC
Source organism: Bacteroidia bacterium (assembly GCA_038237845.1). Taxonomy (GTDB): domain Bacteria; phylum Bacteroidota; class Bacteroidia; order Palsa-965; family Palsa-965. The sequence goes on from JBBRYH010000010.1 coordinate 62,262, forward strand.
GGAATAAATATTTTCTGTTGATGTGTCTTCTCCTAGGAATTATCACCCTGGTGCGACCTGTCAATTTACTTATCGTATTATGGATTCCATTCGCTGCGGGTTCCTCCAAAATATTCTTTTCAGTCATTCAAGCAAACTTCAGAAAACCACTGTGCCTTGTAACCGGAATATTGCTTTTCTTCTTTCCCATCCTAATCCAGCTTGTCATTTATAAAACTTCTACTGGACATTGGTACATTTATGCCTATGGCATCGAACATTTCTATTTCTGGAAGCCCGAGTTGATCAATTTTTTGTTCAGTTATAAAAAAGGTCTATTCATTTATACTCCTTTGACCTTTTTAGCACTTTTCGGACTGATTCCATTATGGAAAAAAGACCGCTTCCGTGCAATCTGGATGGGCTTTACGATTTTTTTTATTATGTATGTCCTTTCCTGTTGGTGGATGTGGTATTACGGAGGAAGTTTTGGTATGCGTCCGATGGTGGATTTTTTCAGCCTTTTCGCCTTGCTTTGGTATTTTCTTTTCGAATCGATGAACTCAAAAACTAAAAAGCTGGTTTTATTGACGATTACTTTTTTTCTAATTGCTTTTTGCCAATTTCAGACGCTTCAATACCGATATGAAATCATTCACTGGTCAGAAATGACAAAAGAATCATATTGGCATGCTTTCCTGAATTTTGATTTTCTGCTGAAGAAGTTTCATTAGCCAGCATTCTTACTTAGTAAATTGACAGAGCAAATAAAAATTTATTGCTCGAATATTCCTACCGAAATGTCTAGTTCGAAAATAAAGATGGAGGTAAATGTAAACTGGATGGCGAATGGTTTATTTACTTCAAAGAAAAAGCGTTGATCAAGGAACTTCCCTCAGCGTTTATTATGAATTTGTTTTTTATTTAATCTTCAATTTGCTGCAACGCTTCTCTTAATTCTCTTAACGTTTTCTGATCACCTAGCTTTTGAGCAAGCATAATTCCCTTTTTGTAAATATCAATCGCTTCTTCGTTATTATCCTCCACTTCGTAATATTGTCCAAGCTGATAATATGCACCGAGATAATCCGGCTTTTCTGAAAGTAACTTTTCTATTCGCGCAATTGCTTCTGGCACATTTCCCATTTTTGCATATTCTAATGCAATGCCATACTGCAAAAAAGAATCCTGCGGATCTTCAGTGAGTAGTTCTTCGAGTTGGGAAAGTCTATTGGTTGACATAACGCTGCGTTCTTTGCGCCTCTGCGGCAAATTTAAAATGCAGATTTAAACTGTGTAAGAAAACGAACATCATTCTCAGAAAACAAACGCAAATCATTCACGCCATATTTCAACATCGTGATTCTTTCGATTCCCATTCCAAAAGCAAATCCTGAAAACACATTCGGATCTACTTTGCAGTTTTGTAAAACAGTAGGATCTACCATTCCACATCCGAGAATTTCTACCCAACCAGAATATTTACAAACGTTACAGCCTGTTCCGCCGCAAATAGTACAACTGATATCCATCTCAGCACTTGGTTCTGTAAATGGAAAGTAAGAAGGGCGCAAACGAATTTCTGTTTTTTCTCCAAACATTTCTCTGGCAAAATATAAAAGCACTTGTTTCATATCAGCAAACGAAACTCCCTTGTCGACATACAAACCTTCTACCTGATGAAAGAAACAATGCGCACGAGCAGAAATTGCCTCATTGCGATATACTCTTCCAGGCATTACAATACGAACAGGAGGAGCAGTTTTTTCTAATACACGAACCTGGACACTGGAAGTGTGTGTACGTAAAGCAATGTTTTTATCAATGAAAAAAGTATCCTGCATATCACGAGCAGGATGTTCTTCTGGAAAATTTAATGCGGAAAAATTATGCCAGTCGTCTTCTACCTCTGGTCCATCTGCAACCGTAAAACCAACACGAGAAAAAATGTCAATGATTTCCTGACGGACAATCATTAAGGGATGACGACTTCCAACAAAACCATTTGCAGGAAGTGAAAGATCAGCAGTTGATTTTTGATCACTTCCTTCTGAGGAGCTGTCCTTAACAGCATCCAATTTTTCCTGCGCAATTGTTTTTAATTTATTCAACAACTGACCAACTTCTCTTTTCAACTCAGGAGAAACGGTTTTGAATTCATCAAATAAAATAGAAATCTGTCCTTTGCGACTCATGTATTTCAAACGGAATTGCTCCGCCTGTTCTGCATTTGTTGCTGCAAACTTTTCTACTTCGTCTAATAAGGTTTCAATTCTGCTTTTCATAGTTGATACTTTTCAAGCGATAAAGTTATTCAATTCGTTGCTTGTTGTGAAAGACAATTTTAGTAACGGGATGAATTTCCCAAGCGCTGAATACTTTATAACTATCGACTTTAGAATGGGCTCCATAATGATGATTGTCAAAAAACAGCGATCCTGAGATATAATCGAGATGAATTGGAGGATTTTTTTTGGAAGCGACAAAGACTAATTCTTTTGATATGTCTGTTCCAATCCAATTTTTAAAATGATGTCGGACTGCAGCTAAAATTGCAAAGAAAGGGCTTGTTGAATCGGGAAGACCTGAAATTTCTGCAGTAAGAAAAGGTTGACTTTTTTCCAATGATTTTGATGAACCAAGAATAACATGAAAGTCATTATCATCTTCTCTTTTTATTCCAAAAATATAAACGTCGGCCAAACAAATAGAATGATTTTCCTCTTTTGTTCTCGGCGCCGTATTTGTTTTTGCTTCTGTTGATTTGTGCATGTATTCATCATCCGGCAACCAATTTCTTAATTCTTTTATGCTTTGAAAAGTGTCGGTAGGAAGATTTACAAATGATGTTTTTACACTGGCACGAATACTTCCACGAAAAACATCCTGCAAACCCGGATCGTGTTTTAGGGTAGTATCTATTTCACTTTCAATGGATGGATTTTCCGTTCCAATTACCGTCTTCTGCGGAGTCGAACCACAAGAGAAAACCAGAAAAGAGAATAATGCGAAGGATAAAAATTTCAACTTATACTTTATAAATATTATTTCACAACTTTCATCGTCATGCGAATATCCACCACTGGACGAGCATTTTTGTCGACTTGTTGCGCAGCAATTTTGTCAATGGTTTCCATACCACTTACCACTTCACCAAAAACAGTATAATTTCCATCTAGATGAGGTGTTCCTCCTGTTGTACGATAAACTTTTCTTTGCTCTTCTGTAATTACACGATGTGGTGTTTTTTCAAATAAAGAATCAATTTTCGGATTTATAATCGTAGAGAAAAAATTCAAACTATCAGGATTTCCTTGTGTTTGATATCGCGATTGCGCCCGAATAAAAGCCGTTTTGATAGGCAGGTTTGCTGGAATTTCCATTAAACTGTTAAACAGTTTTTGTTTTACTTGTTGATCCATATTCGATTGAAGAACATTTAATACAGAATCAGTAAAAGTGCGTCCTTGTACAATATAGAATTGACAGCTCGATGATTCTTTCTTTGGATTTACATCATCACCTTGTCTGGCAGCAGCCAAAGCTCCTTTTTTGTGAAATAATGAAGGATTAAATTCTGCAGGAATAGTGTATCCAAGTTCACCATTTCCCAACATTGTACCAGGTTTAGCCCTTTTGGAGTCCACATCACCCCCTTGAATCATGAATTGAGCTATGACCCGATGGAATAGGGTACTATCAAGCGTTCCGTCCTTTACAAGCTTTAGAAAGTTATCACGATGCTTTGGTGTTTCATCATAAAGCACAATTTTAATATCACCTAAGTCTGTGTGTATCAATACTTTCGCTCGTTTATCGGCGGAAATATACGAGGTGAAAAAAGGAAGGGCGGCTAAAGCCAAAAAAGGAAGTAATCTTCTCGTGACCATGTTGAAAACTTTTTTATATTTGTATAATGCAAAGATAGGCAAACATCTACTTTGCGGCAAGAAATGGGTCTTTCCCATTTAGGCAACCTCGGCAACAAAATGAACAAAGTGATAAATCGTTTCTCAATCAGTGGAATCCTTATTATGGTTCTGTTTACTGTCGTCCTCAATTCTGGATGTGCAAAGGACAAGCCGTGTAAAGCAATTATTACTGTACTTGATGCAAGCAACAATCCCGTAAGTGGTGCTCAGGTTCATTTAATTGCACCTGCCCCTTCTACAGTAGATATTGTCGTTTCAACCGATGCTTCTGGAAAAGCTAGTTTTGAAGTAAATCTTCCTCAGATTCTTGATATTTCAGTTGTAATCGGAACAACAACTTATCCTACAGGAAAAGTTGTTCGATTCGAACAAGGAAAAACTGACGAGGTAACTGTAAATATTTAAAAGAACTTTCTCTGAAATAATAAAGCCCTCACTTAACAGTGGGGGCTTTTCTTTTAATATATATATGCTTAGAAAATCAAATCACTTCACCTTTTTCAAAATATTCAATAATCGTTTCCTGCATAAAACGCTGCTGTTGCCCCGGTTTTAAATTAGGAAGTTTTGAAGTTGGTTTCCAATGCGGCCATTTATCGGCGTCCAATCCTTCATATTCATAAAAACCATAAGGTTCAAGCAAAGAACAAATAGCAACATGCATAATGTCCATTTTCTCATCCTTCTTATATTCTTTATATCCATGACCCAATTCCTGAAGTCCTATAATAAAAAGAATTGCTTGCACATCCAGATCTCCACCGAAGCGAGGTTCAAGTGCCACTAAAAGGGTTTCCCACTGTTTTTTGAAATGTTCGTCTTGCACAGTATAAAGGTAGTGATTGGTATCCGCTTAGGCGGAGTTGATTAGAGATTAGTGATTTGTTTGTTTTTTTAAATAGTTGATATAACCGTTTAATAGCCGAATGCAATTTCCATATTTCATTTTTTGTTTCTGAAATTCCTCCTCTACAATGTAACCTTCATCAAGTGCAACAATCAAATGCTCAAGCGTTTCTTTTAATGACCCTGCTGACATACGAAGGAATCGGGTATTGTCCTTGAATCCGTATCTGCCATGACCTTCCGCAATGTTTGCAGTGACCGATCGTGAAGATCGCTTAATCTGTCGAATCAGCTCAAACTTTTCATGTGCAGGAAATTTTTGTGTTAAGATTGAAATCTGTATCCTGAATTCTCTACACAACTTCCAAACCTCTAATTCTTCAAAGCTATTATATTCTTTCATATTTATTATTTTAAAAAGGGCGGCAAAGATGTAGGAAATAATTAATTTTCCAAATTATCCCCAAAAAATTATTTTTTCACTAATCACCTCCGCCTAGGCAGACACCAATCACCAATCACCAATGAACGCAATCGACATCGTTATTCTAATTCCTGTCCTTTGGGGATTCTGGCGCGGATTTATGAAAGGCGCTATTATGGAGGCAGCTACACTCATCGCTTTTTTTCTTGGCGTTTGGGGTGGAATGCATTTGTCGCATGGCATGGCCGATCTTATTCATAAATGGACCGATTCTACTTCACCCTATATACCCTTGATTTCTTTTGCGCTAGTTTTTGTTGGAATTCTTGCGGCGGTTTTTGGAGTTGCAAAACTGGTAGAGAAAATGATAGAGAAAATGGCGCTTTCTTTTATCAATAAACTTTTAGGCGGTTGTATTGGAACCATCAAATTTTTAATGATCCTGAGCGTATTGTTTTTTGTTACCGATCGATTGGAAAAAAATATTGAGATTATTCCGGTGAAGATGAAAGACAATTCATTGCTTTATCGACCTGTTGCAAAAGTAGCGCCGATGATTATTCCAGGATTAGCCTCAAGTAATTTTGGAAAGGATACTTTGAAAGTTCCACAACTCCCAATAGAAAAGTAAAAAACTTATTTCCCCTTTTTCAATTTGAACGATTCCATGAATTGTCGAATTTCATGATTTTCCAATTTCATGTTTTCTGTCACCACAAGTAGCGTGTAAAGATGTTTTCCAATTGCGAATTTTCGAATGGTAGAAATGCCACGGTTTCCTGCAATAATCACTTTGTATTCTCTTCCTACTATCTCACCACTTTTTACAACTCTTCCCGTATCTGTCAATGTTCCGCCAATCGACCATGCATAAACTTGCACATCGGTTTCAAAAAGATCTTTCATGTTTTCTTTTACTAAGGAAATCGTATCAGGCAAAGAATACATGGAAACGGCATAATACATATTGGAGTCAAGCGAACCTGGAACAGGTTCATAAAAACTTCTTGAACCTGCATATTCTCCTTCCATTGAAACAGTATCGCGTGCTATTCCCGGAAACTGTACTGAGAATTCTGAAGTCTCATACACTTTCCAATCTCCCGCACCACAAGAAGTTAATAGCGGGATGAAAAACAGAAGAAGACCAAGTGTTTTGTAAAAAATTATTTTCATTATTCTTTATTTCTAGCTACTGATTTATTGCTTCAATGCCTGGTAAAGTTCCGGCTTCAATATATTCCAATAAAGCACCACCGCCTGTTGAAACGTAACTTACTTTTTCAGACAAATTATATTTATTAATTGCGGCTACTGAATCACCACCGCCAATTAATGAGAAAGCTCCTTTAGCGGTTGCAGCTACAATAGCATCCGCAACTGATTTTGTTCCGCTTGCAAAATTCTCCATTTCAAAAACCCCCATCGGACCATTCCACAAAATTGTTTTTGAATTTGAAATTACTTCTGCATAAATCTTTTCTGTTACAGGTCCAATATCCAATCCCATCCATCCATCTGGAATTGATTTCACATCGCAAGTCTGAATATTCGCATCATTTGAAAAATTATCTGCACAAACAGCATCAACAGGAATATAAATATTGACACCACGCTTTTTTGCAATTTCTAAAATGTTCAACGCATTCGGAATTCGATCTTCTTCTACCAATGATTTTCCGACTTTGCCACCTTGCGCTTTCACAAAAGTAAATGCCATTCCTCCACCGATAATTATGTTGTCCGCTTTATTTATAAGCTGTTCAAGTATTAAAATTTTATCCGAAACTTTCGCACCACCCATAATTGCAGTGAATGGTTTTGTCGCTCCATGTAAAACTTTTTCTACACTCGAAAGTTCTCCCGACATCACAAATCCAAAACATTTATTTGCCGGAAAAAATTTAGCAATTACAGCGGTAGAAGCATGTGCACGATGAGCGGTTCCAAATGCATCATTCACATAAAAGTCACCAAGTGTTGAAAGCTGCTTTGCAAATGTTTCATCGCCCTTTTCTTCTTGCTTGTGAAAGCGAAGATTCTCCAACAATAAAACCTCACCAGCTTTTAAATTATTCGAAGCAATGGTTGCCGGACCGCCGATACAATCACTTGAAAAATGAACAGTTATTCCTCCCAGTAATTCTGAAAGGTGATTCACTAAATGTTTTAAAGAATATTTTTCTTCCGGACCTTCTTTGGGTCGACCTAAGTGCGACATGAGAATACAGGATCCACCATCACCAAGAATTTTTTTAATTGTTGGAATCGCAGCACGCATACGTGTATCATCTGCAATGTGAAACGATTTATCAAGAGGAACATTAAAGTCCACACGAATTAATACTTTTTTACCTGCGAAATTAAAATCGGCAACTGTTTTCATTTTGAAAGACTGGAAGTGAATAGTGGAGGCAAAAATACGGTTTTGAAGTCTGAAAAGTGAAACGAAAGAAGTAGAAATTCAGAAAAAATTTACAAAAATGCGATCCTGGAAATAAAAATAAGAGACTGATAGGCAAGGAGATGTAATAAATAATATTTAGACATTTGTCTAATTATACAATTATATTATATCTTTGACCCAATGAACGCATTATTTAAAGCTTTAGACGATCCGACGAGACGCCAGATTCTGGAACTGCTCAGAGAAAAAGATAGGACTGCAGGGGATATTGCAGATGCTTTCACAATTAGCAAACCAAGCATCTCACACCATCTCGATTTATTACGTCAAGCGAATCTTGTGATTTCGATTAAGGAAGGCCAATTCGTCCGCTATTCTTTAAATACAACCGTTTTTGATGAACTGATCGGATGGGTTATGAATTTATCAGATAAGAAAAACACAAAACGAAAAAATAAAAAGTAATGAAAACAAAAGACTTTATTAAACGAGAATGGTCGATGTGGTTGTTGATTTTAATTCCAACCGTTTTTGCAATAATCAACTGGAATAATTTTCCTGATAAAATTCCTACCCATTGGGATATTAATGGAGACGTAAATGATTACGGTGGAAAATGGGCGGTCTTCCTTGGACCAATGATCGGAACGGCAATGTATTTTCTGATGATCGTTCTGCCGAAAATAGATCCGCGCAAAAAAAATTATGATTTGTTTAGCGGCGCATATTGGATGATCAGAATTGGAATAATTCTTTTAATGTCCATTATCGGAATTGTAACTGAACTGGTTTCGCTGGGCTATAAATTGGATGTGGGCATGATCGTTCAATTGGCGGTACTTGGCCTTTTCCTTTTAATCGGAAATCAAATGGGAAGAATCCGTCCGAATTATTTTGTTGGAATCAGAACTCCTTGGACCATTGACAATGAAGAAGTGTGGACCAAAACACATCGTTTGGCGGGAAGAATTTGGGTCGGAACATGTTTGGTTTTAATGCTTGTTTTGTTTTTTATTCCGGTAAAAATATTTGCAATAATTTTCTTTGTTTCAATTATTACGATGTCTGTTATTCCGTTGGTCTATTCCTATTTGTTGTACAAAAAAATAAAAGCGCAACATACTTCAAATTAATAGTTCACTAGAGGGTTATTGCCACAAAGACACTCCGCCGCGGCGGAGGCACAAAGAAAGGGAGACTCTTTAGAAAATACCATAGCCCAATAACATGAATCTAAGAGTTGACTAATCACCAAAACTAATCATCAATCACTATCTTTATAATATGCTTTTCCGCAATATAATTGGCCAATCAGAAATAAAACATCGCTTGATTTCAAGTGTGGCTTCTAATCGTATTTCACATGCTCAATTAATTTTCGGGCCTGAAGGTTGTGGTTCTTTACCGATTGCAGTTGCTTATGCAAGATTTATTCATTGTACGAATCGTGGAGAAAATGATTCTTGTGACGAATGCCCTTCTTGTCAGAAATACAATAAACTTGTTCATCCCGATTTGCATTTTGCATTTCCGATAAAAAGTATGAAAGACACTCCTGTAAGTGATTCTTTTATTGCTGAATGGAGAGATGCATTTCTTGACAATCCCTATTTAAGTATTGACGAGTGGACCGAAAAAATTGAAGCGGATAACAAACAATTAATTATTCCTGAAAAAGAAAGCGGAGAAATTTTAAGAAAATTAAATCTCACCACCTTCGAAGCGGAATATAAAATCATGATCATCTGGATGCCGGAGAAAATGAATCTTACCTCCGCGAATAAATTATTGAAAATTCTGGAAGAGCCACCTGCAAAAACTTTATTTCTGCTCGTAACCGAAAGTGAAGATCAACTGTTGCGCACGATAGTTTCTCGAACACAATTAGTTCGTATGCGTAAAATTTCGGATGAAGAATTGCGTGATGCATTGGTTTCCCGACATGAACTTGCAGTAGCCGACGCAGAAAAAATTGCTTTTCAAGCAGATGGAAATTATGCTTTTGCAAGATCATTACTCAGTCGCACGGAACAAGCGGCTTACAATCTTGCCACTTTCCAAAAATTAATGCGCTCGAGTTTAAAATTCGATCCTGCAAAAGTTTTGTCTGTTGTGGATGACTTAGCAGGAATTGGACGTGAACGACAAAAACAATTTTTCAGTTATTCTCTTGACCTTGTCCGCGAATGTTTTCTTTTAGGCTACGCCGATCAGTCGATGGTGCGTATGGCCGGAGAAGAATTGGAATTCATAACCAAGTTTTCAAAGTTCATTCACGCAGCAAACGGCGAAAAATTAATTGAGGAATTTAACCTCGCCATGAAACATATTGAAAGGAATGGCTCACCAAAAATCATTTTGTTGGATCTAGCTTTTAAGATTAATGAGCTGATTAATGTGCCGAGGCCTGTGATGAGTTAGAAACATCCACATCATTGAATTTCCTCAAAGGGTTAGCTAAACCCCGAATTATTAACATATCCCTGTGTAAATCAGGATTTTGGACATTGTAATCCCAGTCCTAAAAACCCGTATTTTTGTTATTGCTCGGAACACCCTGATTTTTAAGGATATCGCCGGGCGAATTCACTAAACGATTCATTTCGTAGTTAATAGTTCGGAGATGTTGGTTCGGAGAAATCCAGAGAACTAATTTTATCTCCAAACGAAGAACTCCGAACAAAGAACTTATATATAAATGGGATGTGGTAGTTGTTCGACTAACGGCCGAGGCTGTAGTACAGAAGTAAATGGTGTCCCTGGCGGATGCAAAAGCAATGGTTCCTGCGGTTCAGGAGGTTGTAACAAACTCAATGTTTTCGATTGGTTAGCCAATATGGAATTACCAAACGGACAAAAACCTTTTGATTTGGTTGAAGTCCGTTTTAAAAACTCAAGAAAAGAATTTTTCAGAAACGTGAACGATCTTCCCCTTCAAATGGGAGAAGTAATTGCTGTGGAAGGTTCTCCTGGGCATGATATAGGAACCGTTTCCTTAACAGGAGAATTGGTAAAAACCCAACTCATTCGCAAAAACGTTAAAGCGGAAGATCCTGCCATCAAAAAAGTATATCGTAAAGTGCGTTCGTTGGATGTTGAAAAATGGTTGGAAGCACAAGGACTGGAGCAAGACACGATGATGCGTTCACGAAAAATTGCATCGGATATGGGCTTGCGCATGAAAATTTCCGATGTAGAATATCAAGGAGATAAAACAAAAGCAATATTTTTTTACACCGCAGAAGAGCGAGTTGATTTCCGTGAATTAATTAAAGTGCTTGCTGAACAATTCAAAGTAAGAATTGAAATGCGTCAGATCGGTTCTCGTCAGGAAGCTGCACGTTTAGGCGGAATAGGTTCTTGTGGTCGTGAGCTTTGTTGTTCAACATGGCTTTCAGATTTCCGTTCAGTTACAACTGGCGCCGCACGTTATCAGCAACTTTCCTTGAATCCATTAAAGCTTGCTGGGCAATGCGGAAAATTAAAATGTTGTTTGAATTATGAATTGGATGCGTATCTCGATGCGTTAAAAGAATTTCCAGAACCACAAGATGTAGAAACTGTTCGAGGGAAAGCACGCCATCAGAAAACAGATATTTTTAAAGGAGTTATGTTTTTCACTTTTGCAGATGAACCAGATCAGTTTCTTCCTGTACCTGCTCGTCGCGTGAAAGAAATTATTGAAATGAATAAGCGCGGTGAAAAACCGGATGAGTTAGGTGTTCTTAAAACACAAAAAGAAATTGAAGCAGTAGATGAACCCGATTTTGAAAATGTTGTTGGACAGGATTCATTGACGCGTTTTGATCAGGCAAAACGCAGCAAGAAAAAGAAGAAGAAAAAAGGGCCTGCCGGAGAAAATTCAAATCCGAACGCACAACAAACAGGAACTCAACAACGTTCTCCTCAACAGAGACCACAAGGACAAAATCCGCAAGGACCGAACGCGAATCCAAATCAGAATCGCCCACGTCCAAATCCGAATCAACAAAATAAACCGGCGAATCCGAATCAAAAACCGAATCCAAATCAAAACAGGAATCGACCGCCACACAGAAAAGATAACAGTGGACCGCCAGCACCACAAGCACCACCGCACAATACACCGCCACCAACTGTTTAGTATGTACAGGTTTCTCATTTTTGTTGGATTGATTTTTTCATTGGTAAATTTTTCATCATGCGATAAAAATCGTTTGTATGATGAAAATCGTGATGTGAAAGATGGTGTTTGGGATATTAAACAACAATTGGTTTTTGATTTTGATGTTCCCGATTCGGTAACGAAATACAATTTCTATTTCAACATTCGCAATACCGATGATTATCCTTACAGCAACATTTATGTTTTTTTCAAAACAACTTTTCCTAATGGAAAAACCGGAATTGACACCGTTGAATTTCCACTAGCAGATGAAAATGGAAGATGGTATGGAAAAGGACAAGGAGATGTACATGATTGTCGCTTAGTTTTCCGACAGGGCGTTCGTTTTCCATTAGCAGGAAAATATCACATGGAAATTCAACAAGCCATGCGAATGGAACAATTGCCCGGTGTCATTAATGCAGGAGTCCGCATCGAAGAAGCAGAGAAAAAGTAGTCGGAATTGCACTTCCTTTTACTTAACTTTGAGTTAACATGAAAAAATTTCCCCGAATTATTTTCTTTCTATTTCCCATTTTGTTTTTCTGCATTACCTGTAGAGTTGATGAAATAAAAAAAACATACAAGACCAAACATGTTATTGTGATTGTTGTAGATGGAGTTCGCTATTCTGAAAACTGGGGCGATTCAACTCATTCGAGAATTCCATTTCAATACACAACACTATTTCCTCAAGGCGTTATGCTTACCAATTTCAGAAATAACGGATATACTTGGACAAATGCCGGTCATGATGCGCTGACAACTGGTGTATATGAACCCTTAGATAATGGCGGAAATCAGTTTCCTTCAGAGCCATCGATGTTTCAATATTGGAGAAAATTTACAGGATCTCCTGCAGAAAAAGCATGGGTGATTACTTCAAAAGATAAATTGTATGTGCTTGCAAATACTGCTGATCAGGAATATCAATCGAAGTTTATGCCGCGCTATGATTGTGGAATTAATGGCCCATTTTCAGGGTACAGAGATGATCAAACTACAAAAGATCATGTCATCGCAACACTTTCTCAATATCATCCAGATTTGATGTTGGTAAATTTTCGTGAACCAGATTATAGTGGTCATACAGGTGTCTGGAATAATTATCTCACAGGAATTGCGAGCACCGATCATTATTGCTCTTTAATCTGGGATGCATTGCAAAGTGATCCCTATTATGCCGGCACTACCACAATGATTATTACGAATGATCATGGCCGTCACTTGGATAATGTTTATGATGGCTTTGTAAGTCATGGTGATAATTGCGAAGGTTGCCGTCATATTGCTTTCTGTGCAGCGGGTCCTGATTTCAAAAGGAATTTCAGCAGTTCAGTAGCTTATGAACAGGTTGATATTCCAAGAACCATTGCAGAATTGATGGGCTTTCCGATGCCAACGGCTCCTGGAAAAGTGATGCGCGAAATTCTTCGCTAAATCTTCACATCATTTATTCATTTTCCTCAAACACTTATCCTTTTCACTCTTAGCGGGGACCATTTTTCATTACTTTTGATTCCGAAATGGCAGACGAAAAACCTATAGAAAAAGCAGCAAAGAATTCTAAAAATTCAAGCTCAGCAAAACCAAGTCATAAACGTTGGATTCGATTTTTCTGGATTCTATTATTGACTCCTGTTGCTGGAATTGTATCGCTTGTTTTGGGAATCGCCATGTTCGCCGATCTTCCAGACATTGAGCAATTAACAAATCCCGAAAGTAATCTTGCAACGGTTTGTTATTCTGCAGATGGAAAAGAATTAGGAAGATTTTATCTCGAAAATCGGGTTTCAGTTCAGTATAAGGATATTGATCCTGATGTTATTCATGCATTAGTTGCAACAGAGGATGAACGTTATTACGAACATTCAGGTATTGACGGAAGAAGTTTGGGTCGTGTTTTTATTAAAACATTTGCTGGTGGAGATCGTAGCTCTGGAGGAGGATCAACCATTACACAACAGCTTGCAAAAATGCAGTTTCACGCAAAAGAAGCTGAACACGCAACAAAAACACAACGTGCTTTCCAAAAATTAAAAGAGTGGATCATTGCAGTTCGACTTGAGCGCTTGTTTACGAAAGATGAGATCGTCGCACTTTATTTAAATAAATACGATTTTAATTATAATGCGGTTGGTATTAATTCTGCAGCGAAAGTTTATTTCTCCACTACTTCCGATTCATTGAAAATTGAAGAAGCAGCAGTGCTGGTAGGAATGTGTCAGAATCCTTCACGATGGAATCCATTAATTTTTCCTGACAGCGCAATGAAGCGTAGAAATCTTGTGATGTACCAAATGGAACGCAATGGATTTATCACAAAACACCAATACGATTCTTTAAAAGCGCTTCCAATTGTTACACACTTCAATCCCGAATCACATAACGAAGGACTGGCTCCTTATTTCCGAGAATATCTGAGAGAAAATTTCATGAAGAAATGGTGTTCGGAACATTTGAAACCGAATGGCAAGCCTTACGACATGTATCGCGACGGTTTAAAAGTTTATACGACGATTGATACACGAATGCAAACGTATGGTGAACAAGCAGTGGCTGAACACATGGCCGACTTGCAGAAGAATTTTGATATTGAATTAAAAGACAAAAGAAATCGTCCCTTCAGTTGGAAGGTGAAAAAAGAAGAGATCGATCAGATTTTAAATTCAGGGAAAGTTCGTTCCGATCGTTATCATCATATGAAAAAAGGCGGTTCCTCTGATGCAGAAATTGAAAAGGCCTTCAATACAAAAGTGAAGATGAATGTGTTTTCATGGCATGGTGATATTGATACGATGTTGTCGCCAATGGATTCTATTCGATATTACAAATCATTTTTACAAACAGGATTTATGGCAATGGAACCACAGACAGGATATATCCGTGCCTGGGTGGGAGGAATTAATTTCAGACATTTTCAATACGATCACGTAAAAGTTAGTAAGCGTCAAGTAGGTTCGACTTTCAAACCATTTATTTATGCGCTTGCTATTCAAGAAGGATATTCGCCTTGCGATCAGGTGCCATGTATTCGCACTTGTATTCCGAATGAAGATGGAAAAACAGAATGGTGTCCGAATAATTCATGGTCGAAACAGGAAGAAGCAAAATACAGTGGTAAAATGATCACGTTGAAAAAAGCATTAGCGCTTTCTATCAATTATGTTTCTGCTTACATCATGAAACAATTCGGTCCGCATGCTGTTGTTGATTTTGCACGCAACGTAGGAATCACCTCGCCATTGGAAGCTGTTCCTTCATTATGTTTGGGTACTGCAGATATTAGCTTATACGAAATGGTTGGTGCGAATAGCACATTTGTAAATAAAGGAACATGGATTGAACCAACTTTTATCACGCGCATTGAAGATAAAAACGGAAAAGTGTTGGAAGAATTTATTCCGAAATCAAAAGAAGCATTGAGTGAAGAGAAAGCTTATTTGATGATTAATCTAATGCGCGGAGTTGTTGATATTGGAACAGGAGGACGATTACGAAGTACTTACAAAATTTTAAATCCTGTGGCAGGAAAAACAGGAACAACACAAAACAATTCCGACGGATGGTTTATGGGATTAACTCCTGATTTAGTTGCAGGTGTGTGGGTAGGAGGCGAAGATCGTAGTGTGCATTTTGATAGAACAGCGGAAGGACAAGGTGCTTCCATGGCACTTCCGATATGGGCAAAATTTTTCAAGCGGGTTTATGCAGATAAATCTTTAAAAATTTCTCAAGGAGAATTTCCGAAACCAAAAGGAAAAATAATGATGGATTTAGATTGTTCTAAATTCGATAAAGATGATGGTCCGATTTTCGATGATCCGAATTCTGGAATTTTTGGAGATGATGGTAGTTATCCTTAGAGGGAATTATAAAATGAAAAACTTTATTAATCAGAATCGATAATTCAATGAACAAAGTAGTTTCAAACGCCGAAGAAGCAATCAGCGATATAAAAGACGGAGCGACCATCATGCTCGGTGGTTTCGGATTGTGTGGCATTCCCGAAAATTCAATCGCAGCATTGGTAAAGAGTGGCGTAAGAAATCTCACCTGCATTTCTAATAATGCGGGAGTGGATGATTTTGGAATTGGCCTTCTCTTAAAAACGCGTCAGGTGAAAAAAATGATTTCATCTTATGTGGGTGAAAATGCAGAATTCGAAAGACAATTACTAAGCGGCGAATTGGAAGTTGATTTAATTCCGCAGGGAACACTTGCAACACGTTGTATGGCGGCAGCCTACGGAATGCCGGCTGTATTTGTACGTGCAGGAGTAGGGACAGAAGTTGCCATTGGGAAAGAAACAAGGAATTTCAACGGAATAGAATACTTAATGGAATATGCATTTGATGCAGAATTCTCCATTGTAAAAGCATGGAAAGCTGATACGCACGGAAATTTAATGTTCCGGAAAACAACGAGAAACTTTAACGTGCCAATGGCAATGGGTGGAAAAATTACGATTGCCGAAGTGGAAGAAATTGTTCCGGCAGGTGAACTTGATCCCGATTGTATTCACGTTCCCGGGATTTATGTGCATCGCGTGTTCAAAGGAGAGAAATTTGAAAAGCGAATTGAGCAAAGAACAGTAAGGAAGAAGTCATAATTTATAATTGAATTTTTTTACAAATCACTTCCGCCCAGGCGCACACTAATTATTATGAAACCATACATCGACTTAGAAGGAAAAAAAATCTACCTACCACAATCTGTAGATGCACACAATTTTGAAATTTGTGTAATGGGAGATTTTTTCCTGTTGTGTAAAAAAGTAACTCAACGTTATTCACAGGCAACAGGTGTTTTGATGGAACGATCAGGAAAAGAATTAATTTTCCATAAATCAGTAAGCTCTTATTTTCTTAGAACGTTCCCGCTAAACAAAAGTGAATTTTATAAAATCAATATCGACTATCAAGCCAACAATGGTCCAATTTCAATTGTTCACGAGGAATAAGTTATTAGTTATTTGCGAGTAGTTATTAGAAAATAGTTTAGAAGACTCATTTTAATTAATAATCAATTGCTGATAACCAATCGCTAATCACTAATAACTCAACAACCATGCTAGACAAAAACGGAATTGCAAAACGGATTGCCAAAGAAGTAAAAGACGGGAATTACGTAAATCTCGGAATCGGAATCCCAACTTTGGTTGCAAATTATATTCCCAAAGGAATTGAAGTAACCTTGCAATCTGAAAATGGAATGTTAGGCATGGGACCTTTTCCTTTTGAAGGTGATGAAGATCCTGATTTGATAAATGCTGGAAAACAAACCATCACTGAAGTTCCTGGCACATCGTATTTTGATTCTGCATTAAGCTTTGGAATGATACGTGCAGGAAAAGTTGATCTTACTATTCTTGGTGCAATGGAAGTAAGCGAAGAAGGCGATATTGCTAATTGGAAAATTCCGGGTAAAATGGTGAAGGGAATGGGCGGTGCGATGGATCTTGTTGCTGCAGCGAAAAATATTATTGTAGCCATGCAGCATGTGAACAAAGCCGGAGAATCCAAATTACTTCCGAAATGTTCGCTCCCATTGACAGGAGTAAAATGCGTTCGTAAAATTGTAACAGAGTTAGCGGTAGTAGAAGTAATTCCAGGAAAGGGATTTAAACTACTTGAGCGCGCACCAGGAGTGAGTGTAGAAGAAATCATTAAAGCCACAGCAGGAAAACTAATTGTTGAGGGAGAAATTCCTGAAATGAATCTGGATTAATCGAGTCAACCTTCGATACGACTTGTCGAAAGAATATTTTCATATGAATTCAATTCGCAATTTGACAAATCTACGCAGTCTTGTAAAAACAACTTTCAGAAAAATAATTAGTCGCTGGTATTTAATTGTACCGGCGATTTTACTTTTTATTTATGTAGCAATTCGTGCATCTCGACTTTCTATCACTTGGGATGAAGCCAATACTTTTTTCGAATATGTACGTACTCCGCGCTGGCTGCCGGAAAGCTACAATTACATCTCTGCCAACAATCACCTGCTGAACACGTGGCTGATGAAAGGCTCCGTTTTCCTGTTCGACGAAAGTGAATTTGCTTTACGTCTTCCGAATGTTATCGCGGGTGGATTTTATTTTTACGCGGCTGCCCTGCTCGCAAAATGTATTGCGGAGAAGCGCTGGCAGATCTTTATCGCTTTTATTTTATTATGCGCGAATCCTTTTGTGCTGGATTTTTTCAGCGTCGCGCGCGGCTATGGAATTTCAATCGCACTGCTGATGCTTGGAATTGTGCAGATCACAAAATATGTTTTCAGAAATCAGCAAATCAGCAATGGAATTTATGCACAGCTTTTCTTAGCACTCGCCGTTATCGCCAACCTTACACTGCTCCACGCGATGCTGGCCGTTTCTTTTATATTGATGCTGCACCGTTTTATTTTTCATCGCACGGAGCATCCTACACGCACAATAATGCTCTTTTCAATTATTCCTTTCTCAACGCTGCTCCTGCTTGTTCCTTACTTCATCAAGCTGAAGAACGCCGGGGCCTTTTTTTACGGCGAAGAAGTAAAATCTCTTGGCGATACATTCCTGTCCTTATCCAAAGCTTCGGCATATTACACTTCCTACAGTTATATCCTGGCTCCTGTAATGACGGTGCTTGTTGCCGCCATTCCGCTGATCACGGTAATTCATGTCATGCGAAATCCTTTGACCGTGATGAAAGACACGCGGGGAAAATGGCTGGTGTTTATCACGCTCTTGTTATTTTTTACCATCGCCGGACCAATGTTGCAGCACTTGTTTTTCGGAACCAACTTTCTTTCCGGGCGCACAGCTTTATTTTACATTCCACTGATCAGCCTGAATTTTTTAGGAGTGCTGATGCTGCTTCCCAATCGGTTGAAAAATATTCTGCTGATGCTGGCAGGAACATTTTCAATCACCCATTTATGTTTCGCGGCTAACACCCGTTTTACGTACGACTGGAAAGAGCAGGCTGATGTAAAAGATGCGATGATGGAATTAAAAAAGAGGAACATCCCGGTTGCGGAAAATTGCTTCGCTGATATTCTTTCGACCGACCTTCCTTATGAAAAGCAGGTCAATTATTACCGGATGCGATTTGAAATGAATAACTATTCGCATGCAGCAAGAAATGAAAGTGTGCCCATGTGCAGCAGCTATTATCTGGACAAAAACGGGTACCGCAATCGCGAACAGGAAACAAAACACGCAGAACCGATCTGTAGTTTTTCGATGAGCAGCACCTGGCTCTTTTATTTTCCTCTTGAAAGGATGAAGCTAAAATTACACTCCGTGAAAGAAGTCTGGCAGGATTTTGAACATGAAGACCCTTATCTTGAATTAAAAACGGACACTATTTATTTCGGCGACAAGGGAACATTTGCAAATGCAGAACATCCATACAGCATCAGTGTGCCGATAGAAGTTCCCGATTCGGTAAAAGGAAATCTCGTGGCGACAATGAATTGCAGATTATATTATTACACGAGAAATACTTCAGCGCTGTTGGTTTTCGGATTTGATGATGGCGGGACAGAGACTTGGGAAGCAATGCATATTACAGAATTGCCTGAAAAACCCGGAACATGGTCCATTACTTCATGGACGCGCCCTGTGCCTGCAGGAACAAAAAAAGTGCGGGTTTATATTTGGAATTATGATAAAATTCCGGTGCTGATGGATAATGTGACGGTGCGATTGCTTGCTTATGGACAGTAAGCATTAGTTATCTAAAGCCTCACTCAGAATATTGAGAAAAGTCTGGTGATATTGCTATTACCCATCTTATATTCGCATTTGAAATGAATAAACGAATGCGAAATTTTAAGCAGTTAGTGGTCAGG
Source organism: Bacteroidia bacterium (assembly GCA_038237845.1). Taxonomy (GTDB): domain Bacteria; phylum Bacteroidota; class Bacteroidia; order Palsa-965; family Palsa-965. The sequence continues at coordinate 81,833 of JBBRYH010000010.1, forward strand.
AATCTGATGGTAATTTTTTTATTGGCAACTGCTTTCGTAGCGTTTTGTGCTTCGTTTGATAGAATGGGAGTGAATGAAGGATGGAGACGAACAGTTTTCATGGATGGTCGTGGTTACTATTCTTATCTGCCGGCACTTTGTATTTATAACGACCCTTCCTGTTCGTTTTATTCCAAGCAATCAGCAGCACAGCCCGACTCCGCGAATTTCATGAATAAAGTTGATGGGAAAACTTGTCAATAAATATTTTGTAGGTGAAGCATTGTGTCAGGTCCCTTTTTTTACACTTTCCCATTTGTATGCAAAGTTATTTGATGAAGAAACAAACGGCTATTCGAAGCCATACCAATATGGTGTTGGAATCGCTGCTGTGTTTTATTTTTTGCTGGGATTGTTTTTCCTCTGGAAATTTTTGAAATCCTTTGAATTCAGGATTGGTGTAATTCTGTTCGTATGTGTGTGTGTAGCCTTTGGGACGAATCTTTTTTATTATGCGGTTTATGAACCATCCATGGCACATGTTTACTCCTTTTCTTTTATCACAGGATTTTTATTCTTTACCCGCTCATTTCTCTTATCACCATCAGGAAAGGGAATAATTATTATCGCAGCGTTTACGGGAATGATTACATTGATCAGGCCGGTTGATATAATGATTGTTTTTGCTTTTCCTTTTCTTGCAGGAAATTTTGAAAATTTAAAAAATGCAATGGGTTGGATGAAGAAACATTTACTCTTTCTTGTTCCCGCACTTGCGCTTTTTCTTTTAATTGTATCCCTTCAGCTTTTGCTTTATTATTGGCAAACAGGTCATTTCTTCCTATGGAGTTATCAAAGTGAAGGATTTGATTTTGCTCACCCGCATATTTATAGAACGCTTTTCAGCTATGAGAAAGGCCTTTTTATTTATACTCCGATTGCATTTGTTTCGCTTTTCGGATTGTTAGTAATGCCTTTTCGTTCACGCTATTTATTCCTCACATTACTTCCTGTACTTGGGATCATTGTTTTTGTCGTTTCTTCATGGCACGACTGGAGATATGGATTTTCTTTTGGATTGCGGGCATATATCGAATTTTACGCATTATCTGCTTTTACTTTGGCCTACCTGATTGATTTTGCTTCAAAGCGAAGAATTATTTTCGCTTTTACAGGATTGATTTTTTCAGCACTGATTAGTTTCTATTTAATCCAGCAATATCAATTTAACCATCGGATCTTGCACCCGGGGTCAATGAATAAAGAACGGTATTACCTTGTTTTTCTTCACACTGAAAAAAAGTACGAAGATACTTTATCGCGAATTCCTTATGTGATGGAATCCGAAGGGGATTTTAATGACATGGAAGGCTCTGTTGATTGGCCGGGACTTGAAACCATTAAAAAGGGCCTTTCTCATTCCGGGGAGGCTGCTTCACGCATTGATTCCGCTTCACCCTACTCGGCTGGTTTTTGTCGTAGCATGTCGGATGACGATTTTAATACACCTTCAACAATCAAGATCTCAGCCTGGGTCTTAAGAAAAAACGAGAACGATAATGGAAGTATAGGGATTTACCTAACAAGTAATGATAGTGTTTTGTTCTCGAAAGATATTGATCTCAACGAGCTTACCAAAACAGGTGCATGGACCAATGTGAAGCAAGAAATAATTATTCCGGCAAGAAAAACGGAGCGTGAATATTTAAGGGTTCTTTTTTTTCACAGCAGCGGAACAACTTATATTGATGACTTTTCTGTAGAAATTGTGAAATAAAGAAGCCAAAATTGACTGGACTTCTTTATTTCACAATCCGAGTAGTTATCCGAAGACCTAAGCCTGTTTATTGATTAATGTACTTTGAAATTTTAATGTTCCCATTAACATTGCTTCTTATAAAATAAATCCCTTTGTTTTCTGTAGTGATATCCACATCTATTTCTGACGATGATGTAGTTGCTTCGTAGACAATTCTGCCAGCTATATCAAATACTGTGATGGAATTTATTTCTTCTCCACTGTTAGAAACAATTTTGAATTGTCCCGAACCGGGATTGGGATAGATTGTTACATCGTTTTGTACAATTGAATTTGTTTCCGGGGGAATAACATTTGCAGGTTCTGGATTTGCCATACGGTACAAGTATGCACCACATTTCGGTGAAAGTGAATTTGCTTTGCGCTTACCGAATGTTTTGGCAAGTGGTATTTATTTTTATGCCTCCGCCGCTTTAGCAGAAAAACTGACCAAGAAGAAATGGCAGGTCATGATTATTTTTCTCTTATTGAGTTTGAATCCTTATGTGCTTGATTTTTTCAGCCTCGCACGGGGATATGGTATTTCTATTGCGATGATGATGCTCGGCATTTTACAAATTACAAAGTACATTCTAGGGAATCACGAAATCAAAAATGGAATGTATGCGCAACTCTTTTTTTCTGCCGCCGTCTTCGCAAACCTGACGATGATTCATGTTTTGCTGGCATTCTCATTCTTATTGGTGATCAATCGTTTTGTTTTTCATCGTAATAACAAAATGCTACGTGCAGGACTCCTTTTTTCTGCAATTCCATTGAGCACCCTGCTCATTTTGATTCCTTACCTGAATCATATGAAAGCTGCCGGAGCATTTTTTTATGGAGAAGAAGCAAAATCATTAGCCGATACTTTTTTATCGCTGTCGAAAGCAATGTCGTATGACCGCTTCTATGACAAACAGCTAACCCCTCTGCTAACGATTTTGTTTTCGGCTATTCCTCTCATTTCAGTGACTTATGCCATGCGTAATGTAAGTACGGTAATGAAAAGCGGGCAGGGGAGATGGTTGGTGTTTATTACGTCGGCCTTGTTTTTTACCATCGCCGGACCGATGTTACAGCATCTGCTTTTCAAAACAAATTTTCTTTCCGGAAGAACAGCTTTGTTTTATATTCCGTTGATCGGATTGAATTTGATCGGATTGATGATTTTATCTCCCATGAAATTGAAAAATGGCTTGTTGATGCTCACGGGATTATTTTCTATCATTCACTTTTCTTTTTCGAATAATTACTACTTCAGTTATGATTGGAAAGAACAGGCTGATGTGAAACAAGCTATGATTGATTTGAAAAAGGAAAATATCCGTTTGACGGACAACTGCTTCGCGAATATCCTTTCAACAGATTTACCTTTCGAAAAACAAATTAATTATTATCGGATGAGATTGAATCTGGCCAATTTCTCTCATGCTGCTAGGAGAGAAGAAGTGGCTGCCTGTAGTAGTTATTATCTGGACGTCGACGGACATGACAGAGTGAAGGCCGCAAATAAAAGTCGGTACTTAAAAAACATTCACGACTATTCTGTGAGTGGGACATGGCTGTTTAATTTTCCTGTATTGAAAAGTTCTCCGACATTGAACCTTGTCACCGAAGTCTGGCAGGATTTCGAACACGAAGATCCTTATCTCGAATTAAAAACAGACACGATTTATTTTGGTAATAAAGGAACATATGCGAATAACATTCATCCATTCAGTATTGGTGTTCCGCTCAATATTCCGGATTCCGTAACAGGAAATTTGGTGGCGACAGTTAATTGCCGATTGTATTATTACACAAGAAATACATCTGCATTGCTAGTTTTCGGGTTTGACAATGGGAATGCTGAAACTTGGGAGGCCATGCACATTACGGAATTGCCTGAAGGACCAAAAACCTGGAGTATTACTTCATGGACCAGACCTGTTCCTTCTGGCACTAAGAAGATCAGAGTTTACCTATGGAATACAGACAAAACTCTGGTGTTAATGGATAATGTAGCCTTACGATTGCTTGTAGATGCAAATTGAAAATATTTGAGGCAATTTCCCCCTCTCAAAATCGTATATTTGCTCAATATTATTATCCAATGAAAAAACTCTCCATCGTAATACCGGCCTACAATGAAGCCAGGACAATCCATCTTATCCTCAACAAAGTACTCGCAGTGGAATTACTCGGCGGTTTTGAAAAGGAAATTATGATCGTCAATGATTTTTCATCGGATGCTACGAAAGAAGTAATTGAAAAATATATTGCGGAACATCCTGCTGCGAATATTCGTTTGTTCAATCAGCCGAAGAACATGGGTAAAGGCGCTGCACTTCACAAAGGAATTGAAATTGCAAGTGGCGATTATATTGTTATTCAGGATGCCGATCTCGAATATGATCCGGAAGAATTTAATGTCCTGCTTAAGCCGGTTCTTTCAGGATTTGCTGATGTTGTTTTCGGTTCTCGTTTTATGGGCGGAAAACCGCATCGCATTTTATTTTTCTGGCATACCATTGGAAATAAATTCCTCACCAAACTTTCCAACATGTTTACCAATCTGAATCTTTCAGATATGGAAACCTGTTACAAATTGTTCGATGCAAAAATGGTTCAATCACTTTTGCTGAAAGAAAATCGTTTCGGATTTGAACCAGAAGTCACTGCAAAAATTTCAAGAATAAAAGATGTCCGCATTTACGAAGTAGGAATTTCATACTACGGTCGTACCTATGAAGAAGGAAAAAAAATCGGATGGAAAGATGGCTTCCGCGCGATCTGGTGCATTTTACGTTACAATCTTTTTGACACCCGCCACCTGAAATAAGGGGATGAATTTCAAACACACATTTGTAAGAGTTTTCAGCGACAAAGGATTGTTGCTCACACTCTTTTTGAGTTTACTCATGATGTTATTGTTTTATGGAAAACTCTTATTGCATCCGGGTCATACTTATTTTGGAGCGCAAGGCGATGGCATGCAAATTTATTACGAGACACTTTTTCATATTAAATTTGATACGGCTTGGTGGTCACAAAACAGTGTAAATTATCCTTACGGTGAAAGTATTTTCTTTACCGGCGCAATGCCTTTCGTAAATAACCTGGCAAAACTTTTCGGAACTTCAGCCGGCCCACTTGGTGTAGCAATCATTAATTTGATGATGATTTTTTCGCCGGTGATTGGGGCGCTTTTTATTTACGCCATCTTTCGTCATTTGCGTTTGCCTTGGCATTATGGCGGAGTGTGTGCTACTTTCATCGCTTATCTTTCTCCGCAATTGTTGCGGATGTATGGACACTATTCTTTGCAATGGGTTTTTCTCATTCCTGCAATGTTTTATTTATTACTTCGGTTTTATGATCAGCCGAGTGTACTAAAAAGTTTTACAATTGCATTTCTTGTTTTTTTAGGCGCTTCTACACATTTATATTTTCTGGCATTCTTTGGCGCAATCGGCGGAGCTTATTGGGCGATTTTGTTTTTAACCCGAGACAGAGGCTTTGGAAGATTTACTTATGTACTCAAACATGCAGGAATTCAATTTGTCTTGCCAGTTCTGATCCTGCAAACTTTAGTAATTATGTCGGACCATGTTGCAGACAGAACCATCGCTCCTTGGGGATTCCTTTTTTATCATTCTAATTTTAGCGGCGTATTTTTCCCTTCAGGAAAAATATATGAAGAATTTTTTAGATTATTCAGCACTCCTGAGAATGTCGATTTAGAAGGAATTGCTTATGTAGGAATTGCCGCAATTATTGGATTCATTACCATTATTATTATCCAACTAGTCCGCTTGTTCCGTGGGCGTGTTAAACTCTTTTTAGAAGTAAGCGATAATAAAGTTCTCAATATATTTTTCTGGACTTCACTTGTTATGTTATGGTTTTCATTTGGACATCCGTTCGTTGGATCGCATGAGGACTGGTTGCCTTATCTTGGTCCGATACGACAGTTTCGTTCTGTTGGTCGCTTTACTTGGGTCTTTTTTTATATCATAAATATTATTGCAGTATATCGATTGTATAAAATTGTACAGCAACGAAAGGTAATTTCTTATGCAATTATGTTACTAATATCTTCTCTTCTTTTTATTGATGCTTATTCACTTAATAAAGAAATGCAGGATAAATTCAATAATCATATTTCTGCTTTGGATGATGAAATGAATTTGTTGCCTGAAAATGCTTGGATGAAAAATTTCAATGCTAAAGAGTATCAAGCCATTTTACCTTTGCCATACTTTCATATTGGTTCAGAAAATCTCTGTCGCCCTTCTCCGGATGCGAAAATTGTTCAATGGAGTTATGTCGTCTCATTAAAAACAGGACTTCCTTTAATGGGAGTTGCTTCTGCTAGAGTTTCATTGGGACAAACAGCCAATATGGTGCCACTAGTTTTGGATCCGATTTTACCGATACCGGTTTTAAAAGATATTAAAGATACACGTCCATTATTGATTGTAGTAAGAGAAGAATTATTGGATGAATTCGAAAGAAAAATACTTTCATTTGCAAAGCCTATTGGTACTTCGACTAATTATAAAATCTATTCCTTAGACCCTGCTGCATTGCGAAGTTTGCCTGAAATGCGTTACAATGAAATCAAATCGAGTTATGTGGCCTCTAAACATTTCTCATCAGGAGTTTTTTCAACAACGGATTCAGCAGCTTTTTTCATTTATCATTCTTTTGATCATTCGAAAAATAAAAATGCCTATAGAGGAGATGGAGCATACGAAGGAAAAATAATAGACAACAATGTCATATTTGATAGTACAATTTCTATTCCTGGAAATTACGTAGGTTCTTTCTGGTTTAATAATATGGACGGTGATATTTATCCGAGAATGACCATTGAGGTTTTTTCAACTGATCCAAGTGATAAAGTAAAACCATTTTACTTTTATTCGAATGCAAGTGTGCAAACAAAAGCAATGGATGGACATTGGGGCCTGATAGAATTCCCACTGACTGTAGTGGCTCCGAATGGACATGTCAAAGTAACCGTGTGGAACCGAGAAATGAAAAAGATAGACGTTTTTCAAATTGATGAATTATTAATTCGCCCTGCAACAACTGATTTATATTTACTAATAGGTGATACTATTATCAGAAACACAAGAACATATTTTCCACACAAATGAACCTGAGCATTATTCTTCCTTCTTATAAAAGTGCCGATATATTGCGTGAGCAATTACCGCCTTTTATGGCTTGGCTGAAAATGAAATCATGGACAACAGAAATAATTATTGTTGATGATGGTTCTGATGATAGTGGTGCAACTGGAAAAGTTGCGGCAGAAAATGGCTGCATATTTTTTCAACAGGAAGTAAATAAAGGGAAGGGTGCTGCAGTAAGAAGAGGAATGCTTGCCGCAAAAGGAGAATACAGAATTTTTACAGATGCAGATATTCCTTTTGAGTATGAAGCTATTGAACTATTTTTTCATTATGTAAAAGAAAAGGAATTTGATATTGCGATTGGTGATCGACGTCTTCCTGAATCAAAATATTTCAGCGAAATAAAAGGTGCGAGAAAAATGGGAAGTAATATTTTTACATTTTTTGTTGGACGATTTATAACTACCGGATTTTCGGATACACAGTGCGGCATCAAAGCATTCAAAGGAAAAGTTGCAGACGATTTGTTTTCAGTTGCAACTGTAGATGGATTTGCATTTGATGTGGAACTACTTTACATCGCCCTTAAAAGAAACTACGACATCAAACGTCTACCCGTTCATTTCCGAAGCTCTCACGACGGCTCCTCTGTAAGTTTATTGAAACACGCTCCTGGAATGCTCATGGATCTTTTTCAAGTGAAATTGAATCATATACGAGGGAGATACTTGAAAAAAAATTAAATTTTGAGTTCTGAATTTTGAATCAATCAAGATATTTCGAATAATTAAAATTAGCATTACCTTCACCTTCAATTCAAAATTATTTCATGAACAGAGACATCACCAACGTAATACGCTATTTCATGGATGAGTGGATTCCACCCGTTATCCGTGATAGTCGCTGGTTTATGTATCCGTTTTTTATGTTTGCCTATCGCGGAAAAAATATCCGTGAGGTCATGGATTTCAAAAGCCGCGTGCATTCTTTTACACCTGAAGATTACGATCATTTTTACAATAACCTCAACACAATTTCCAGAAATAGAATCACGGATCTCAATAAACCAAGTCTGAATTTTATTCTAGATAAAATTGATTCTTCCGCAGAAACATTAATTGATGTGGGTTGTGGAAATGGATATCTGCTCAAGCAAGTTCGTGAACGTCATCCGAAACTGAAACTTACTGGATTTGATATTAAAGACACGGACAGCAATCGCGATGTGTATGCCTATCAAAAAGGCAATGTGGAAAAAATGCCTTTCGCCGATAAATCTTTTGACGTAGTAACATGTTCGCATGTAGTGGAACATCTCCCAAAATTGGAGCAATGCATGTCAGAGCTAGTTCGTATTGCACGCAAGCAGGTTTTTATTGTTACTCCTTGTCAGCGTTATTATTATTTCACGCTCGACGAACACGTCAACTTTTTCCAGTTCAAAGAAGAACTCACCTCAAAAATTCCATTGAAGGATTTCACCTGCGAGAAAATGAATGGAGATTGGGTGTTCCTAGGAATCGTTTAACCCGAGTACTTTTCCTTCTCCAACGTATATGAGATAACGTTGCTTCATAAACTTTCACACTCCCCCTCTCCACCGGAGTGGGGGAACAAGTAAATGTTTATCGAAAATAAAATTTCCCCAAAGGGGGTGAGGTAAAATCTAATTACCCCCTCTCCACCGGAGAGGGGGAACAAGAAAATGCATATCGAAATTAAAATTTCCCCAA
>JBBRYH010000011.1:0-77333 GCA_038237845.1 Bacteroidia bacterium
CGAAACCGATATTTAAAGAACTTATATTCTATGCTCCGCCAAGGCGGAGAACTACGAAACCGATATTTAAAGAACTTATATTCTATGCTCCGCCAAGGCGGAGAACTACGAAACCGATATTTAAAGAACTTATATTCTATCCTCCGCCAAGGCGGAGAACTACGAAACCATTAATAATTGTGAATTCTCAGTTTTGAATTTTGAATTTAGCGGAATTCAAAATTAAGAATTCAAAACTCAAAATTATTTAACCGTACTTCCATTATTAATCCCATCCTGCTTCGGAGCCACAAAACTCAATTCTCCTTTTTCATTTTCCGCCATTAGAATCATTCCGTTGGATTCAATACCCATCATTTTTCGTGGCGCAAGATTTACCAAAATAGAAACCTGCTGACCAATAATATTTTCAGGTTGGAAATATTTTGCAATACCACTCAAAACGGTGCGCGTATCAATTCCGGTGTCGACCGTTAATTTCAAAAGCTTATCGCTCTTTGCCATTTGTTCTGCAGCGATGATGGTGCCGATGCGAATATCCATTTTAGAAAACTCATCGAACGTCGTTGTTTCTTTCTGTGCTTCCAAAGGATTTACAGTTTTATTATTTCCTGCCTCCAACTCCTTTTTTCCTTGCTCCTCTTTCTCTTGATCAAGTTTTATTCCCGCCAATTTATTCAATTGTACTTTCAACAACTCCGGATCAACTTTTGCAAACAACATTACTGGTTCGCTCAACTGATGTCCTGAGGGAAGTAAATTAGTGTTTGTGGCATTGTTCCAATTCATTTCACCCAGATTCAACATGCGTCTTAATTTCTCTGATGTAAACGGCAGAAAAGGTTTACAGAGAATACTCAAGTTTGCACAAATCTGAAGCGAAACATTTAAGATTGTTTTAACGCGCTCCGGATCAGGATTTTTCCAAGGCTCATTATCCGACAAATATTTATTTCCAACGCGTGCAAGATTCATCATTTCCATTTGTGCTTCTCGGAAACGATAATTTGAAATGGCAGTACCAATGCGCTCAGGGAATTTTGAAATTTCCTCTAACACATGCAAATCTTCCTTTGTGTATTGTTTTACATCCGGCACTTTGCTTGCAAAATTCTTTTGTGTCAATACCATTGTGCGGTGAACAAAATTACTGAACACTGCAGCTAATTCATTATTCACACGCGCTTCGTAATCAGTCCAGGTAAAATCTCCATCAGATGTTTCTGGAGAAATGCCAGTTAAAACATAACGCAATTCATCCTGTTTGCCTGGCATCTCCTGTAAATATTCATGCAACCAGATCGCCCAATTTCGTGAAGTGGAAATTTTATTATTCTCAAGATTTAAAAATTCATTCGCAGGAACAGAATCAGGAAGAATATATCCTTCATGTGCCATCAACATCGCAGGAAAAATCAAACAATGAAAAACAATATTATCTTTTCCAATGAAATGAACGAGTTTAGAATCTTTGTCTTTCCAATACGTTTCCCAATTATCAGATTTAGGTCCTGCCTTGCCGGTCGGCAGGTTTCCGCCGTAAGAAAGTGTATTACGTGTTTCAGGTTGCTCAAACCATTCTTTACTTGCAGTGATGTAACCAATAGGAGCATCGAACCAAACGTACAATACTTTTCCTTCCGCATCAGGTAAGGGAACCTTTACGCCCCAATCCAAATCGCGTGTCATGGCACGTGGATGTAAACCATCTTTCAACCAAGATTGACATTGGCCGGAAACATTTGCTTTCCATTCTTTATGTGAATCAATATACGTTTGAAGTTTTGGTTGCAATTTATCCAAAGGAAGAAACCAATTTTTTGTAGGCTTCTTAACTAAGGGTGAACCCGACAACATGGAATGCGGATTGATCAATTCATCAGGCGAAAGTGTACGACCACATTTTTCACATTGGTCACCATATGCATTTTCATTTTTGCAATTCGGACACGTGCCAACAATTAAACGATCGGAAAGAAATCGATTGGCAGTCTCATCGTAATATTCTTCTGTAACTTTTTCTAAAAATATTTTTTTGTCGTAAAGTGTTTTGAAGAAATCGCTTGCAACTTGATGATGAATTGGTCGTGAAGTGCGGGAATAAATATCAAACTCAATTCCGAAATCCTGAAATGCATTTTTGATAATGCCATAATATTTATCGACCACCTGCTGAGGAGTCAATCCTTCTTTTTGAGCACGAATAGTAATCGGCACACCATGTTCATCAGTTCCGCTTACAAATAAAACATCTTCACCTTTAGAGCGGAGGTAACGTGTATAAATATCAGAAGGCAAGTAACAGCCTGCAAGGTGACCAATATGAATAGGGCCATTCGCATAAATTAAAGCAGCAGTTACAGTATATCGTTTTGGTGTTTGCATAAATGCTAAAAAAAATCGGTCTGAAACACTCCTTTGGCGGAGATGAATCGTATGTTTACAGTATTAAAATGAGGCACGAAGATACGAAGTCCTACCAATGAAACAGCACGAAATAATTGTCCCGCCCTTTCTGAAGCCCGGAGATACCATTGGCATTTGTGCAATGGCAAGAAAAGTGAGCCGTGAAGAGATGGAGCCCGCCATAAAAATGTTGGAAAATCTAGGCTATTATGTTGCTTTGGGAAAGAATTTATTTGGGAGTAAAGATCAGTTTTCAGGAACCGATGCTGAAAGAGCAGAAGATCTTCAATTTATGTTGGATGATGAGAATATCAAGGCTGTTATTAGTGCCCGAGGTGGATATGGAACGATGCGAATTATTGACAAATTGGATTTCAAAGCTTTTGCTAAACATCCGAAATGGATAATTGGTTACAGTGATATTACAGTTTTGCATTCACATATTCACACCCATTTCAATATTGCAACGTTGCATGCTACAATGCCCATTAATTTCGGGAAAGACAAGTTTTCAACCCAAACATTATTCCATGCTTTGTCGGGTGAACCGCTATCATATCGTTGTGAAAATACGAATAGAGTAAAAAATAGAATCGGAATGGCGCAAGGACATTTGATTGGAGGGAATCTTTCTTTGCTTTATGCTTTGCAAGGATCAACATCTGATATCGATACCAATGGAAAAATTTTATTTCTTGAAGATCTGGATGAATATCTGTACCATATCGACAGAATGATGCTCAGTTTGAAACGCGCAGGAAAACTTTCAGGTTTAAAAGGATTGATTGTTGGTGGCATGAATGAAATGAAAGACAATGCGATTCCATTCGGAAAAAGTGCTGAAGAAATAATTTCAGAATACGTTGCAGAATTTGATTTCCCCGTCTGTTATGGATTTCCAGCAGGACATGACATCAAAAACTGCGCATTGCAACTAGGAAGAAATGTGAAAGTAGATGTAAGTGAAAATTCTGCAGAGTTAGATTTTCTGTAATGGGAATAAATAATTCAAATTAATAAACACTTTCAAAAAGCAGAATTTCTTCTGCTGAATTATTTCACTTGTGTATAATCCTTTGGAGTATCAAACAATCCCTCTGCAAGCGCTTTTTGTTCCAAACGTGTGACTTCTAAACGTCCTTTTTCATTTCCTGCAAGATCTTTCTCTATGGCAAGAAAGGGCATTGAACCTTCTTTCATTGGTACAGATAACAGATACGTAGCAAAATGTTCTTTTCGATTCAACAATTTCATCATTGGTGTGAAGAAAACAAATTTCCCGGGGGCAATGAAAAAACTGATTTGAGAACTATCTGCAACATTCTTCACAATCTGTTCGACGCATTTATATCCAAAAATTTCTTTTGATTTTTTTGTTGAAGACGCAACACATCCCGCAGGGGCAGCACCGGAAATGTTTTGAGAACGTGTTCCCCACATTTTACGAGCATGATTCAGGTAAATCATTGAACTGTCCTTTAAACCGATAATAAAACTTCCCTCAACGGTCCTTGTACCTTGTGTAAATTCATCCACCCTAACCTTGTTTTCTTTTACATAATAAACGTAATTGATTTCAGTTTTTCCTGTGACTTTTTTGAATTCAATAATTCCTTCAAAATTCTGTGCAGTCGCAATAAAAGTAAATCCCAAAAGAAATAAAAGTAGAGCAGAAAATTTACGTAGCATTTTCGTTTTTTTTAGACCAAAGAATTCCTTTGGAGGAGATGGAAAGTTAATGAAAACCAGTATAGTATTAAACGAAGGAACCGAGAATTTGTTCTGTCGCATTCACACTTCTAAGGCTTAACCATTTACAAACGAATACCGTGCCAGTCTTTTCATAGTTTCGCTTGAGAATCAAACCAATTGACCTCAACTAGGGTCAAAAATCAAGAAGTCTGTATGGAAAATCAGGAAAAGGGCAAATGGGGTGAAGAAGCGGCAGTTCGATATTTAAGAGGAAAAGGGTTCGAAATTCTTGATTTGAATTGGAGATTCCTTCATCTCGAAATTGATATTGTTGCTAAAGAAGGCGAAGAGTTAGTAATTGTAGAAGTAAAAACCCGAGGAACAGATGCATTTGGAGAGCCGGAAGTTTTTGTAAATAAATCGAAGCAGTCCAAACTTATTCGCGCAGCAAATTTATACTTGGAGCAAAAGAAACTGAACAACGAAGTACGTTTTGATGTAGTAGGAATTGTGAAACGAAATAATGAATCTGTATTGAGACATATTCCGGGGGCATTCCAACCGTTTGGCGGGTAGGGAAGAGAATTTTGATTTCTGAAATTTGAATTAAAATGGAAATTCAAAATTTAGAACTCAAAATTCAAAATTATTTTAAAACACTTCGCTCGCCACTCTTCTTGTTGTCTCGCTTGTCCCCATAGTGTAATAATGCAAACAAGGAGCTCCTTGCTTTACTAATTCTTTCGATTGTTGAATGCACCATTCAATTCCTACTTCTCTTACTGCCTTATCATCTTTGCATTTTTCAACTTCAACGAATAGATCTTGCGGAATATCAATTTTGAAAATCTTGGAAAGCGAAAGGATTTGTTTTTTCCCAGTAATAATTTTTAATCCTGGAATAATCGGAACATGAATATCATTCTTGCGGCATTGATCCACGAATTCAAAATATTTTTGATTATCAAAAAACATTTGTGTTACAATATAATCAGCACCAGCATCAACTTTTGCTTTCAAATATTTTAAATCAGCAATCATATTCGGAGCTTCGAAATGTTTTTCAGGATAACCTGCAACACCAATACAAAATTGTGTAGCAGCCATATCCACCACATCTTCATGCATGTATTTTCCGGTGTTCATCTCATTTACCTGCTTCACTAAATCAATTGCGTAGGGATGGCCATTCGGTTCAGGAATAAAAGTTGGCTCAGTTTTAATCGCGTCACCTCTTAGAAGCAAAACATTTTCAATGCCAAGAAATTGAAGATCGATTAAAGCACTTTCGGTTTCTTCTTTTGTAAAGCCACCACAAATAATATGCGGAACAGCATCTACGTGATAACGGTTCATAATTGCTGCACAAATCCCAACAGTTCCTGGACGTTTGCGAATAGAAACTTTTTCTAAATATCCTCCATCACGTTTTTTATAAACATATTCCTCGCGATGATAAGTAACATCAACAAAGGAAGGTTTGAATTCCATCAAGGGGTCAATTCCTTCGTAAATGGACGAAATACTTTTTCCTTTTAAAGGAGGAAGAATCTCAATTGAAAAAAGTGTTGATTTAGCGGACTTAAGATGATCTGTGACTTTCATAGCTAGCGGGTAAGCAGCGGCAAAAGTACGAAAAAGGGGTTTGTGACCTCAACTAAATATTCTTGAATTAAGAACGAGGAATGAATCACCTAATTATTATTCAATGGTTTTCAGAGAATCAAGAGCAGATTATGGGTTGTGTTTTTTCCAAATACCAAATTTGAGAACAAGTTTTTTCTTTGTCAAGAGAACTCAACAGTTTACAAATACTAATGCTCTGATAAGAATTCGCAGAAAAACCATCATTATGAATTCCAGTTTTAAAGGAAGTAGAGCTATATCTCAACCCGCCTCTCACGTTCCTTTTTTCCTTACCTTCGCATTCCTGAAATTATCATGAAAGACATTCGCAACTTCTGCATTATTGCCCATATTGACCACGGTAAATCTACCTTGGCTGATCGACTACTTGAGTTTACCGGAACCATTTCCAAAAGGGACATGGAGAATCAGGTATTGGATGACATGGATCTTGAAAAGGAACGTGGCATTACCATTAAGAGTAAAGCAATTCAGATGAATTATATGCGGAATGGCACAATGTACGCGCTGAATCTCATTGATACTCCAGGTCACGTTGACTTTTCTTACGAAGTTTCCCGTTCTATTGCTTCTTGCGAAGGAGCCTTGTTAATTGTCGATGCTGCTCAAGGAATTCAGGCGCAAACCATTTCAAATTTGTATTTGGCTTTAGGAAATGATCTTGAAATTATCCCAGTCCTTAATAAAATTGATTTGCCAAGTGCAGAACCGGAATTAGTAAAGGATCAGATTGTTGAATTGTTGGGTTGCAAGCGCGAAGAAATTATTTCTGCCTCCGGAAAAACTGGAATTGGAATTCAAGAAATTCTCGATGCAATTATTGAACGCGTTCCTTCTCCGAAAGGCGATCCGGAAGCCCCCTTACAAGCACTTATTTTCGATTCGGTTTTTAATTCATTTAGAGGAATTATTGCATACTATAAAGTATTGAACGGAGAAATTAGAAAAGGTGAAAAGGTAAAATTCTTCAATACAGGAAGTGAATATATTGCCGACGAAGTTGGAAATCTAAAATTAAGTTTATCACCACGTGATGTTGTTAAAACTGGAGATGTAGGATATATTATTTCTGGAATTAAATCGGCGAAAGAAGTTAAAGTGGGCGATACCATTACAAGTGTTGCTCGACCTTGCGAAAAAGGTGTGGATGGATTTGAGGATGTGAAACCAATGGTTTTCGCTGGAATTTATCCTGTGGATACGGATGACTTTGAAGAATTGCGTTACTCAATGGAGAAATTGCAATTGAACGACGCCTCTTTAACTTGGGAACCTGAAGCATCTGCAGCTTTAGGATTTGGTTTCCGTTGCGGATTCCTAGGCATGTTGCATATGGAAATTGTACAGGAACGTTTAGAGCGCGAATTTAATATGACCGTTATTACAACGGTTCCAAACGTATCTTACATCGCTAAAATTACGAATGGCGAGATTATTCATATGAATAATCCAAGTGATATGCCCGATCCTTCGAAATTGGAATACATCGAAGAACCATTTATTAAAGCAAATATTATTTCGAAATCAGAATTTGTTGGTTCCATTATCAAACTCTGTATGGAGAAGCGTGGATCAATTCTGAATCAGACTTACCTCACCACTGATCGTGTAGAATTAGTTTTTGATATGCCATTAGGAGAAATCGTTTTTGATTTTTATGATAAATTAAAATCCATTTCTAAAGGATATGCATCTTTCGATTATACACCGATCGATTATCGCCAATCTGATCTTGTGAAATTGGATATTCTCATTAATGCAGAGCAAGTTGATGCTTTATCTGCTTTGATTCACCGTTCTCGTGCACATGAGTTTGGTAAAAAGATTTGTGAGAAATTGAAAGAATTGATTCCTCGTCAACAATTCCAGATTGCTATTCAAGCTGCAATCGGTGCGAAGATTGTCTCTCGTGAAAACATTTCTGCTATTCGAAAAGATGTAACTGCGAAATGTTATGGCGGTGATATTTCCCGTAAGCGTAAACTTCTAGAGAAGCAAAAAGAAGGAAAGAAACGCATGCGCCAAATCGGTTCTGTAGAAATTCCACAGAGTGCTTTTATGGCAGTCTTGAAATTAGATTAATAAAAAAAACCGCCTCATTTCTGAAACGGTTCCTTCTAAGTCACCATGGACCTATTGCAATATCATTTTCTTAACTCCGGTTTTCCCGGTCACGGTATCTTTTACCTGAACTAAATATATCCCAGGATTTTGTCCCGTAAGATCAACACTTATTTTATTTCCGGATTGTGTTTCAGAAAAAATTGTTTGTCCTAAAAGATCTGTTACAATAATCAGTTTTTCATTGCGCTCTTTTGTTGAAATGAAAATCTCGCCGTTTGTTGGATTCGGCATCACTTGGAAAGAAAGTCCCATTGGAGCGATGATTCCTGTTGTAAGAATAACAACAACGGTATGATTAATCGTATCCGAACAGCCTCCAGTTGAAATGATCACTTGTACATTTACGACCCCTGCTGTATTGTAGGTATGTACTGTGTTAGGTCCTGTTCCATTTGTTGCATCACCATAATTCCAAGTGAAAGTTGAATTAGGAGAATTTGAACTTGCAGTAAATGGTGTTGCGATTCCTGTCCATGTAGTGTCGGGAATAACAGCTGATGTGCTTAATGCAAAAGTTGAGTTTAAATACATCCCAACATTCCCATTTATCATGTTAACTGTATTTGATCCATAACACCAGATACCATCCGCATCCATCACCGTATCTACAGGAGTACCAGTTGCAAACATTCTTTCTTCTAGTGAACGAATTCCATTTGGAAGATTATTTGGTACAATGATTCCCCAATGGTAATCGAGTGAATCAACTCTGTTTCTATAGAATTGTGCAATGCTTAAAACGGATTGTAAAAGCAAACCATCATTTTCAACAATCGAAATACCAATTGGTCTTCCTGTTGCTGTGGTATTATCATAGGCACAGATGAAATTTTTCGGTGTTGCAACCAGCGAATCGTAAAGGGCAGAGCCTTGTGTTGCACTCATTGATGTTGTTCCGAATGAAATTACTGTTACGGGAGTATTGGAGAATAATAATCGTGTAGATACAGTAGTACTCCCAGTACCATTATTCATCATGATTTTAGGATATACAATTGTTCCTGGATTAAAACGAAGATTTCCTGTTGGCTCAACACCAAACCAACCACTTATAACACCACCACTATTTGCAACAAGCGAGTCATAGCCAGTGTTTGCAGTCATCGATGGATTAAGAATTCTACGAATACTTCCTGTTATAGGATTGATAAGAACAGGGTTTCCTGCACCATTAGATCCCGCAAGTGCATTTAAAGTATCAATAGAAACATAATAGTGATAAGTTCCTCCAGGTAGTAATCCATTTATTTCTCCCCAAAACCAAAATGTAACACGATTGTTATTGGTCGGTTGACTTCCTTCAATGAATTGAGGAACCAATGAACTTAATACGCTAGGTCCGCCAGCAAATAAAAAGCCGGGAAAAACGAAAGCGGCCAGAATCAGGATTTTCTTCATAGGATTGTAGTTTCTGAATCAAAATTAATTCACAATCCAAAGCCTTAAATTGAAGCGAAACTTAGTTGTTAATAACCCATTGTTGATTTCCTTAACTTTTGAGTAATGACAGTGGCTGTAGCTCGTCGTGCGCCTGAAAAATTGACAATTTGACAGTTAATAAGTATAAAAAACAAGTTACTTAATAAACACTTTGAAGACCTGCTTTTTATCCAGGACGGGTTCTCAAACAAATTTTTTTAAAATTTTATCCTTCATTTCCGAAGCAGCGTATTGCTTCTAATACCTAATTCAGGATAATAAGTTTCAATTCTGTCGAGTTGAATTTCATTCTTTACAATGTTGTATTAAAATATAAAAACAATTTCTAAGATATGTATTTGAAAATAGCCATCAGATAATTCACTACATTAGCTATCAGCAAACCAAAGGACATTAACAGATATTATTTCTCCATGAAAAAAGTTAGAATATTAATTGCAACAATCCTTTTCGCAGGAGCAAATTTATTTGTCTCCGCCCAACCAACAGTTTTAAGCTATACAGGCGCTGTTCAAACGTACGTAGTCCCTTCCTGTGTGACCTCAATTATTGTTGATGCAAGCGGAGCGCAAGGTGGTGGACCAAACGGCGGACTCGGTGGTCGTGCAATTGCAACTGTTCCTGTAATTCCAGGTGCTACGATTTATATTTATGTAGGCGGACAACCAACTGTTCGTCCAGGAGCCGGCAGTGGTGGATTTAATGGTGGTGGAGCAATTATTACAATGCCTTGCGGTGGAGGTACCAATGATGGTTGGGGTGGCGGAGGTGCATCAGACATTCGTTTAACGCCTGCGTTAACAGATAGAATGGTTGTTGGAGGAGGAGGTGGTGGAACCGGATGGTCAAGTGGTGCTGGTGGTGCCGGTGGTGGACTAATCGGTAGTGATGGTGCACCAAGTTGGATTGTGGGAACGCAAGGTTTCGGAGGTACGCAATCTGCAGGAGGGGCAGGTGGTTTTTATAGCGGAAATGGTCAGTCGGCTCCTTCAGGAACTTTAGGACAAGGAGGGGATGCAAATCCTGTTAATACTTATTGTACTGGCGGCGGCGGCGGCGGCGGTTATTATGGCGGCGGCGGCGGTTATGTTTCTGCTGGTGCTGGAGGATCAAGTTATATTTCATATCCGGGAAGCACATCAACTTCTACTACTTCAGGATTTAGATCTGGAAACGGAATAGTTTCTATAACTCCAGTAAATGGAGTTCCTTCAACAGGTGCGATCAACGGGAGTAATTCAATATGCGCTAGCGCCTCAGGAAATTATTCAATTGTAGCGATGCCGGGTGCAACCAGTTATACGTGGAGTGTCCCTTCGGGGTCAACAATTAATTCTGGTCAAGGAACAATTTCTATTAATATGACCGCTGGAAGCACTTCAGGAACTATTGCTGTTACAGCGACCTATACTTGTGGAACAAGTGCACCAACAAACTTTACCTTAACAGTTAATCCGGCACCTAATGTTGGAATTACTCTTTCTCCTTCTTCATCTGTTTGTCCAGGAACAAGTGTAACTCTAAATGGAACAGGCGCAAGTTCTTATTCTTGGTCAGGCGGTGTTACGGATGGAGTAGCATTTATTCCCGTCTCTTCAGCAACATATACTGTGACAGGCACTACTGCAGGTTGTACAGGAACCGCTACCCAAACCATTACTGTAAATGCTTTACCGACTGTAATTGCAAATTCTTCAGTTTCTGCAATTTGTATGGGCTCATCCGTAACATTATTCGGTAGTGGTGCATCCACTTATTCATGGACAGGTGGCGCGACAGATGGCGTACCTTTTTCGCCAACGGTGACTGACACCTATACCGTAACAGGAACAGATGCGAACGGTTGTGTGAATACTGCAACTACATCCGTTGTTGTAAATGGAATTTCAATTGTAACAGCCAATTCAACTTCACAGGCAATATGTATGGGATCAACAGTTACGTTGACAGGAAGTGGTTCAAATACTTATGTTTGGAGCGTCGGCGTTACAGACGGAATTCCTTTTTCTCCGACCTCAACAGGTACATACACAGTAACTGGAACTGATTCAAATGGTTGTCAGGATACTGATGTGATCAGTGTTGTTGTAAATGGAATTTCAATTGTAACAGCCAATGCAACTTCAACTGAAATTTGTACTGGTAGTAACGTAACATTAACAGGTAGCGGAGCCTCAACATATGTCTGGACAGGTGGTGTTTCAGATGGAATTTCATTCGTTCCAACATCTACAATTACATATACTGTAACAGGAACAGATTCTAATGGATGTCAGGATACTGATATGATTACAGTTACAGTAAATCCACTTCCAAGTGTTGTAGGAGTTGCTTCCGCAAGTACAGCTTGCCTTTCTGATGGAATAATTTCATTAACTGGTGGACCGACAGGTGGAACATGGACGGGCCCGGGTGTCTCAGGATCTTCCTTCACTCCAATGACGGCGGGCGTCGGTAATCATACCTTGTCATATAGCTTTACAGATGCGAATGGATGTAGTGGAACAGCTACGGTAGTTATTACGGTTAACGGCTGTATGGGAATTAATCAGCCAAATTTCGAAAACGGAATCAACATTTTCCCGAATCCGAACAATGGAATATTTACGATACAAGCCGTTTCAAATCTGGAAGGGCTTCAAATTGAGATCACGGATTTGCAAGGACGGATTGTCTTTGCTTCAAGTGAAAATAATGTCCATTCTGGTTTTGTAAAACAAATTAGTTTACAATCAGAGTCCTCCGGATTATATCTCGTACATATCATTGCAAATGGTGTGCAGTGGACAGAAAAAATTTCAATTCAGAAATAGTAATGGAAAATTAAAAAAGGGGAGTCGAATTTATTCGGCTTCCCTTTTTATTTTTAAAATATTAACCTTCTTTACAAAGGCAATTCAACCCAATCTCCATGCTCGCGAATTAATCCCACTAGAGCATCTACTGCATCTTTTTCATCAATATTTTTTTGAACTACTTCTCTCCCTTTGTAAAGTGTTATTTTGCCTTGTCCCGTTCCAACGTACCCATAATCCGCATCAGCCATCTCTCCCGGACCATTTACAATACATCCCATGATTCCTATTTTCACTCCTTTCAGGTGAGACGTACGTTGACGTATTTTATTTGTGGTTTCCTGCAAATCAAAAAGTGTTCTACCACAGGATGGACAAGAAATATATTCTGTTTTTGAAATTCGTGTTCTTGTGGCTTGTAGAATGCCGAATGAAGTGCTATTCGCAATTTTGACACTTACATGAGGTTTACCAGAAATCCAAGTTCCATCTCCAAGTCCGTCAAGAAATAATCCACCAAGATCTGTGGAGGAATACAATTGAAAAATATTTTCAGAAGATTCTTTATAGCTGCGTTTTAAAATTACAGGAACACGACAATCATTTTCCATCAATGAAATAATTGCCCTTCGTTCTTCAGCCATCCCGTGTTTATTCGAAGTGTGAATGACCAACACGCAATTTTTTTCGTTTTTTATTTTGCTTATAAAATCAACTGACAATGTTTTAAGGTCAGCAGCAATAAAATTTAATTCTGACGATTTTAAGGTTGTTGCAAAAAAGTCCTCTCCACAAAAAACTGGATAATGACGTTCTGATTTTTTTTGTTTTGTCCAAGCTTCACTGTTGACAATTATTCCTAATGTTCCTGGAATTTCAAAATTCACTTCGTGATCACCCACATAAATAAAATCACATGCCTGGTCAGTAAGATTCCATTTATCAAGTGGAATGGAATAATTATTTCCAACTGCAAAAAATGAAGCGGCAGTGATTTCAGTTTTATCGCTGAAATCCGCAATTACTCTCGGGACATTTGTTCCGCCAATATTATTTACTGCGTTAGTAATTCTACGATTGTATTCGTAAGGGGAATAGGGAAGAATTATTTTTTCTTGATCTTTTTGTATTTCAACAATTGCTTCATGCCCCATTCGGTTGGAATAACGATCCACCAACATTTTTGCAACTGGAATTTCAAATTCAGGATCTTCAGTTAATGAAACACGAACAGTATCTCCTAATCCATCTTCTAATAAAGTACCAATTCCAACTGCCGATTTAATTCTGCCATCTTCACCATCGCCGGCTTCGGTTACACCAAGATGTAAAGGATAGTTCATCCCTGCTTTTATCATTTGTTGAACGAGTAAACGATAAGCCTGTACCATCACCTGTGGATTGCTTGCCTTCATTGACAACACAATGTTCTGATACTTTTCATCCTCACAAATTCGTAGAAATTCCATTGCAGATTCTACCATTCCTAATGGAGTATCACCATAGCGACTTAAAATACGATCACTTAATGAACCGTGGTTTGTTCCGATGCGCATGGCTGTACCATATTCCTTGCAGATTTTTATAAGTGGAATAAAGCGATCACGAATTCTTAATAATTCTGAATCATAGGAAGCATCCGTATATTCTATATGTTCAAATTTTTTGCGATCAGCGTAATTCCCAGGATTAACACGAACTTTTTCTACAATTCGTGCAGCAAGTTCAGCCGCATTCGGAGTAAAATGGATATCGGCAACTAAAGGTGTTTTGTATCCGCGTTTGCGAAGTTCTATTTTAATATTTTCCAGATTCTTCGCTTCATTAATACTTGGAGCGGTGATACGAACATATTCACAACCAGCATCAATCATTCGAATACATTGCTCAACTGTCGCGATCGTATTCATCGTATCAGTAGTCGTCATCGATTGTAGTCGAATGGGAAAATCGCCACCCATTGGAATATCACCAATATTTACAACCCGTGTTTTAAAACGGCTGTAGCTCGTCAGACTATTACAATATGGAGAAAATGAATTCACTGTACAAAGATAGAGGTGAGATGTGAGACTAAAGATAAGAGAATGGTAATTTATTCTCTGTGATTTGAAGTCTTCATGGTTTTTTATAAATTATTATGACTTCCGCATTTTCATCCAACCATTTAGGAAAACAGTAGAAAGAATGATTGCCGCACCTAAATAAAAATAGCCAGTGAGTTGTTTGTCTTCGTGAAAAATAAAATAGGCAAAAATAATTCCGTAAAGGGTTTCCAGATTTAACGTCAGCGAAACAGTATACGGACTAACAGTTTTCAAAATTGCCAATGAAATAAGAAAAGGAACAGTGGTTGCTGCAATTCCAAGAATCAACAAATAAAATAAATCGGCAGAAGACATAGCAATCCATGGACCTTCCCACGGTTTCGCAATCAAAACATAAATGGTCATTCCTAAAAAACCTCCAACCATTTCATACAATGAAATCAAAGTTCCGTTGTGTCCTTTTTGTACCATGAATCCATTTAATACTCCAAAAATGGAGGAGGTCAAAGCAGCAAGTACTCCTAATAAAATTCCCAACTGATAATGGGTTTCAACACCGAAAATCAAACAAAGTGCTCCCACCACCATAATGCCAAATACAATTTCATAAAACCGAATCTTTCGCTTTAAAAAAAGAGGTTCAATCAAAGCAGTAAATAAAGAGCCAGAAGAAAAACAAGCAAGAGTAACTGACACATTACTTTCTTTAATTGAACCATAAAAACAAATCCAATGAGTAGCCACAATCAGCCCTGTTGCAAGATATTTTATAGCGTTTTTAGGCGAAGTAAGGATCGGTTTTCGGGTGATGAGCAGGTAAGCAAGTATGCCTGTCATTGCGATCGGAATCCTTAGCCAAACCAATTTCCAAGCATTGAGTGTAATCACCTTGCCGAGGATAGCAGTCCAGCCCCATATAAATACGATAAAGTGAAGTAATAAATAATTTTTGCGACCTTCTTGCACGTATTCGATTTAAGATCCGCAAAGTTAAGGGCTTTGTTGAGCTTCAGATCTCATAAATGAACACGTAAGAATATTGGAAATAGATTTGTGTATGCCGACCTGCTGAAGCATCTTTGTATCGTAAAACAATATTAAAATGA
Source organism: Bacteroidia bacterium (assembly GCA_038237845.1). Classification (GTDB taxonomy): domain Bacteria; phylum Bacteroidota; class Bacteroidia; order Palsa-965; family Palsa-965. The sequence goes on from JBBRYH010000011.1 coordinate 15,259, forward strand.
AAGCTGTCCGAAATCTTATTTTTCTTTTAAGTCTTATCCCATTTTCCAAACTTTCAGCTCAGTGTTTAGGTGACTTTACCTGGCTTGCAAATGGAACTTCCTACACTTTTATCGGAACAACAACTCCTGGTGTAACTAATATAAGTTGGAGTTTTGGTGATGGTAATTTCGATTATTCAAATAACGCTTCGACTGCTCATACTTATGCTGCGGCCGGTACCTATACTGCTTGTATAATGGTTTATGATTCTTTAAACAGTTGTTCGGATTCTGCTTGCCATACTTTTACTATTGATTCCTGTTTCGGTTCTTTCACTTATACTACGAATGGACTAACTGCAAATTTTAGTGGAACTGCAAATGGAGGTTCTCCCAATACAGTTTGGATGTGGAGTTTTGGAGATAATTCAACAGGAAACACACAAAATCCAGTTCATACCTATGCTAATTATGGAACCTATACAGTATGCTTTGCTTATTACGATCAGTTTACCGGTTGTTCGGATAGCATATGCATGCCGATAACTTTCACTGCGCCTGTTTGTAATGCAGACTTTACTTGGATTGATTCCGTTGGATATATTTATTTTATCGGAAGTTCCTCTTTGAATAATACAGGAAGTTACATCTGGACTTTTGGCGATGGAAATTACGGATACCAACAAAATCCTTCCAATTCCTACCAGCAGATTGGCACTTATCAAGTTTGTCTAACGGTTTATGATTCGTTACAGAATTTTTGCGATTCAACTTGTCATATGGTAACCGTTATAAATCTTGCAGGACTTAATGAAACTAGACCAATCGCATCGGCGGTTTTGGTTTCTCCAAATCCATCGGATGATTTTGCAAATGTTTCTTACCAACTGAATCAAACCGGAGAAGTTAATTTTATCGTATATGATTTGGCAGGACGAATAATTGAAAAGGAAATGCAACAAGTGACTTCTTCAGGTAAGCAGTTCAAAAAAATGAACACCGAAAGTTTTGCCTCAGGTACCTATTTGATTCAAATTAATGTGAATGGCCAAATTGTAAATACAAAGTTGGTTGTAACGCATAAACAATAGATCAAGAATTTATTAGTTCCCCCGAATTAGTGTGTTTTGGGGGATAACCCAGGAGGGTGCCAACGGGAGATGGCACCCTTCATTTTTAGCCACAGTTTTGCAGATTATTATTTAACCATTCTCTTTTCGCATATCGAAATAGATGTGGTTCTTGTTTTCAATCTGCTCGAATCTGCGAAATCTGTGGCTACCTTTACAGCGTGAATCAACCAATCTATCTTGATTATAATTCCACCACACCGGTAGATCCGCGCGTGCTTGAAGCGATGTTGCCGTATTTTTCAGAACGTTTTGGAAATGCTTCAAGCAAATCACATTCTTTTGGATGGACTGCTGCTCAAGTTGTCGATAATGCTCGTGCTCAGGTTGCTTCATTGTTAAATGCGGAAGCACAAGAAATAATTTTCACTTCAGGTTCAACAGAAGCAATTAATCTTGCCTTAAAAGGAGTTTTTTCTATTTATCAAACCAAAGGGAAACATATTATCACTGCACAAACCGAACACAAAGCAGTAATTGATACTTGTAAATACCTTGAAACGCTAGGTGCAAATATTACTTTTCTACCGGTTGATCGTGAAGGAAATGTTGATCCGGAAGACCTTAAAAAAAATATTCTTCCAACGACAATTCTTGTTGCTATAATGCTTGCTAACAATGAAACGGGAACGATTCAACCAATTCAAAAATTAGCAGAAATTACTCATGCAAATAATTCCATTTTTTTCTGTGATGCTACACAAGCTTTCGGAAAAATACAAGTTGATGTGCAGGATTTAGGAATAGATCTTTGTTGTATTTCAGCACATAAAATGTATGGTCCGAAGGGTGCAGGGGCATTATTTGTAAGAAGAAAAAATCCACGAGTGAATCTTACTCCACTTATACATGGTGGAGGGCATGAGCGTGGTTTGCGTTCAGGAACCTTAAATGTCCCTGCGATTGTTGGATTAGGCCTTGCGGCGGAAATTGCAGGTAAAGATTGGTGGGAGAATGCTGGAAAGATGTCAATTCTACGTTCTAAATTTGAATGGAAATTGACAGAATTGAATGATGTTTTTGTCAATGGAAATATTCGAAACCGTTTGCCGAACACTTGCAATATTTCTATTGGTGGAATTAAAGCCGATGAATTAATAGCAAAGCTCCCCTTACTTGCATTTTCTACTGGCTCAGCTTGCACTTCTGCACTGCCCGAGCCATCTCATGTATTGAAAGCGATGGGACTTACAGAAGCACAAGCCTATTCTTCGATACGTATTTCTCTAGGGAAAGATACTACCGAAGAAGAAGTGTTGAAGGCCGCAAATGATATATGTATCCAAATTGAAAAGCTGCGTTATTCACATTAGTTGCACTTCAAACGTTTATATCTTATCATACCGCCTTGACCATAGGTCGTTATTTTAAGATAGTTTTGAAAACGAAAATCTGATTTTTCTCGTTCTATGTCTATGAAAAGAATTCTCCCACTAGTAATTTTTTTGTTAAGCTTTCGTCTTGTTGCTCAAACACAGGTTCCGAAATCAACTCCTGCTCCTAAACCAATTAAGAAGGAAGAGTTTTGGGATGAAGCAAAAAAGAAGAAAAAAAGCATTGAGTATTCCGTAAATGGCAAACTCGAGGGCAAGGCTTCCTATTATTTCATGGATGGAAAAATGGATCGTAACGGGGCCTACAAGAATGGATTGCAAGATAGCATATGGACTTTTTATTTTAATGATGGGGGTAAAAAAGCGGAAGAGCGATATTTCGAAGGAAAAAAAAGTGGACAGGCGGCCTATTGGTATAAAAATGGAAATCAATTTATGACAGGGAAATTTGTTGAGAATCTTCCCGACAGTATTTGGAATACGTTTTATGAATCTGGCAAATTAAAAAGTACTGAAGAATATAAAATTGAATTCAAAAATTATGAGTGGAGTTCGAAGAAGAATGGGCATTTTAAATATTGGACCGAAACAGGAAAACCAACACATGAAGGAATATTCGTTGATGATACTTTAAATGGACTTTATACAGAGTGGTTTTCTAATGGAAATAAAAAAGAGGAGGGAACTTATGTAAAAGGAATAAAGGCGGCTCGTTGGCAATCCTATTATGAAAATGGGAAACCCTTGGAAGTAATCGAATATAAAAATGGCACAGAATACTTATGGGATCTTTGGGCGGAAGATGGAAAACAAGTAATCAAAAATGGGAATGGGAAAATGATATTAGCCTATGAAAGTGGACGTAAACGTGGAGAAGGAATGTATCATAATGGATTAAAAGATAGTACTTGGACTTTTTTAACACCAACAGGAAAACTTGATTTCAAAGAAGAATTTAAAGATGGAAAAAAGAATGGGAAATCAACACACTGGTACGAAAACGGTCAGGTTTCTTTCGAAGGAAATTATTCCAATGATTTAAAATCTGGAAATTGGGATTGGTTTAAAATGGATGGTTCTCCGGATATGAAAGGAGAATTTACAAACGATTTAAGAAGTGGGCATTGGCAATATTGGTTTGAAACAAGCGCCCAAATGCAACAAGAAGGTTTCTATAAGGATGATAAAGAAGATTCAATGTGGACTTTCTGGTATCCTAATGCGCAGAAATATAAAGAAGGTACTTTCAAAAATGGAATGAAGAATGGCGCTTGGACTTTCTGGTTTGAAAATGGACAAAAATTGCAGGAAGGAATTTATATCAATAACAAAGAAGATGGAAAATGGTCTTCTTGGTTTGAAAATGGTCAATTGAAAGATGATGGTAGTTTTAAATTGGGATTGATGGCAGGATCATGGAAAGGATTTTACGATAATGGGAAGCCTAACTATGCTGGTAATTATGCGAATGGTTCAAAAGAGGGAATGTGGATGTTTTGGTGGGACAGTGGAAAATTACATCAACAAGGAAAATTTAAAACAGGATTAAAGGAAGGAAAGTGGAGTTCCTTTAATGAAACCGGTAACCCTGATGAAATAGGTTCATATCATTTAGATAAAGCAAATGGTAAATGGAAATATTATTATGAAACTGGAGCATTAAAAACGGAAACCGAATATAAAATGGGAAAACTTTCCGGCACAACAGTAAATTATTATCCTAGTACAGCAAAGCAAAGTATCACACATAATAAAATTGTGAAAGAAAAAGAATACCTGCTCACAAAAGCAAATGGTAAAAAAGTTTACAAAACACGAGAGGTGAGCAAACCAAATGGAACCTGGATATATTATGATTTGAATGGATCAGTTCTTTCGGAAGTGAAATATAAGAATGGCGTGAAAGTTCAATGAGTTTAAAAATTAAGACAAAGAAAAACCCCTTCATTTATTTAGTGAAGGGGTTTTTCTTTGTTTCATTTTTCCGTGCCAACGGATTTTTTTTGCTCCTGCTCTACGATGTTTTCTTTTTTAATTTGCGAAAATGAGGGTCATTTGGATGATCAAAATGTTTGTGGAGTTTTGGTTGGCTTTCGTTTGGCGAACTTTTACTTTGAGCAGCTCCAATAAACCAGGCCAGCAATATTACTCCTGAAATCATTGCAACATAACCAAGGATTTCTAAAATAGAAACACCTTCCGATGTTTTAGAACTGGTTTGTGCCAGTAACGTATTCCCTTGAAGGAATAGTAGCGCGATTGGAACTGCCTTGCGGTATTGCAGCCCCCGTTTCCCCGAATAATTCGTTTTTTTAATCATTTTGGATGATTTTTTTGACGGTTTGGTTCAAAATGCCTGTCTTTTGGGGGAGAACAAAACGACATCTGAAGATAAATAAAGAACTTCATCGGCAAATTACGACTATTTGTCCCTTATATATACGAATTAAGCGGAAAAAGGTTGATAAAAATCAATTTTGTTTTCTGCTTTTTTCCTATTATATTTGCATCCTGTTTTAGTAGAACGATTATCAGGGGACGAATGTCCCCTGTTTTTTTGTCATGATAAGTACAACTACCGTTCGCGATCTCGCGGAAAAAATGTTGAAAGAAACTGAAAGTTATCTCGTTGAGGTTACAGTCAGTGCCATGAACAAAATAAAAGTGACAATCGACAACTTCGACGGAATTTCAATCAAGGAATGCGTTGCATTAAGTCGCTTTATTGAAGAACAACTTGATCGAGAAACAGAAGATTATGAACTGGAAGTTTCATCACCTGGAATCGACCAGCCTTTTAAAGTGTTACAACAATATAAAAAATACACAGGTAAAGAAGTAGAAATAAAATTTGCTGATGGAGAAAAAACAGAAGGCAAATTAATTTCAGCAAACAAAAATGAAATTGAAATTGAACAAACTACAAAGGAAAAAGTTGAAGGTCAAAAAGGCAAACAATTTGTAATTCGAAAACTAAATATTCCTTTCGAAAAGATAAAAGAAACAAAAATCATCATCAAGTTTTAACGCCTGGCAACAGGTCAATATCAAAGCAAAACGATTACAATACAATAAAAATGGAAAATCTAAACCTCATCGAATCCTTCTCGGAATTCAAAGAGACCAAGAACATTGACCGTGCAATGCTCATGAGCATTCTCGAAGACGTATTTCGTAGCATGATTCGTAAAAAATACGGCAGCGACGAAAACTTCGACTTTATTGTCAACCCTGAACGTGGTGACCTTGAAATCTGGCGTAACCGCGAAATTGTTGATGACGAATTCGCAGACGATAGCTTCGATTATGATGAAAATAAACACATCAGCCTTGCCAACGCAAAAAAAATCGAGCCCGATTTTGAAATAGGCGAGCAAGTAACTGACAGAATTATGCTGGATGACTTCGGTCGCCGCGCGGTTTTAGCTATTCGTCAAAATCTTGTATCAAGAGTATTGGATCTTGAAAAAGATGCACTCTATCGTAAATACAAAGAGCGTGTTGGCGATGTGATCACTGGTGAAGTTTATCAGGTTTGGAAGAAAGAAACAATGGTACTTGACGATGAAGGAAACGAATTGATCCTCCCTAAAGTTGAGCAAATACCGGGCGACTTCTTTAAGAAAGGTGATACCGTACGTGCAGTTGTATTAAAAGTTGACATGCGTAATAATTCACCCGTTATTATCCTTTCTCGTACAGCTCCTTCCTTCCTTGAAAAGTTATTCGAAATGGAAGTTCCTGAAATTTATGATGGTCTTATTACCGTTAAGAAAATTGTTCGTGAACCAGGTGAACGTGCTAAAGTTGCCGTGGAATCTTATGATGATCGCATTGATCCTGTTGGAGCTTGTGTAGGTATGAAAGGTTCCAGAATTCACGGGATTGTACGTGAACTTCGAAATGAAAATATTGACGTAATTAATTATACAGCAAATTCTACCTTGTTAATTCAACGTGCACTGTCTCCTGCTAAAATCACCTCGGTGAAATTGGATGAAGAAAGTAAACGTGCTGAAGTTTATCTCAAACCAGATCAGGTTTCCCTTGCTATTGGAAAAGGTGGCCATAATATCCGTTTGGCAGGTAAGTTAACAGGGTATGAAATCGATGTTTACCGTGATACTGATGAGGACGTTGAAGATGTTACCCTCGATGAATTCACCGATGAAATTGAACAATGGATTATTGACGAATTCAAATCTGTAGGTTGCGATACTGCTAAGGCAGTACTTGAACTTAGTGATGAAGAGCTCGTTAAACGTACAGACCTCGAAGAAGAAACAGTAAAAGAGGTTAAACGAATCTTACGTTCTGAATTTGAATAAAGGATTTCATGTGGGTCATCGGATGATGATCCACATTTTTTCCGAACTTTGTAACGCTTAGCCAGGGAGGCAAGCATTTATGGCAGAATCAGAAAATAAAATCAGGATTAGTAAAGTCAAGGGAGAATTTAACGTCTCCTTAGCCCGCCTCTGGGATTATCTGGAAGAACAGGGTCAGAAAATTGAACGCAATCCGAACGGAAAAATTTCCGACGAGCAATATCGTTTGCTCACGAAAGAATTTGCGCAGGATCGTGAAGAAAAAGAAGAATCCAAATTAGTTGGCCTCAATACACGGACCAAAAAGGAGTCTGTGGAATTGAGTGAAGAAACAACGGCCAATGCAAAAGCTACACAGCGTGCGCAGGATCGTGAACAAGAAGAAGTTCTTATAAAGGACATGAATTCTGGTTCTTCAAAAACAACGACTACAGAAAAGGAAAAGCCGAAAAAAGTAAAAGAGAAACAGGAAGAGCCGAAGGAAGAAATTACCCGTGTAAAAGCAGAGCCAACAGTTACGTTAAAAGTAATTGACAAAATAGATCTTGAGCTAACAAAACCAAAAGCCAAGAAGAAAAAAGAAGAAGTTCCTGTGGAGCCTGTGGCACCAAAGAAAACGACTTCAAAAAAGAAAAAAACCGAAGAGCCAGTTGCTGAAGAAAAACATGTTGTTGAAGAAGTAGTTGCTCCTCCTGTTGTTGAAGAAACTATTTCTCCTGAAGTTCCTGCTGAAAAACAAGAAGAAATTCTTTACAGAAGAACAGTTGAGAAACTCGAAGGACCAAAAATTATGGGCAAAATCGAATTGCCTGTAAAAGACGATAAGAAAAAACCTGTTGCCTCTTCTTCTGCAGAATTTGAAGCAGAGAAAAAACGCAAACGTAGACGTATCCGTAAAGAAGGTGGACCAGTTCAAAATCAACCTGGAACTCCAAATACTAATCGTGGTCCAGGACAAGGTCAAGGTGGAAATCAAGGTGGCGGAGCTGGTGGTCGTAAGCCTCACGTTGCTGGTGCACCTCGTCCAGTAAAAGCTGAACTCACAGAAGAAGAAGTTCAAAAGCAAATTAAAGAAACACTTGCACGTCTTAGCGGACAAGGAAAATCAAAAGCTTCCAAGTACCGTCGTGATAAACGTGAACAGGTTTCTCAGCGTATTGAAAAAGAAGCTGCAGATAAAGAAATTGAAAAAGGAACGTTAAAAGTTACGGAGTTCGTTACCGCAAATCAACTTGCGACAATGATGAACGTTCCGGTTACACAGATTATTTCAACCTGTATGACCATCGGACTTTTCGTTTCGATCAATCAACGTCTCGATGCTGAAACAATTGCAATTCTTGCTGAAGAATTCGGATTCAAAGTTGAATTCGTAAGCGTTGAAGTACAGGAATCAATTGTTGAAGAAGAAGATAAAGAGGAAGATTTGTTAGACCGTTCTCCGATCGTTACCGTAATGGGTCACGTCGATCATGGTAAAACATCGCTACTGGATTATATCCGTAAAGCAAACGTTATTGCTGGTGAGTCGGGCGGAATTACCCAGCACATTGGCGCTTATAACGTGCAACTTGAAAATGGAAAACATATTACATTCCTTGACACTCCGGGTCACGAAGCGTTTACTGCTATGCGTGCTCGAGGTGCACAGGTAACTGATATTGCAATCATTGTTGTTGCGGCTGACGATAGCGTCATGCCACAAACTATTGAGGCCATCAATCACGCACAAGCGGCTGGTGTTCCATTGGTATTTGCAATTAATAAAATTGATAAGCCAGGCGCAAACCCGGATAAAATTCGCGAAGCACTTTCTGCTATGAATATTCTGGTAGAAGAGTGGGGTGGTAAATTCCAGTGTCAGGAAATTTCTGCAAAGAAAGGTCAAGGCATCGAAAACTTATTAGAGAAAGTATTGCTTGAAGCAGAAATGTTACAGCTGAAAGCAAATCCAAACAAACGCGCTACTGGAACTATTATCGAGTCAACACTTGATAAAGGTCGTGGATTCACAGCAACTGTTCTTGTCGAAAACGGAACCATGCATGTTGGTGATGTTGTACTCGCAGGTTGTTATAGCGGTCGTGTAAAAGCGATGCATAACGAACGTGGAGGTGATGTGGAAGAAGCAGGTCCTTCTTATCCTGTTCAGATTCTTGGATTAAGTGGTGCGCCACAAGCTGGTGATAAATTCAACATCATGGCGGATGAACGTGAAGCAAGAGATATTGCAACACGTCGTCTTCAATTACAACGTGAGCAATCTATTCGTACTACAAAACATATTACACTTGATGAGATTGGTCGTCGTCTTGCAATTGGTGATTTCCAGGAATTAAATGTGATTATCAAAGGTGACGTAGATGGTTCTATCGAAGCTCTTGCTGATTCCTTGTTGAAATTATCTACTGAGAAAATTCAGGTTCGTATCATTCACAAATCAGTTGGTGCAATCAGTGAATCTGATGTATTGCTTGCTTCGGCATCCAATGCAATCATCATTGGTTTCCAGGTTCGTCCATCTGCGAATGCAAAAAAATTAGCAGAAACAGAACAGATCGACATTCGTCTTTACTCGATTATCTACAAGGCAATCGACGAAATCAAAGCGGCGATGGAAGGAATGCTGGCTCCGGAATTTGTGGAGAAAATTACTTGCAACGTGGAAGTTCGCGAAGTTTTCAAAATTACAAAAGTTGGAACCGTTGCAGGATGTTATGTCCTCGATGGGAAAATTAATCGCCATACAAAAATCCGTATCATCAGAAATGGAATTGTATTACACGACGGAACACTTGGCTCACTTAAACGTTTTAAAGACGATGCAAAAGAAGTGGGAACAGGTTACGAATGCGGATTGAACATCGACAAATTTGATAATATAGAAGTAGGTGATATTATTGAAGGATATGAAATGGTTGAAGTGAAAGTGAAACTTTAATTACTAATTATGAAATATTAAAAAAGACTGTCGAAAGGCGGTCTTTTTTATGTCGTGTCGACTCATAATTGTTGTAAATTGCTAATGGTAAATAATTCATTGAACTCCAAATTCAAAAATCATGCTTGCTGTTTTTATCCGTAGAACCATTTTGGTTCTGTTGCTATCGTGTAATGCTGTCTTGCTTTCGGCACAATCGAATTGCAGAACACTTCCAGTCAATCCTCAATTAATGCATCAATATCCTCCTGCGAATGCAGTGAGCATCAACTATATTATTCCCACTGTTGTCCATATTTACTTCGATTCATATTTGCCGAATAATCTTCCTGGATATGATGATGTGGTTAAGATGATTTCAGATGTCAATGTTTATTTGCGAAAAGCAAATGCTGATACTTCTGATGTGGCCGTGGCATTTCGAAATTTAATTGGCAATGCACAAATTGAATTGAGATTGGCTCGCTTCGATACTTTGGGAAATTGCATCAGCGGAATTTATTATCATCAGCTTGCCAATGCGGCTGCTTACCCAACTCCAGACTATCAGGACTACCAACATTATTTTAATGTCCATATTAATGTTGCGGCGTTTGTAAATGCGGCGGCATATGCAACTCCACCTGACAACTGGAATTCAATTCCTGGAATCGGAAATGACGGAATATTTTTTGTGCAGTCCGGAGCTTTTACCCCTACCATTTTCGTGCATGAACTTGGACATTGGTTAGGACTATTACATCCTTGGGGAAACACAAATAATCCCGGTGGTTGCATGGGAGATGATTTTGTTGCCGATACTCCTGTGACCGCAGGATCTCCCAACGCTTGTGATACACTTCTGAATTTCTGCAATCCTGGAATTTTTGAAAACGTTCAGAATTTTATGGATTACGCACCATGCAAAATTATGTTTACACTTGGACAAGTGAATCGGATGTATGGAATCTTGAATGACAACATTCTAAATAGACATGAAGTCTGGATCAATTCAAATTTAATTGCAACAGGAGTTTTATCTCCTCCCGCCTGTGTCGATTCCTCACGAATTCTTGTAATCGCTTTTACTGACCCTGCATTTGGTTGCTCTATTCAGAGAGATTATCATTTTGCGTGTAATCCCATTACAGCCGTTCCAGATAGTGTGCATTGGACTTTTCAAAATGGCATTCCTGCAACTTCTACCAATGGAATTCAAGCCGTGACTTTTTCTTCAACAGGAATGAAAAACATTTCCATGACTTCGTTCTATGGAAATGTCCCGCATATTGAAAACCGACAGGTTTTTATTGCACCGCTTGATTCACTCCTGACTCAGAACGGATTATTTCTCGTTAGGAATTATCCCTTCGTTGAAAATTTTGAAAATGGATTTTTCTTTCCCGACGGACATTTGAAAATTGAGGCAGCTGATACTACTTGGCAATTGAGAACTGGAGTAGGTTACAATTCTGATTCTTGTTTATTTGTTAGGCAGGAACATAATATCGGAACCGATACCAATAAAGTTATTCTGGGAACTTTCAATCTGGATTCACTTCAGCATCCCATCATGACTTTTTATGTAGCAGCATCAAAAGTTCCGAATGGCATTGGAAGAAAATTAATGATCAGTGGAAAACAATGGTGTGGCAATCCCTACAATAATTTTTTCTGGAACGATATTATTTATGACTCGACTATAACCATGACGAATGTTGGCCCAAATTTTATTCCTTCTGCTCCTGGACAATGGAAAAAAATCACAGTGAATCTTTCAGCAATGAAAAATTATTTTGCAGGTAAAGAAACAGAGGTGAGCATTTTGCTAGTCAAAGATTTTACAATAGGATCAGTCGATAATAATTTTTATCTCGATAATATTTCCGTTCGTGATTCAATTGTCGGATTACCACCTATTGCCGATTTTTCAATGGCCGATTCTGTTTTTTGTCTGTCAAACTGTGATGCAATTGAATTAGTAGATCGAAGCGCAAACCTTCCTGATACTTGGGTGTGGAACATCAGTCCTTTCAACAGTGAACCAGTACTTCCGGGATGTTTCAATTTTGCTGCACCTGATTCGTTTCAAATTTGGTTGAGAGTTTCAAATGCTTTCGGTGTGGATTCTACTAGCAAATGGATTCACTTCCCCAATTTTAATAATCTCGCAATTACAGTTTCAGACGATACTATTTGTGCGGGAGATACTGTAACGCTGAGTGCTTCAGGATTTGATCCTGATGTTACTTTTCTATGGGAAAATGTCGCGCTGCCGGCAAATTCAACTTTGCTATCCCAGACGAATTCCTCCGTCCAAGCAATTCCGACTCAGCCAACGACAACTTACAGATTGACCGCCACGAATTCGGAAGGATGTATTGGTATTCGGTACATTAATGTTATTCGAAATGCTTACGCGTATTCCAGCATTACTTCTTCTGCCAATTGTATTGGAGTGGGGGGAACGGTAAATCTTTCAAGTCCAGTTTGTCCCTCTTGCCAGAATATTGTCTGGGCACCGGGATTGTATCTAAATACAACGTCAGGAACGAACGTTACTTCTTTACCGCTTCCAACTACAACTGTTTTTTCAGTTACCTACACGTTGAATGGTTGTACTTCGATAGCAACGGATACAGTATTTGTTGCTAATCCATTGCCTGCAGTTTCTCTTTCTGCAAACGATTCACTGCTTTGTAACGGTCAACAAGTTACTTTATATGCAAGTGGATCTGCCGGATTAAGCTATGCATGGTCAGGACCGCCATGTTGCATTATTCCCTTTGCGACTTATGGTGATTCGGCAACAAGCACTCCTCCTTCAAATACTTGGTTTACCGTGCAGGGAACAGATATTCACGGATGCGTTTCTGCAATAGACAGTTTATTGATTCAAGTTCCAGCCGCGTCGACTTTTGTACTTCATCCTTTTAATCAGACACCGAATGGTGGTTTTATTGTTAAGATGTGTTTTTTAAATGATTCACTTACGATGCTTGCACAAGGTGCCCCAACCAATACGTATTCATGGTCTTGTAATAGCGGAACCCTTACAGGTGTCAATGGAGCGAATGCAACTTTCCATAATCTGACTCCCGGCTTTTCTCAGATAACTGTTGTATCTACCAATCCTGCTGGATGTCAATCTTCATTTGTAGGAACGATAGAAAGAACTTATAACTACAACGAACCTATTTTTTCGGTTTCACCCTCACTCGCAACAATTTGTCAGGGAGATAGTGTATCCGTACTTATTACGCCTGGAAATTTTTACTATTATTATTACTGGATGAATCATTTCTCGGATATTTCAGGAATTATTCCTGTTCCTGTAAGTCCGATTAATCAAGGAAATGGAAGTTCCGCTTGGTTGTCTCCAATTACAACTACTCAATTTCAACTGACTGCTTACGATTGGTATACTGCCTGTGCTGCAACGAAAACTGTTCGGGTCAATGTTAATCCTGCTCCTACAGTCCAGGCCAATGCTTCTGCAACATTGGTGTGTAATGGACAACAAGTTACTTTAAACGGAAGTGGTGCAACAACGTATTCCTGGAGTAATAGCGTGGTGAATGGAGTTCCTTTTATTCCGTTAGCAACACAAACGTATACACTAACAGGAACAGATGGCATTGGTTGTTCGGCTAGCGACACGATTACTGTTACCGTTGATGTCTGTAATGCAAATGGAGATTTTTCCGACGCCGGAATCAAAATCTGGCCGACACCTGCTTCAGACGAATTGACGATTTCAAATTCTCAAGCTGGCCCAATGCAGATTTTCATTAGAGATCTCACTGGGAAAATTGTGTTGAGTAAAGAAAGTACGGATGCAACGACATTGCTAAATGTCAGTGGACTTGCAAATGGAATTTATTTATTGCAGATCAAAACTCCTGAATCGGAATTTATTTCTAAGGTGTGTGTGATTCGTTAATTTTTTTTTGGGAATAAAATAGAGGCCTGGTAAATTTTACAACTTTCCAACCTTCACACTTTCCAAGTGATTCTCCAACACCATCTCCTTCGCAGTTTCAACAATCGCTTTCACATCAAATCCACATTCATCCCACAACTCCGATTGCTCGCCGTGTTCAATCCATTTATCGGGAATGCCAAGACGTTTTACTTCAGATTTGTAATTGTGATCTGCCATAAATTCTAAAACAGCAGACCCAAAACCACCCTGAATACAACCGTCTTCAACAGTAATTACTTTATCTAATTTTGAAAATACTTCATGCAGCATTTCTTCATCAATCGGTTTCACAAACGCATGTCGTAATGTGCTGCATTCACTCCTGCTTTTTTCAAACTTGCACAAGCCTCCACCACAAAATATCAAAAAACAAATAAGAAACGTTATTTATACAACAAAAGATGTAAATTAGCTAAGCTAAAACTTTAAATAAAGAAATAAAGAAAAAATCTAAACTTTTAATTATTGCTTTACTATCAATAATTTCAGGTGGATCCTGCAAGAAAGAGGATTACGCATCGTCGCTAGTAAAATCTGCACCAAGCGGAAGTTGTACCTTTGACCTAAGTTCATCAAATGCCCGTTTGAATAATCAACTTGCCAATCCTAATGATCCTGAAGATGAAGCTATGAATGAAAATCTTTTTCTATTAGCAAACGGTTTTTCTTCATTTGTTAATACAAATAATGATTTACTGGGCATTGTGTATACTCAGTGTCAAATAAATTCTGAGTTAGATGTAAAATATTCTACTTTAGTTGGAATAGATCCGAGGTTTAGAACCTTGATGAATATTTATTTGATGCCTTTGTGCCCTGTCGATCCGAAAGATCCGAATCATGATTGCCTTCAACATTTGAGTAATTCTATGATTTATAAAAGTGTTTCATATTATCCAAATATTTATGTTCCGAATCTTGCAACGGCAAATTTAACTAAAGATCCGATTGTCTGCATTGGTGCGGAAATTAACGGGCAAGATGAGATTTTGGGATATATTATTCATAAAAACGGACAAATTACAGAAACTCATGTGGGTGAACAAAGGGTAACAAATTCACAAAACCCGATCATTATTTTTAACAACGGGACTGATCATATTGAAACCGGATTTGATGCAGGTTTTTCAAGCCAATCAATTATTACACCTACAGTACAAGGGGTCGACCGGAGATATCAGTGGTCAGAATACAAAATTTATCCGGGATATCGGTATGAAAATATCGGCGCGTCAGAGGTGAAATATTATGTAACTTTTTATCAACAAAATGGATCTCCCTTGACTGGAACCGGCTATGGAAATACCGGGCAAGCTCTTTTGCTGCTGGATCATATTTCAGCTAATGATGTAAATAATGGTACATTGTTTACATCAAATCAGGATGTACTTGGTGCGAATCTTGCTGATATCAATGCACTAAACTGGAAATATATGTATGTAACTGTTTATGAGAATGACTGGTGGGTGACGCGAAAAAATGTGCAATGGCAGGATTGGGGTAATAATGTGGTAAATCCTTCGCCACCGTTCTTACACAAATGTAGAATGAAATATTCAAACGAATGGTATTGCAATACGATTGTAAAATTGAATCAAACTTCATGGTGGCCGGGTATCGGAAGTGCTGTCGTGTTCGGGGGCAGTAAAATGTTTTTAAAAATTACCAGGGTAAATCCATAAAAATTTATTTATTCATAAAGGTTAGTCATTATGACTAACCTTTATTTTTAATTTCATGAAAAAAGGACAACGCAATATATTTCTCATTTTTTTTATTGTTGCCTTTACTGTGCATAAGGCCAAGTGTCAGGATTCAACTTCTCGTTTTTCTGATTTTCATTTAAGAGGAATTATAGGAACAAAAATATTTAATCCATGGGCTGATTTTTCTGGTCGTTACATGATCTACAAAGGGTCACTTTATTTTCCGCCAATTCTCGGATTTGAAATTTATGATTCTAAATCAAATTTATCTTTTGATTTCAGACAACATTTATTTACATCCTTTTCTGTTAAGAATCCGAATCTTCCAGATGTACTTCTATTCAGACTTACAACATTAATCGGCATAACCTATTCTTTTAAGAAAAAATCAAATAATGGTCAGAAAAAGATTGGCATTGCTTACTCGCATACCTATGAAAAAAGTATTAATGCGTCCGTTTTTTCAGCACTTAATAATAGCTGGGGGTTCAGTATGTTTTTTTCTTTTCCGTTAAAGTGGCTTGATGTTGAATTAAGGGCTGAACCGGTTATTGCATATTTCGGTCATAAACCAGCACATACTGTTTTTAATTTTGCAGGAGGGTATGTTAATGGGGATAAATTTTCTATTCATTTGGTTTATCGTTTCGAAAGGAGAAAAACAAGCGAAGCGCCACCATATAATAATGTAAAAGACAAATCTGCCTGTTTAAATCTTATTGTTGGACTCAAGGTTTTAAAAAATAGAAGTTATTATGCAATAAATAATGATGATAATTATTTGCCAATAGCAACAGTTCCTGAAATCGGAATCGAGTATTATTTTGCGCGGTATAAATTTTCTTTTGACTTCCGACGATCCTTGTGGCTGAGTTTAGCGCAAAATAGGCAATATGCATTTGATGGATACACTGAAACATTATTAGCAGGAGCAAACTATTATCTTCTTGTAAAGAAGAAAGCCATTAAGTTTGGTTTAGCAAATGCCTGGATTCGAGACAACGCCTTGGGTCTTTTATTTCCTGTTGGAAAGATTGATTTTTATCCTGAAAAGGGAATTGCATTGGCGATGGCTTATCCAGTTGGAAAGATTGATTTGGAATTCCGCGCTATTTATGCATATCATGTTAATTCTCAAATTCAATCGGAAGTGGTTAATCCCTTTGATGTTTATCGATTATCTATAGGGGTTGTTTATCGAATTAATAAAAGAGAATAAGTTTATTTCTATAAATAAATTAACTAATACATGAAAATCCACAGAATAAATAATTGAAATTGGATATTATCTTAAGTGGTGTATGAGTGGTGTCGGACTCTAGCATAAGAAGTGGTGTCGGATGCTAGCATAAGAAGTGGTGTCGGATGCTAGCATAAGACACCACTTCTGACTAAATTTAAGATTATCGAGTTTTTACTTCCTCAAATTTCGGATGCAACACCATCTCCTTCGCAGTTTCAACAATCGCTTTCACATCAAATCCACATTCATCCCACAACTCCGATTGCTCGCCGTGTTCAATCCATTTATCGGGAATGCCAAGACGTTTTACTTCTGATTTGTAATTGTGATCTGCCATAAATTCTAAAACAGCAGACCCAAAACCACCCTGAATACAACCGTCTTCAACAGTAATTACTTTATCGAATTTTGAAAATACTTCATGCAGCATTTCTTCATCAATCGGTTTCACAAAACGCATGTCGTAATGTGCTGCATTCACTCCTGCTTTTTTCAATTTTGAACATGCTTCCACCACAAAATTTCCTGGATGACCGATTGTTAAGATCGCAATATCTTTTCCATCACGAATTTTTCTTCCGGTACCAATTTTAATTTCTTCAAATGGTGTTTTCCATTCAGGCAAAACGCCTTGTCCGCGCGGATAACGAATTGAAAAAGGAACTGCATTTTTTTCCAACTGCGCGGTAAACATCAAATTGCGCAATTCCGATTCATTCATCGGCGCACTGACAACCATATTCGGAATACAACGGAAATAAGCTAAATCGAAGGAGCCATGATGTGTTGGTCCGTCAGCGCCTGCAAGTCCGCCGCGATCTAAACAGAAAACGACATGTAAGTTTTGTAAAGCAACATCATGCACCACCTGATCATACGCGCGTTGCATGAACGATGAATAAATATTGCAAAACGGAATCATTCCCTGCGTTGCTAATCCTGCTGAAAAAGTTACTGCATGTTGTTCTGCAATTCCCACATCAATCGCGCGATCGGGCATAGCTTTCATCATGATGTTGAGCGAAGAACCGGAAGGCATTGCAGGAGTAATTCCCATGATTTTTGGATTCTTCTCCGCAAGTTCCACCATCGTATGACCGAAAACATCCTGATATTTCGGCGCCTGCGGTTCATTGGAAACGGATTTAATAATTTTTCCGGTTGTCTTATCAAACAACCCGGGCGCGTGCCACAGAGTTGGATTTCCTTCTTCCGAAAATTTAAAACCTTTTCCTTTTGTAGTAAGTACGTGAAGAATTTTCGGACCCGGAATATCTTTCAGGTCTTTCATCACTTTCACAAGGCGATCTACATCGTGACCATCAACCGGACCGAAATAACGGAACTGCAAGGATTCAAATAAATTACTTTGTTTCAGCAACGCCGCTTTTAAAGTATCACTCACTTTTGAAGCGATGTATTGCGCATCAGGACCAAACTTGGAAATTTTTCCTAATAAACTCCACAACTCATCTTTTACTTTATTGTACGTATGCGAAGTGGTAATGTCGCTGAGGTATTCTTTCAAAGCACCGACATTCGGGTCGATACTCATGCAGTTGTCATTTAATACAACTAGCAAATTGCTTTTTTCTATTCCCGCGTGATTCAATCCTTCAAATGCCATTCCCGCAGTCATCGCACCATCACCGATTACAGCAACCACATTTCTGTTTTCATGTTTGCGATTGGCGGCAACTGCCATTCCAAGTGCTGCGGAAATAGAAGTGGAAGAATGTCCGACACCAAAAGCATCGTATTCGCTTTCGCTGCGTTTTGGAAATCCTGAAATGCCTTTGTAAAGACGATTAGTATGAAAAACTTTTCTACGTCCAGTGAGAATTTTATGTCCGTAAGCCTGATGGCCTACGTCCCAAACCAATTGATCAAAAGGCGTATTAAAAACATAATGCAATGCAACGGTCAATTCAACCACACCTAGACTTGCGCCAAAGTGCCCGCCTTTTTTAGAAACGAGATCAATAATGTATTGACGTAATTCTTTAGAAACTTGTGGAAGTTGGTCCTCACGAAGTTTTCGCAGATCAGAGGGAATATTGATCGTTGAGAGCAATTTGCCCGCTTTGAATTCGTCAGAATTTGAATGGTCGCTCATTGTATTTGCTTGCATAACAAAGATATGAATAAAAAAGGTCCGATTTCGACCCAATAACGTGGCTTTCAACGGGTTGTTGTTCATATACGAAGTGAAAGTGGTTAAGGATTGTTAATGAGGGAGTTTGAGGAGGAAAATGACAATACAGTAGATGCAAGTGATCGGGATATAAAGGGAAAATGGATAAGATAGTATCGGATTTTGAATGGTTATATTCGTTGGATTAGAGTTGGTTTCTGAAAAATTATGATTGAGGATAAAATATTCCCGACCAGACAAAAAATATTAGTAACGCTCACAATTTTAATTGGAGTCGGATTAATTGTAGCTTACCAGTGGAAATTAATTGTTCCCGAAAAATTGAGTTTGTGTATTTTATTTTATTCATTATTTGTACCATTTTTTCTTTTGGCTACAAATGCGCTGAGTGATTTAAACAAAAGGCGAATTTTTTTATGTTGGTTGGTCATTGGAGTAATTCATTTCGTGTTTTATTTATTGATCAGAAATGAGCACTATTTTTCATATCACAGAAGTTCAAATTTTGATAGATTTAGTTTGGTTAACACATTTCTTTCTGAAAATACAACTTCCGCATTAAAAACATTATTAATTTTTTTGTTATGCTATAAGTTATTTAATCGTCAGTTTAAAAAGGCCAACGGAAATTATTTACTGAGTACTTTTCGTCAGTTTTCTTGGACTCATGATGAATCTAAGCGTATGATTTCAGTTCAAGAAGTGTTTTATAATATTTTACTTTATTTTATTATATTAATTTGTGTGCTTACGCGCTAGATTAATGAACGTCTTTTTCAGAGGAAGATTTCATCCTTTGATTTAAATTAAAGATATTTCCTATCCAGCCCCGATAGCAGGAAGCTCCGTCGACCGGATAGCGGGAGAAATGCCAATAGAAAAGGGAAAGTAATGCTCCAGAAAAATATCTTGCTTTTGATTTCTTTAATGACGAACTTTCATCCTCTAAAAAATTCAAAAAATTATGCGAAAACTGCGATTTCTAATTCCAACCCTGATTATCTGTCTTGTACTTTTTCTATCCACAAAAATGAATTTTGTAGTTGAAAAAAAATCAGGCATAGTTTCTATAACCAAAGAAAAACTTTCTGAAAATGAAAGTGAATCAAAAACAGAAGCGCTTGAAGGATTACAATGGATGAATCGCGCTCGTGCTTATCCTAATGCTGATATTCCACATGACGCTTATTTAAATGCGATGCATCAGCAACAAGCAAGATTTGGAAATCAACAATCTATTGCAACTGGAGCATGGACGAACATCGGACCAAATAATGTGGGAGGAAGAACGTTGTGTGTTGCAATTGATCCATCTGATACGAATACAGTTTGGTTAGGCTCTGCTGGTGGCGGACTTTGGAAATCTACAGTTGGAGGAATTGGCGTTAGTGCATGGAATTATGTTCCAACCGGATTTCCTGTTATTGGTGTAAGTACGATTGCAATCAATCCATCGAATACAAATGAAATGTATATCGGTACTGGAGAAACGTATAATCCAGGCTCATACGGAGTCGGATTAACAGATCGTACAACTCGCGGTTCTTATGGAATGGGAATATTAAAAAGTATGGATGGTGGTGTAACGTGGACACAATCTTTGAATTGGAATTATCAGCAGCAAGATGGTATTTGGGAAATTGTAATTAATCCACTTCGTCCTCAAACTGTTTTTGCTGCAACGACTGCAGGAATATATAAAAGTACAGATGCAGGAACAACATGGAATCAGGTTTTGAATCAGCCACTGTGTATGGACCTTGCATTACTTGCGAATGATACAAGTGTAATTATGTGTGGTGTTGGAAATATGAATAGTTTGAATAAAGGATTATATCGTAGTTCTAATGGCGGATTGAATTGGTCAATTGTAACTGGTATTCCGAATGCAAGTCATACCGGAAGAACAACGATTGCACTTTATCCTACCAACAACGATATTGCGATTGCACAGGTTTGTGATGCTTTTTTCACCATTGGTTTTTATAAAACGATTGACAAGGGTGTAACATGGTCTACGATTTCTTCACAAGACATAGGAAGTTATCAAGGTTGGTATTGCAAAGGAATGGTAATCAAAGCAGGAAATCAGAATCAGGTTTTGGCAGCGGGTCCTGCAGTATTTCAATCTATTGATGGAGGAGTAAATTATAATCAGGTTTCTAATATGAACTGGGGTCCGCAGTTTATGCACTCTGATGTACATGATATTGTTGTGAATCCATTAAATCCGAATAGTTATTACATTGCTACTGATGGCGGACTTTTTCGCACCTGGAGTTTTGGAAATGAATACACTGAATGTACGGATGGTTATGTAACATCACAATGTTATATCGGTTCAGTTTCTCAAACCAATCCAAATTTTGCATTGACTGGATTGCAAGATAATTATTCGATAGAATATAATGGATCACCTTATTGGAATGCGGTAGTAGGGGGTGATGGATGTTTTAATGCGATCGATCCAACGGATGATTTTGTTTCTTTTGTTGCTTATCAATATTTGAATATTTTTCAATCCCTTGATCAGGGAGCAACATACAGTCAGGTAAATTTTGAACCTTCCAATGCAAATGGAGGAAATCCAACTGCATTTCTTGCCCCTTATATTATTTGTCCAAGTAATACTGCAGTAATTTATGCCGGCAGTACTGGTGTAATTAGAAGTGATGATCAGGGATTTTCTTGGCCAACGGTTAGTGCGGATACAATTGATAATGGTAACTATGTTATTTCCATAGCAGTATCTTCTACCTTTTCTGATTCAGTATATGTAGCAACTGCCCCTGATATTTCACCAATGAAATTAATGTTGAGTACGGATGGTGGAGTAACATTAGTGGATCGTTCAGCAGGATTACCAAATCGTTTTCCGAGAAGAATTGCGGTTGATCCACGCAATAGCAAAATAGTTTATGTTGTATTTGCTGGTTTCGGAACCGGACATGTTTTCAAAAGTATAAATGCAGGAGTTAGTTGGACAGATATTTCTACCAGCTTACCCGACGTTCCCTTTCATTGTGTTATGTTGGATCCTCAATATCCTAACACGGTTTATTTAGGTTGTGATATGGGAATGTATGTGAGTTTGGATGGAGGAACAACTTGGATCACTCACAATACTGGAATTCCTGATTGGACAATGGTATACGATCTTGCTCCTTGCGCATTGGATCGTTCTCTACTTTGTTTTACACATGGTCACGGTGCTTATCGTAGAAGTTTGAATGATGTGATAAATGGGGTGCATGATAATGTAATTCAAACACCTTTTTCTTTATCTGTATTTCCAAATCCTGTAAATGATGTTGCAACACTTGTATTTGGTGAATCATCGGGACCTGTTTTAATTAAGGTGCATGATTTACAGGGGAAAGTTCTCTTTGAAAAAGCAGAAACAATTTCTCCTTCATCTCCCTATCTTCGTTTAGATGTGAGTGAATGGGCGAATGGAATTTACATTGCTGAAGCTGTGAATGGAAATAAGAGAGGAACTGCAAGAATATTAGTTGCGCATTAATGCAACTACATTCAATTTAAATTACCACTTCCCCATCATGCAAACGAATCGAGCGATCGGTTTGTGCGGCTAGATTCATATCATGGGTAACGATAAGAATGGTCTGGTTGTATTTCGTCTTCAATTCTTTAAAAATATCAAAGGCGTTTTGGGCATTCTTTGAATCAAGATTACCTGTAGGTTCATCTCCGAAAATAATATCTGGATCATTGATTAATGCTCTTGCAATTGCTGCACGTTGTTGTTGTCCGCCGGAAAGTTTATTTGCTTTTTTTTCTGCTTGATCTTCTAATCCGAGCATGGCTAACTTTTCCTGCGCACGTTTTCTGATTTCTGGTTCTGAATATTTGCCAAGTTTTAAAGCCGGCAACATGACGTTGTCAATTACAGTAAATTCTGGGAGTAAATAATGGAATTGAAAAACAAAACCGATTTTTGCATTGCGGATATCAGCAAGTTCATTTTTTGTTTTTTTGCTCAAATCGTCCCCATCAAAAAATATCTGACCATCGTAATCCGTGTCTAGTGTTGAAAGCACATATAATAAAGTAGATTTTCCACTTCCTGATGATCCGATAATAGAAACAAATTCGCCACGTTTAATTGCAATGTTTACATTTTTCAAGGCCTGAAAATCGACAGGGTCCCTGAAAAATTTGTCAAGCTTTTTTGTTTCAAGTATGTATTTATTTTCTGGCAAAATATTTTAGCGATTTATTTACTTCTTAAAATATCAATAGCATCAACCTTCGCTGCTTTTCTTGCGGGAATATATCCTGCAAGTGCAGTTGCAACTAATCCAAAACAATAGGCAAAAACATAAAAAGCAGGAGAGGAATTAAATTTCAAATGTTCCATTGATACAAATCCCCGTAAATCCATTTTTATTCCACCAACAATTTTCTGCATCAGAAAACCAACGAATAAACCAAGTAAACCACCAAAAATTCCAATGACAAGTGATTCGGTAAGGAACAAAATTTTAATATCCTTGTCTTTAAAGCCGGTTGCTTTGAGAATAGCAATATCAGGCATCTTCTCATAAATGATCATCATCAAAATATTAAAAATGCCAAATCCTGAAACAATAAGAATAGAAAAAATAATCAGATAAGTAATCATGTTCTGAATTTTGAAAATCCCGAAAATACTTTCATTCGCAGATTTCCAATCCTGCGCTTTGTAACCAAATTTGTCATGATATTCTTTTGCAATCGATTCGGCCTGGTCGATATTTTTTAATTTGATATTAATATCCGTAATGTATGATCCGTCAACGCCTAATAATTTTTGTGCATTTCGAATACTAATAAATGCACGTGTATTATCCAATTCTGTAATTCCTGTTTTGTGAATTCCGATTATGCGCATATCCAAAGTCACGCCTTTAGGAGAGACAATGGTCATATTATCATTTAATTTCGCACCTAATTTCATTGCTAGGCCTTCACCCAAAATAATCCCATCAGGAACAGTTTCAAGATCCAGAAGATTTCCTTCTTTCATATGTTTCCCAACATCGAAAATGGCATTCTCTCTTTCGATATTTACACCAGATGCTCGACCGGAAGCTTGCGATAATCCAAGACGAAACAATGCTTGTGTTCCTATAAAAGGAGAGACGCCGCTGATACGTGGATCTTTC
Source organism: Bacteroidia bacterium (assembly GCA_038237845.1). GTDB lineage: Bacteria > Bacteroidota > Bacteroidia > Palsa-965 > Palsa-965. The sequence continues at coordinate 39,207 of JBBRYH010000011.1, forward strand.
TCAACGATTTCTAAAATTTGTTTTCCATTTTTCACCTGAGGATCTTCATCCTTTGGTTTTTGATTGTGAATAAGAAACCAAGCTTTTGAATCGGATGAATTTAATTGCAGAATACTTTTTCTTGCCTCCTGCACATCATTATAGATTCTGACATTCGCTGTTGTATTAATCGTCTCTTCAATAAATGTTGTTTGAAATCCCGACATTAATCCCGCCTGAAAAATAAAAATTGCGATACCGAAAGTTACCCCCAACATCGCAACAATTGTCTGCCGCTTCTTTGAAATAAGATGCGTCATTGCAATTCGGAATACTGGGCCGGTAAAAAAAGACATTCGTTATTCTTTTACTAATTCATCCGTTTCAGAAATACCGCTGAGAATTTCGACATATTGGAGATCCGAAACACCGATCGTAACCTTTACATGTTCCGTTTTCCCTTTTACAATTACTGTTTGATCAGGTAAAAGAAAATCACGAGGAATAACAAGAATATTTTTCTTTTCGGAAATAATAATATTCGCCTCGACAGACATGCCCGAAAAAACTCTCATGTTCGTTGGTATTTCAACAGAAGAAATGACACGAGATGTTTTATTTCCAGGACTGATTCGAGGATATTCTTCCTCTACGAATCCTTTTAAATTTTTGTCTTTATAAGCATCAATAACGTAAACAATTGGTTGGCCTTTAACTACGCGTGCAATGTCTGTTTCATCTACATTCAATTCCACTTCAAAAGAATTCATATCACCGATTTCGCAAACTGGAATTTGAGGTCCTACCAATTCTCCTTTTTTAGGAATTATATCATATACTCTTCCATTTACAGCTGAAGTAATTGTGTAGTCGCTGTGATTCGAAGATTGTGCATCAAATTGTAATTGTGCATTTGTAAATTCAGTCCGTAAACGATCACGTGTTGAACTGAAATTACTTATTGCTCGTTGATAACCAGCTCTGGAAGCTTCTAATTGAACGCTGGCCTGATCAAATTGTAATTGTGAAGCAGCATTCTCTTTTAAGAGATTTTTATAACGGATATAATTCGTTGAATCTAAATCAAGTTTTGATTTAGCAGAATATATATCCTGTTTCATAGCAGATAGCAAAGCACCATTTTCAGCAGCATTTTTTGAAGCAAGACTTAATTGATTTTTCGCCGCATCAACATTTATCTGACTAACCTCGCTTCTTATCGTCAACAAGGGCTGCCCAATTTTAACGGAGTCGCCAACGTGAACATGAATTTCCTCGACATACCCTGCAAGTTTTGCGAAAACTTTATAATCATTTTTCGGAAAAACTTTTCCTGAGGCGTATACCGCTTCTGTCAAATTACGTCGCTCAGGAATGGCACTTTGCTTTTTTCCTCCACAGGAAAAAAGCAAAAGTGCAAGAGGTAGTGCAAAAATATTCTTATTCATGCTTTTCTATTTCAGTTTTATCAACGGAAACTTTCGGAACAATTCCAAACAATCTGCGTAATCTATTACCTGTATTTTCTGATAATTCATACATCACAGGAAGTACAATAAGAGTTAGAATAGTCGCAAAACTTAAACCGTAAATCATAGTCCAAGATAGTGGACCCCAAAAAGCAACACTATCACCACCGATAAAAATGTGCGGATTGAAATCACTGAACAAAGTAGCGAAATCAATGTTTAATCCAATTGCTAATGGAACGAGTCCTAAAATTGTTGCAGTTGCTGTAAGTAAAACAGGGGTCATACGTGTTTTTCCGGCTTCAATCAATGCCGAGCGTGTATCCATTCCACGTTCTTTGAGAATATCAACGAACTCAACAATTAGAATTCCGTTTCGAACTACTATTCCGGCTAATGCTACAATTCCAACACCAGTCATGACAATAGAAACGTTCATTCCGAAAATTGCAAGTCCGAGGAAAACACCAATCACGCTGAATAAAATTTCAGAAACAATAATGATTGTTTTACCAATGGAATTGAATTGCGTGATAAGAATTAAAATAATTAATCCAATGGAAGACAAAAGTGCACCACCAAGGAATGACGCCGTTTCTGCTTGTTCCTCCTGCTGACCACCCATTTTCACTTGAACACCGGGGTGTTTATTTTTCATCGCCCAATATTCAACTTGCGCACGTACCTGATCAGCAACTTCGTTTGGATTATAACCTGAAAGTACATTTGATTCTAAGGTTATAATTCGTTTTTGTGCTTTTCGTTTTACTCCACCATAGCTTACTCCATATTGAATATCTGCAAAGGAAGAGAGCGGTACATTACGAATAGCACCTTGCATGTTCATATCTCGATAAGTGATTTTAAGATTTCTTAATGCATTCAAATCATTCCGTTGTATTAGATTATAACGAAGCATAATTGGATATTCATCTTTTTCATCACGGAATTTAGAAGCCTCGATTCCAAATACAGCCCCTCGTAATTCTGAACCAATCTGACCTGTAGAAATTCCCTCACGATTAGCGCGCTCTCTGTTAATGGAGAACACAACTTCTGGTTTACTGGCAGCAATATCACTTTTCAGTTTTTCAACACCTGAAATCAGGTTGGTGTCATTTTCCAGATATTTTTTAAGTGTTGTATCTACTCCTATGAGCTCTTCTAGATTGTCGCCAGTAATTTCAATACTGATTGCTTTTCCAACTGGAGGTCCACCTTGTTCTTGTTCTACAACAATTTCTGCCCCAGGAATTTTATTTGCGGCAAACGATTTTTGCACTCGCTCCAATACCGCTCGTGTTGATTTTCCATTTCGTTTAGCAAATTGTTTAAAAGCAACTGTAACTTTCGCTTTGTGTGGCTGAACGGATAAATCCTGTGCTCTTGGATCGCCGGCACCTACAGCAACGTTTGCAATAATAGAAGTCACCAATAATGAATCTGCACCTATTTCTTCTCGTACACGTGCTTCCACTTGTCGCGCAACAGAATCTGTTTTAAGTTGATCTGTTCCTACCGGCATTTCTATGTAGGTGTAAATAAAATTTGGTTCTGCTATTGGGAAGAAATCTACTTTTGGTTGTCTTGCAACAAGCATAAATAAGGAAAGAAAAAACAAAGCTACTGTGGAAAATAAAATTGTTTTCGGATGATCAATTGACCAGATTAATTTTCTGCCATACCACTCTCTGAATCGTGGCCATGTTTTTTCCTGGAATCCAAATATCCATCCACGCAAAACATAATGATGTAAAAGAATAAATGCATAAAGGACTAACATGAAATTACCAAATCCACGGGAGTGACTTGCATAACCGATTGCAGCAAGTACTACAGTGACGATTGAATACATTTTCAACCAGCGTGGCCATTTTTTATTTTTTGCTGTCGCAGAATCATAATGTCGCATGAAGGTTGCTGCAAAAACCGGATTGATAATGTAGGCTACCAACAAAGATGCAAGCAACGTAATGATCATTGTAATCGGAAGGTAAAACATAAACTGCCCGATAATTCCACTCCAGAATGCAAGAGGAATAAATGGTGCCAGTGTTGTTAAAGTTCCAGATAGTACCGGAAGAAAAACTTCACCCGCAGCAAGTTTCGCAGCCATCACAATTCCTATACCACGGTTTTCTAGAAATATACGATGCGTATTTTCTATGACAACAATTGCATCATCAACGACAATTCCCAATGCAAGCAAGAAAGAGAAAAGTACAATCATGTTCATTGACCAACCCATTGCGTAAATAACCATAAATGCAATCGCCATGGATAATGGAACGGAAAGTGCAACAAAAAATGAATTTGTGGCACCCATGAAAAACATCAATACAATAATTACGAGAATAAATCCAATGATAATCGTGTTGATCAAATCATGAAGAGTTACACGTGTTTGGTCGGATTGATCACCAGTAATGGTGACTTTCATATCTGCAGGAATCGCTTTTGAATCTTTCATCTCAACGATTAATGCATTGATTTTATCAGAAGCATTGATCAGATTTTCTCCAGAACGCTTAACAATATTTAAAGTGATTACATCTTTTCCATCTAGACGAGCAAAACTTTCTTTTTCTTTTGTTCCATCTCTAACATCCGCAACATTTTCAAGATAAACGTGCGCGCCAGCTTGTGAACCTATGATAATATGTTTGAGTTCGTCAACCGTACGAAATTCATTTTTGATTGAGAGCGAACGCTTCATTCCGTCAGTAGTTACTGTTCCACTACTGATGGTCATATTTTCATATTGGATGGCACGCTGAATATCTCCTAAAGTCAATTGTGCCGCCTGCATTTTGTACATGTCTACATCCACTTGAATTTCTCTTTCAAGTGCGCCAATCATATCTACACGGGTGATCTCTTTCATTCCTTCGATATGATCTTTCACATCATCAGCAACTAACTTGAGTTTTTTCAAGTCATCACCAGCAATATTGACATTCATAATTGGGAAATCAGAAAAGTTTACAGCCTGCGCATTTGGTCCGGATGTTAATTTGTCTGGAAGATCTTTCTTCGCTTTATCGATAGCATCTTTAACTTTTTGTAATGCAATGTCCGGTTTGACATCAGTATTGAATTCTACAATGACATTACAAAAATCCTGAATTGAATTGCTGGTTATTTTTTTAACACCTGAAATAGACTTAACCTGTTTTTCAATTTGTTTGGCAACAAGATTCTCCATATCAGTTGGAGAGGTTCCTGCATAAATGGTAGTGACGTAAATGGTCGGGACTTTTACTTCAGGAAAAGCTTCTTTTGGTAATTTATTATAAAAGCTATATCCAAGTAATCCGAGAATAGCAGTAAGAAGAAAAATTGTCGTCCTATTGTTTATCGACCAACTCGTCGGCTTGAATTCTTTAATTTTTTCTAACATAATATTATGATTGATTCCGTTTTTACGGAGAAGTTGTACAAATAATTATTTTACTGAAATTGCATCTCCAGGATTCAATTCTGCATTTCCATCAGTGATCAATTGATCACCCGGATTCAGTCCCTCACCTATTTTAATTTCTGCAAAACCATTGTAACTCATAACATATGAAATAACTCTTTTTTCGGCCACTGTCTTTCCGTCTTTGTCTTTGATAGCAACATAAACAAAAGTTTTCCCGTCGGAACTTTGTTGGATTGCACTTAATGGAACTACCAACGCAGAATCATTTGTATAATCATTGATTTTAATTACAGAAATCATATTTGGAACAATTCCTTCTTCGTGAGCAGGCATTATTACTTCTACATTAAAAGTCCGATTCATTTTATTAATTAAACGACCAGAATAGGTGACTTTAGATTCAACCGTTTTGTTTGCATCTGGAAAAAATAAACTAACTGGATTGCCATTCTTTACTTTAGAAATGTAGCCTTCTGCGACTTCACCTTTTACGCGAAGCTTGCTTGTATTTACTACGATGATGTTTGTAAATCCAGGTGCAGCCATTTCTCCAACTTTAATATTCACAGCATCCACAACACCATCAATCGGCGCTTTTAGAGTCGCCATATTTATTTGATCTTGAAGCGCACTTACTTGTTTTTCTGTTGCCTCATATTGTGTTTTCGATTGTAGATATTGCATCTCTGTACCAATTTTCTGATCCCAAAGATTTTTCTGACGATCTGCTACATCTTTCAATAAGTCGCGTTGAAGTTTTAATGCTCCCAGTTGTTGTGTCATGGCACCTGCATCAAGTGTGGCAAGAGTTTGTCCGGCACTCACACGGTCACCAGCAATTACGTAAACATTTTTAACAAGGCCCGGCATTTGTGGTCCAACGGAAACAGTTTCATCTGCATCAACTCTTCCTTGAATGTCAATTGAATGTTTAAAAGAAGAAATTGAGAGTGTAGAAATCTTAACTGGTTTTCCAAAATCAGTATGAGCGGTATCTGATTTTGCGAGTTCAACTTTCAAATCATAAATTTCTTTACGAAGGGTTTCGAATTCCGCCATCTTTGCTTTTAATTTGGCTTCTTTGGATTGTTCGCCGCAGGAAACTACTACTAGCGAAAGGATACTGAATAAAACGAGCGATTTTTTCATAAGATATTATATGGCGATTGAAATTTATTTTTAGAGAAATTTATTTAGTGAAAGCGCCTATTGATTTGTCATATTCGACTTTCGCAATTACTGCATCGTATAGGGCATTGAAATAATTGGTTTGTGCTTCTTTCAAGGAAGTCTGTGCATTTATAACTTCAAGGTTGGACCCTAGTCCTTGATCATATTTTTTCTTTGCAACATCAAATACGCTTTGAGCAAGTTCCATATTAGCTTTTTGTGATTCTAAAGAAGCGGAACTATTTTGTAAGTTCACTCGGGCTACAGCGCGTTGCATGTCTATCGTTCGTTGTACGGTGAGCAAATTATTTTCAGCCTGTAAAATTCCAACCTTAGCTTCTGAGGCACGATAATGTCTTTGAAGACCATCGAAAATTGGAACATTTACTTGTAATCCGACTACTACTATAGGATACCATGGTTTTCCGATTTCGAAAACATCAAATTTTGTTCGCTGCGCCTGTGCAGAAGCAGTTCCGAATAATGCTACAGTAGGTAAATAACCGTAATGCTCTGCTTTTAATGAAAGTTGTTTGCCTTTTAATTGCATGTCGTATAATTGAAATTCTACTCTTTTGGAATAATCAAATTTTCCATTATCGGCAGCAACCGGTGTAAACGTTATGTTTTCGATTTTATCAGTGATGATAAGATTTGCACTTTGATCCATTCCCATTTGATATTTCAATAAAACAAGAGAGAGATCCAAAAGTCGATTTATGTTGCCAACCTCTGTTGTCAGGTTATTATAGGTAACTGTAATTCTATCTAGATCTAATTTTTCTACAAAGCCATTTTTGTAAAGCACTTTTGTGTCTTCAACAAGTTTCTTTATTCGTTCGAGATTTGCATCCAGCAATTTCTTTTTTTCATTATTAACAAGCACAGTATAATATGCCTTTGTAACATCTGCAGCAGCATCAATCGAAGTGCGATCTGCATTTTTCTTAGCCAGATCCTGATATAATTTTGAAGCTTGTAATCCTACAATATAATTACCACTAAAAACTAATTGCGTTGCTGTGAAACTTACATTGGCATTGTACTTTGTTCCGAATTTTACAGGGATGAAAGTTCCAGGAGGTCCTCCGAAAATTTCAGCTGGTAATAATGAAGTAGGAATTTCTAAATAATCTTGAATCTGAGCTGAAGCATTTATCTGCGGAAGTCCGATTCCAGTTATCTCCTTTACTTTATACGAAGCTGCGACCATATCCAACTGCGCATTTTGCAATTGTGTATTATGTTGCAATGCAAAATCAACAGACTGTTGAAGCGAATAAGAGTAGGTGGCTGTGTCGGTTTGCTGGGCTATCGTTGATTTCGGTGAGGCGAAAAACCCGATAGCAATTAGAAAACCGCTTATAAAAATTCGATGTTTGAAGGTGTTTGAGCGTTTTGTTTTCATAAGAATTGATAGGTGTAGGCTTTGGTTGTTTTCGTTGAGTCGTTTAGCGAGGCAAAATATTTTAATCTTCTTCTACTATTTGTTTATACTTATTAATTAGTTTATGTCCTTTTAACGTACAGATGCCATAAAGAAAATGTTCCACAAATGATATTTGTACTTCGAGTAATTTGAATTTATCAGGAGGAAATACAGTAGGATTAAATCCCAGTTCAATTTCTTCGCCTCTCAATCGAGCTAAGACTTTTGAATTTACATCTGGTCTTACAAAGCCATCCTTTTTTCCTTTTTCCAAAGAATTTTCTACTAGACTTAGAATAAAGCTATTTTTAAATGTGTGAAATAACTCCCAGCTTTTAGGATGGTATTTTCGTAGGTCATAAAAAATATTCGGATTAATCGTGCTGAATATCTCCGTCATTTTTTTCATCATTTCAAATACTTCTGCTACAACATTCTCTGCTGTATCAGCAATAGCTTTGAAATCACATTCATCTTTTTGCAATGATTTTTCCATGAGCGTATGAACGACTTCATCCTTATCTCGAAAGGATAAGTAAATCGTTTTTTTTGACATACTCAGATGCTTCGCAATATCATCCATGGTCACACTCTTAATACCGTATTTGAAAAACAATTCAAATGAGGCAGCCAAAATTCTTTCTTTATTATCCATGGGGTCTGAAACTTGACCGCAAAACTATGGAAACATTTTATGATTATAACGTTTCCAAAGCTTTGATTTTCAAAAAAGAGTCTTTTTTAACATCCAAAAAGTGATTAAAAGCTTTGAAAATCAAATAGATATAATGGAAACTTTGGGAACGAAAATATTATCCAGAATTCGATGAGTGACAAATATTATCCGATAAAATGGTCCAAAAATCAGCGAAATTTCATTTTTATCGAAACATTCACAGCTCATCAGAAAAGTCAGACTAAACCTGTTTTTACTGCCTCCCCTTTTTTCGCAATCTTTGTGCTCCCTTTTAAATACAAAGGAAAAATCGAAATCCTCATGACACACGAAAAAATTAAAGCACTTCTAACTTCTACTGAATTAGATAGAACAGTAACGGCAAAAGGTTGGGTGAGAAGCGAACGTGGAAACAAATACGTAAAATTTGTTCATTTAAATGATGGGTCAACTATAAAAAATATTCAGGCTGTTGCGGATGTAGCAAAATTTCCTGCTGAATTGCTTGGGAAAATTACAACTGGAGCTTGCATTGCTGTAACAGGAAAATTAGTTGCATCGCAAGGAAAAGGTCAAGATCAGGAAATTCAAGCTGATGAAATTGTTATCCTTGGTGAATGTGATCCGGAAACATATCCATTGCAAAAACGTGGGCAGGATAGTAAAGACAAAAAACCAGTTACACTTCCCCTGGAATTTCTTCGTGAGAAAGCACATTTACGTCCGCGTACAAATACCTTCGGAGCAGTTTTGAGAATTCGTCATCATATGACTTTCGCAATTCATAAATTTTTTAATGATAAGGGATTTTTCAATTTGCATACTCCGATTATTACAGGATCGGATGCAGAAGGAGCAGGTGAAATGTTTCGCGTCACTACACTTGATCTTGATAATATTCCAAGAACGACCGAAGGAAAAATAAATTTTGAAGAAGATTTTTTCGGGAAAGAAACGAATCTTACTGTATCAGGACAATTAGAAGGTGAATTGGCAGCAATGGCACTTGGACAGGTTTATACTTTCGGTCCAACATTCCGTGCTGAGAATTCAAATACTCCAAGGCATCTTGCGGAATTTTGGATGATAGAACCGGAAGTTGCTTTCGCTGATATCAACGACAATATGGATCTTGCAGAAGATATGTTGAAGTATTTGGTTCGTTATGCATTAGAGCATTGTCATGATGATGTACAGTTTCTGAATGATACTTATGACGATAAATTAATTGCTCGTTTGCATTCTGTAATTGAAAATCCATTTACAAGAATTACATATACAAAAGGAGTAGAAATTCTTGTAGAAGCAATGGAGAACCTGCCTGCTGGTGCGCATGGCAGCAAGCAAGAGCAGGCAGGAAAGAAGTTTGAATATAAACCTGAGTGGGGAAAGGATCTTCAGAAAGAACACGAAAATTATCTGGTGGAACATTTCTCAGGACCAGTAATTGTTACAGGATATCCAAAAGGCATCAAAGCTTTTTACATGAAGCAGAATGATGATGGAACTACAGTTCGTGCGATGGATATTTTGTTTCCATGGATTGGAGAAATTATCGGTGGATCACAACGTGAGGATGATTATGAAAAACTATTGACACGTGTAAAAGAAATGCATATTCCAGAAGAATCACTTTGGTGGTATTTGGAAACAAGAAAGTTTGGAAGCTGTGAACACAGCGGATTCGGACTTGGATTTGAGCGGCTACTTTTGTTTGTTACGGGAATGACAAATATTCGCGACGTAATTCCTTTTCCTCGCGTACCAAAAAGTGCAGAGTTTTAAAAAAGCAGTTTCAAAAAAAATCCCCAACTCAAATGTAATTCTTTGAATTGGGGATTTTTTTTGAAATTTCATTTAGTCTTTATTATGTTGATTTTAACTTTATAAGTTATCATCAGCAAACCATTCTGCATAGGAAGTTGCTGTTTCGTCGAGTCGCATTGAAAATAAGCGAATTTCCTCAGGAAGATTTGAAACAATGCGGTGTTGAAATTCCGCAAGCATCATTTCGCAAGTAGGAGCAAAGGGGAAATAAATAATTTTCTGATCAATGTTGTTAAGTGTAATCAGATTTTTATCTGTTTCATTTAGAACCAGGACATGATCGAAATGTTCCACTACCTCTTTAGAAACGATTTTCTTTAAATCAGAAAAATCCATTACCATTCCTGATTTTGGATTTTTTGCATCCTCTGATGGTTTGCCCGAAATCGTAACTGATAAACAATAACTATGGCCATGAATGTTTTTGCATGGACCATCATGTCCGGTTAAAGCGTGCGCCATTTCAAAACGAAATTGTTTAGTTACGCGGATAGTAGGAATTCGAAAGTTCATAAGTTATATGGATAATCTTTTCAAAGATAATGGTGAAATCTTTCTCTTAATAGAAAGATGATGATAATCAGTTTAGCATTTCGATTGCTCCATTATTGATAATCATCAGAATCGTCGAGTTCATCAACTTTTTTCTTTTTGTCTTTGGGTGTGTCTTCTTGTTGCAGAATAAATTTCCCCCCATCCTCTTTCTTACGATCTTCCTTTTTGTTTTTATCTTTTTTAAACCACCCAAACTCTTCACTCAAAATAGATTTGAGATTTTGTTTCTCCTGATGAAGATCTTCTTTAATGGATTGTACTGCTCCTTTTGTATCGTATTTGATTTCCGGATTATCAATATAACCTTTCATGCTGATGTATAATCTTGTGCGATGCCCTCCATCATCTTGCTCAACACCGAATTCTGTATTCTGGGGTTTTGCAGCTTTTGCTTTTTTGGCGCGAATCTCATCCATGTCTACAATGAAATGGTAATCGACATTGTTATCGAAATCATGCGTTCCTGACATGGTAATATTCAAAGCCGTGGAATTGATTTCCATTTTTGGCATGCTTATGATTCTGTTTTTTATTTCAATAGTATTGTGAAGGCTTTTGAATTTGATGTCTTTTAATTCTTCCAGTTTTACAAATTTTGACAAAACTTCAAGCGGTCTGAAATTAATTAATTCGCCATTCGTGATCGTGATATCAGCATCGGTGTAAATTTTCTTTTCATTCACATTCAAATCGTTTCCCCAAAGTGATGCAAAGTTGACATGCGAAGTTAAATTACCTCTCACGTTGTTGTAGGTAATTGTCGTATCATCTTCCTGACCAAAATTTTCGCATTGATAAAATAGTTTATAGATACTTACGGATGCAATATCTGCATTACAGGTAATAAGCAAGGAATCTTCCCTTGTCCCATCTATCATTCCACTTCCTGAAAATGTTCCATTCATTGCATTGAAAGTAATTGGATCAGCAATGAGTCTTTGTTTATTTAAATGAACATCTCCTTTCAAATTGTTTGCTTCAAATTTTCGAAATAGCACGTGATTGATTGTTGTACTTAAATTCAGTCTTAGACGTAAAGGCAAAATCAATTGATAAGTGGGATCTGTTGATTTTGATTCTGTTGATTTTTGTGAATTTAGTAAGGTGTTCAAGTCAAGATTAGTGGAAAATAATTTTCCTGAAATGTCCAGCACTTCTTTTTCAGTAAATAAATATCCTAATAAATTATTTACACTTGCGTTTACCAGCAAATCGCTATTGCCGGCTCTCGCAATAAAATCTTCTGCCTTTACACTATTTCCATCGAACATTAATTTTCCATTAATACTGTCGATAGAAAAAGTATTGCCTTTTAATTTGAATTCTCCACTTGTGAATTTTACCGAACCATTGGTTTTGAAACTTCTGAAATCTCTAACTGTTAGTGTATTTCCTTTTGCAGGACTCCCTGAAGCAGAAAATTCAAGATCCATTAAACCGCCAGATTTTTCAATTGTATCAATGGATAAAATATGTTGCATTTCTGCCAAATCAATATGACCGGCGAGTTTTGTTTCGTAATGGGGATGATCGAAATCTTTCATTAAAAAAGATCCTGTGAATTTACTTTTGGAAGTAGAGGCTTTGAATGAATTAATTTGTAAACCATCATTTCCTTTTACATTGCTGAAAATTCCGTCCAATGCTATATTTGTTATTTCAACTGAACCATCTTTTTTCTTAATAGATGCACCGTTGTTAATTCCAAACTTCGTAATAATATTAGGAGTTAGCGAATCACTGAGTAAACCTTTAATAGTACCATCAAGATAAAATTCACCTTTACTGTTGAATTCATTTGCATTTCCAGTCCAGGAAGCTGGCATAAGTGAAAGAGCCGCTGGCAAATCAATGTCGTCGCCTTTTAAAGCAAGGTCAAGAAGATATTTATTTTTTCGTTCTGTAATAGTTCCTGTTAAATCAACACCCAACTCTTCAATTTTCAATTTTCCTTTCTGAACCGTGTATTGACCGGTTTTATTATTGATTTCAATAACCACATCTAATGAACCATTATCATTTTTAAAGTAATTTGATTTACCTACCATGATTTTCTGGATTGTAAAATCAGCCTTCGTACCAAAATCATATTTCTCTTTCCCAAAATCACCTCTGAATTCCAGATTCTTGAACGCAACCTTATAAACGGATTTCGACTTTTTATCGCTATAACTACAAACAACATTATGAAGAGAAATTTTATCCAATGCAAAGTCAACGTGCGAAGTGTCTGATTTTGCTGTGTCGGTAGTTTCTTTCAAAAAATGATAATTGTCTTTACCTTTTTCATCGACCCAAACATTAACTTGGCCATCTTCCATTATAATATTGTGAATGGAATAATTTTCATGAAACAAATCCATGATATTGAAACCAAGTGAAATGTTTCCTGCTTTTAAAAGTGTATCACGATTTTCCGCATTAGTAGCATCAAGTGCAGCAATGTTTTTGAAAATCACCGAAACGTCTGGAAATGTTTTAACGATAGTGATATCAATATCTTTACCTTCAACAATAAGCGTAGTATTCATTCGCTTATTTACCTCATCACGAACATAAGCTTTCACTTCATCCTGATAAATGTAGGTTAGACCAATTAAAGCCAAAACAAGAAATGTAAATATGGCACCAATCCATACAAACAATCGGATTATTTTTTTCCACCAAGGTCTGGTCTTCACTTTTTCGAGTGAAGGAGTTGGGGTAGCATTTTGTATGATTTCGTCTTCAGCCATTTCAGCACTGTAAAGATAAAACGCTGTAAGTGAGTGTTTGTTATACTTTAACAGAGGTTGTGAAACGGCAAATGTTAATTAAGAGGTAAAGACAGGTAAAAAAGGGGATAATGCAGTTGTAATGCTTGTAAAGTCCTGAATAAGGAATGTGTATACTTGAACTACTGAAAACTAAAAAAACTACTATGATAGAATTCAATCAATTAATCGGGGAGGGCACAGGTTCGCTTTCTGTTTCACAAATGAGTATTCGTGCAGTTATTATTTTTCTTGTTGCAATTATTTTGATTCGTCTTGCTGGAAGAAGATCATTTGGCCAAAAAACTGCGTTTGACAACGTAATAATTATTTTGCTCGGAGCAGTGCTAAGTCGTTCGGTGATTGGTTCGGACAATTCTTTTTATGCACCAATTGCAGCAGCTTTCGTTATTTCAGTTTTACACCGCTCGTTTGGCTGGCTTACAACTTACAGTGATACTTTTGGCAAATTGGTAAAAGGCAACGAAAAACTTTTATTTCAAGACGGCGAAAAAATCAGAAAAAATATGAGAGGATCTTTCATCACTGATAAGGATTTACTCGAAGGAATCCGAAAGGAGCTTCACGTAAATGATGAATCCATCATCAAAGAAGTCTGGTTGGAGCGCGATGGTAGTATCAGTGTAATAAAAAAATAACAAAAGTTTTTTGATTAAAGATTTAAAATCAAAAAAGTTGGATTGGTTTAAAATTTAAACATCGAATAACAGGGTTTTTCCCACTATTCGATGTTTGTTTTCTTTTTATTTATTTCTGCTGCACCTTCTGCCTAATTTTTCTATTTCCTCGGACGCTTGCCCTTTGTATGTTGCTTATCGGTTTTCTTCACATTTGTTTTTTTCTCCCCACCGATTTGCATACGAAGCATTCCAACTTCTTCCGTTGTAAGATGTCGGAATTTTCCACGCGGCAAATTTTTCTTTGTCAGACTCGCATAAAGTACACGATCGAGTCGAATGACGTCATAACCTAATCCTTCAAACAAACGACGTACAATTCTGTTTCTGCCGGAGTGAATGACAATGCCTACTTCTTTTTTATCAAGACCATCACCAACAAAACTCAACTCATCAGCTTTCATGAAACCATCTTCCATTTCATAGCCTTGGAGAATTTTTTCGAAATCATCATTGCGCAGATTCTTGTCAAGAGAAACGTGATAAATTTTTCGCACACCATTTTTTGGATGTGTCAAACGTTCTGCCAAATCTCCATCATTTGTAAATAGCAAAAGACCTGTTGTATTTCTATCCAATCTTCCAACCGGATAAATACGAACATCGCCTGCTGTTTCTACCAATGACATTACAGTTTTTCTTTCTTGCGGATCGTCAGTAGTGGTTATGTAATCCTTCGGTTTATTTAGCAATACGTAGGACATTTTTTCACGACGTAACAATTGATCTCCATAGTGAACTGTATCGCCAGGCCCAACTTTTGTTCCAAGTTCGGTTACAATTTTTCCATTTACTTTAACAACTCCTGCTTCAATAAGGTCGTCAGCTTCCCTTCTGGAACAGATACCGGTATTTGCAACAAAACGATTTAGGCGAACAGTGTTCTCGTCTGTATCTCTTGCAATACGCAGTGGTCGGTTATCGTTTTTGTATTCCTTCGTGGATTTTTCAGAAGTTTTTCCGGATGATTTCTTTTCATCACGATTAGCTTTGATAAATTCTTTTGCATCATCTGCATTTTCAAAAACCTGCCAGTTTTCTTTTTCGCCTGACGGCTTTTCAAAATCTTCGTCCCCTTTTCTTGCAGCGAATTTTCTACCAGTGAATCCACTTTTATCTTCTCCGCGTTTACGGAAAGGTTTATCGTTGCCAAAACTTTTCTTGAAGGGAGGTTTATCTCCACCACTTTTCTCACGATCTCCGCCAAAACTTTTCTTGAAGGGTTTGTCGCCACTACTTCTTTCACGATCTCCACCAAAACTTTTCTTGAATGGCTTATCTCCGCTACTTTTTTCACGATCTCCGCCAAAACTTTTCTTGAAGGGAGGTTTATCTCCACCACTTCTTTCACGATCTCCACCAAAACTTTTCTTGAATGGTTTGTCTCCGCTACTTCTTTCACGATCTCCACCAAAACTTTTCTTGAATGGTTTGTCTCCGCTACTTCTTTCACGATCTCCGCCAAAACTTTTCTTAAACGGCTTGTCGCCGCTACTTTTTTCGCGATCCCCACCAAAACTTTTCTTGAATGGTTTGTCTCCGCTACTTCTTTCACGATCTCCGCCAAAACTTTTCTTGAATGGAGGTTTATCTCCACCACTTCTTTCACGATCTCCTCCAAAACTTTTCTTGAAGGGCTTATCCCCGCCACGTTCTGAATCTCCACCAAAACTTTTCTTGAAGGGTTTGTCTCCGCTACGTTCTGAATCTCCGCCAAAACTTTTCTTGAATGGTTTATCTCCGCCACGTTCTGAATCTCCACCAAAACTTTTCTTGTATGGCTTATCTCCGCCGGATTTTTTATCCGAAAATTTCTTTTTTGAAAAATCCCGCTTCCCGCTTCCCGCTCCTGTTTTCTTCCAGGCTGGTTTATCGCCCGATGATCCTCGTCCAAATTGCTTTTTCATAGTGTTTTAAATCTGGCGCAAAGGTACTTAAAACAGGGATAAGGGGCCTTGTATCAGGCTTCCCTAAGGGTTATTACCGCAGAATTGTTCTTGAAACTGTAGAAATACCATCAGAAACTCGAATAAAATAGACGGATTTACTCCAATCGGCAGTGTTTATGCGAAAATCAAAATCGGGAGGCAAATTTTGTGACTTGCAAATCAACTTTCCTTGAGGATCATAAATTTCTAATAAAACAGGTCCTTCACCATGTAAATAATTAATCTGAAGTTCATCTGAATTAAAGGAAGTACTCACAAGCTGAAGATTTGTTGATCCGCAATCAGTTCCATCAACTGCAATTATTTTGCTAAAAGAAAATTGGCCATTAAAATCTGTTTGTTTAATTCTATAATAATTTGTTCCAGCAAATGGATCTGTATCGTCAAATTCATAATGAATTACATGCGTACTATTTCCTGAACCATTCAATGTTCCGAGATTTGAATATGTAATTCCATCGATGGATCTTTCAACATCGAAATAATCATTATTTGTTTCAGTTGCAGTTGACCAATTTAAAGCAATAGAATTACCTACACAATTTCCATCGAATCGCAACATTTCAATTGGCGTAGGAGTAATTGGAATGAGGCCAATAGTGAACGGACCAAAATAAGTTACTGCAGCTGCGGAGGTAACAGTTCCAGCTCCAGTTGTTCCGGTGTTTCCTCCATTCCCTTCGTTTTGCCACAGAGTCAAATCAAAATGTGCAACACGTGTATCAGTAATTGTAGGAATAGCAGGACATGAATTCCCATCCCATGTGACTGTAATTATTTTGTTTTGTGTTCCTGCATTTCGAACTAAAGTCCAATATTCACAAGCACTAATTGAATTTAGTGTCGGTGCCAAAACATTGTTGTAAACAACTTGAGGATTGGCGTAAAAATATTCGCAGGTAAAATCTGTAACAGTTGTTGCAGTACTGAGTGTAACATCGTCAATACCATCAGAGGGGTCAGTACCAACTCCATCATCATTATTCACCCAACGAAAACCTATTTTTACATTTGGATTATTATTCGCTGTGGCGGGAAGAAGAACCGAATATGCAGTCCACCTGCCTTGTCCAGCACATCCTGTGTTATTTGTTGCAATAGGGTCAGCCAAAAATGCCCAAACGGATCCATCAAAATACCAAACGGTACCATTATCATTTGGCGATGCACCAGTTTCCATATACAGAAAGGATAATGTTATTGAACTTTGTCCTGTGCAATTGATAACCGGTGATTCAGCTCTAATATCTGTTAACGCAGTGCCGCTCGCCGGACCTGCATTGTAGGCTGCCCCACAATCTCCAGTTGGGCAAAAAAACGCAACCGATTTACTTCCTACATGTAACGTACGGTTGGTCAATGCAGCATTCGAAAGACAACCGTTTCCGCATGCGCCTACTCCCATGCCCGCTTCCGTCGCACTAATAAACCAATCATTAGAGGAAGTGCCGTTAAAACCAGTTTGTGTTGTTGACCATGTGCCATTAGGGCCCGTATAGGCTCCTGGAAGCTGTCCTTGATTGCAGCCTATCCCAAACGTTTCTGTCCAGAAAGTTCCACCACCACCAATAGTTGCATTATAAGACAATGCTTGATAGTCAGCATTTTTTCCAACTGGAAATGTAAAGGCTGCATTTCCTGTATATCTGATTGGACCATTAACAAAGCTTGTATTGTTTGCGCCTGCCACAGTTCCATTTGTATTAATGGTTAATAAATTTACAGTAGTTGTATTAATAATTCCAGTGGTGAAGGTCATGAGATTGTCCACCGTCATTGCCCGTAAAAGTGTAACAGAGTTTCCTGATTTCGCAAGTGTGCAATTATAAACATTCAATGAACCTGCACCAGAAACACTTTGTGCATTCCCTCCTTTGAAATCAAGTCGTCTTGAATTGGCAATTCCATAATTTAAACTTCCTGTCACAATAAGGTTTCCTTGAATTTCTAGTCCAGTTCCATTATTTGCTAGAATACTTCCTAGGCGAATTGTAACATTTCCTAATATTTGACTTGGCAATACGCTTGTATGTTGATTTAGAAAATTAACGGTGCTTGTCCCTGTACCTCCTACATCAAAATTTCCTTTAATAATTGGATTTCCTCCTGCTCCTTGAAAAGTTGAACCAACACTAGTATTCCAAATTCCCGCAACATTATTTTCAATAATAAGGTTACCATAATAAGCCCCGATTGTCGTAAGAACAGGATTTGTTGCTGCAATTTTTCGTAAAATCCAATTTGAAGTGGCAGGTATAGTTGCAATCCCACCATTGTAGGAAGCTTGCCAAGTATTAGAAGCAGAAGCAGATGTTTTTAATAAAGTCCCAACAGGACCGAATGACCATGTGCCAGTCCAAGTAATTACTCCTGTTGTAAATTGATCCCAAAATGTTCCATTGATTAGAAGATCGATTCCAGGTCCATTGGCAACAGTAAAACTTCCGAGTGCAGCAGTTGTAGAACTTTGTAAGGTGCCATTGACGATA
Organism: Bacteroidia bacterium; assembly: GCA_038237845.1. Taxonomy (GTDB): domain Bacteria; phylum Bacteroidota; class Bacteroidia; order Palsa-965; family Palsa-965. The sequence continues at coordinate 57,625 of JBBRYH010000011.1, forward strand.
ACTTGATCTACAGTAAGCCCTGGGACGTTTTGTAAAATGGTATGACCAGCAAGAATTGTAATTACCCCATTAGCACTCGTTGGTGCAGCACCTGGAACCACCCAAGCAACCCCATTCCAAGTTTGCCATGTGCCGACTAAATTCCAATTCCCACTTCCAGCAGATTGAAAATCGCCAATTGCCTGCGCATTTATTAATGCACAACAAAAACTCAATAATAATACAAAGTAAATTCGGATCATTTTACCAATAAAATCCTTAGGGGAAAGGTTTTTACTAAGGTAAAGCAACTGAACAAGAATACCAACGGCAAACCGGAGGATTTAACAACTAATATTTATTGTTTATTAGCTCAGCTACGTATTTGCCAACGATGTCAAATTCTAAATTGACTTGGTCTCCAACTTTAAGGGAAGAAAAATTAGTATGTTCAAAAGTAAATGGAATTATAGCAACTGAAAATTCTCCAGTAAGTGAATCAACAACAGTTAAACTCACTCCATTAATGCAAATTGATCCTTTGGAAACGGTTAGCCCACTTTTAGAATCATAACGGAATCGAAATAACCAACTGCCGTTTTCATTTTGTATTTTAATACAATCTGCAGTTGTATCCACATGCCCTTGTACAAGGTGTCCATCCAGCCGATCTCCGATTTTCATACAACGCTCCAGGTTGATAAAATCACCAGGAACTAATTGCCCCAAATTACTTCTCTTTAAAGTTTCAGCAATTGCTGTTACTGAATAATTTGTTTCATTTATCTCGGTCACTGTAAGGCAAACACCATTATGCGAAATACTCTGATCCACTTTTAATTCAGCAATAAAGGAAGCCGAAATTCTAAAATGAACATTGGCACCTTCTTCATTCCGAGCAATTACTTTTCCTGTGGCTTCTACAATTCCCGTAAACATAATGCTGTGAAAAATCTAAATTAAAAATTAGAAATCCCAAAAGTTTATTGCTGTTTTGGGATTTGTAATTTTATTTTGGTTTGTACTTTTTAATCAATGAAATTGTCCGATATCTTTTCCGAATAAGTGAACAAATCCTTTCAATTCACGAGGAACAATTCCTTCAAGTCGAATTTCATTTACGATCGCTGTATAATAATAAACTCCATCGGTACAAAGTTTATGCGTTGTCATATCGCGGCCATCCCAATGAACATTCGGATCAGTCGTTTCAAAAATTAATACTCCCCAACGATCATAAATACGAACATCAACATCTTTAATATATCGATATGGGAATGGAATAAAGAAATCATTTGTACCATCTCCATTTGGAGTAAATACATTCGGCAGAATATATTCCGGACAATTGTCAACGCAAATTAAATTACTAATTGCACTTTCATTTCCAAATGTATCTACGGCCGTTACAGCATAACATCCTGCAACCGATGGAAGATCAGATAAAACTAAAACGGTATCCGATGAAATAGTTATCGTTGCTAATAAGGTTAACGGATCGCCTTCTATGGCCGAAGAATAAATATTGTATGAAACAACATCATCTGTTCCACAATTCATATTCATAGGATTCGTCCAAATCAATTGGTTAAGTCCAATGAAACAATCTGAATTTACAACCAAAACAGGTGGACATGGTGCTGTAGAATCATGAGGTGTCGCACAAGTTTCCTGCGAACGATTGTACATAATAGGAGGCAAGGAAGGATTGAAATAAGATCCATGCGCAGTTATGTAATAGCAATACGGACGGTCATTTAATAATCCATTATCTACATACGAATTGGATGCAGGAGCAAGCGCAATGGAATCCCAAACAGACGTAGTTGTATTAAAACGATAAATCGCGTATTCGAAATTTGTCCATGGCACAACATATTGCCAACTTAATGTAACGGCATTATCAGAACCGTGTGCCGACAAAAATACAGAAGATGCTGGCTGGCTATTTCCTATTAAAGTTTGCCCGGTTACAACATCGGTATAATAAAAAGCAAGTCGATAGGTAAATGGATTTGTTACTGTACTAATTCCATTATCTACAAAACTTGTTGGCAATTGTCCGAATAATGGAACTGTGAATGTTCCAACAGTAATTGGTGTCGCTAAGGAAAAACCTATTGAACGTTCCAAAACTAATGTCCATGGTCCTGGAAATTGTGTGGTATCGAAATCAAATCCATTTGGGATTGCATTTACCCAACGCACATTCATCGTACCCGTTGCACTTGTTGAAGCTACATCAACGTGAGTAATTACTGGCACATCTCTTTTCAATTCGCTACAAGCTTCTGGTGAAGCATAACTTTCAGCACCATCATTGAAATAGGCACATACACGGTAACAATAATCTACCCCAGGAATTAATCCATTCCCATTATTATTATCTACAAAAGTCAGGCTATTAATTCCTGTTGTAGTACCAATCAAAACAAATCCTGTATATCCCGGAACGCCAGTTTCACATTGCGCATGATTCCATCCACTTGGACCTTGACGACGATAAACTTTATAACCACGACAATAATTAGTTGCAGGATCACATGGATTAATTCCCCAATCCAAATTCATTTGCGATCCTTGAGGATTTGCATTTAAAAAAGCAGGACCAGGTGAAACAACAGTAATATTAAATGATTCAATGTCGGCAAGATTTGGTGTTCCATTGTCTGTTACTTTCAACGTTACAATCCAAGGTTGAATGCGAACGCGATCACAATTTGTTTGCCAATTGAATACTGCATCAGGTACATAAGGTGTAGCCTGAAAAATATTGACTGGAGTAACCGTAGCTGCAGGAACGATATTGAAAGGCCCACCATAACCTTGCAGTTTTGCTAGTTGTGAAACATCAGGATCCGTTACGGAGAAACTGAAATTAATAAGTGTACCGGCATCAACACAAAGGTCAGGTAAATTCGGAATTTCAGGATTCTCATTATTGCAACTTTGAGAAACATCAATATTAAAATCTCTTAATACCGTTCCGATTTTATAACGCAAACCATTTGAGAACATTTTCCATTCGGCAATATAAATTACCACGTTGTATTTTCCTGCAACCGTTGGAGAGCACCATGAAAGATCGCCCGTAACTGCATCAATCGACATTGCGCCACCACCAATTACATTAGGTAAAGTGTATCCTGTTAATGGATTTCCTAAAGTATCCAGGCAAGGCCCAAGACTATAGGAAAGACTATCACCATCAATATCATAAGCACCTGGATTGTGGTAAAAGCAATGACCAACACACGCTTTGTCAAGTGGAATTGTCGTTAAGATGGGTGTAGAATTACATCCGATATTTGGATCAATTGTAATATCAGTTTCCAGATAAAAAGGGACATTTACAGAATTCGGAATATTGTCAATTCCTGCAACCCTGTTCGGATCTACAATTGAAATATGGTAGGTTCCCGCTCCTGGATAATTATGCGTTTGTCGGTAAAGATTTTGTTTTGTTGCCGGATAACCCGAAGAAGTTAAGTTAAAACCATCTGTAGCATTTGGACACATGCCAGTATTCGGTCCATTATATCTTGAAGCAATTGCTGAGGTATAGTCTCCCCAAAAAACAGTCAATTCGCATCGATCTGCGGGACTATTCATATTGGTATAAGTGGCAATCGTTACTTCATATGTATTTCCAGAAACACATCTTACCGTAATTTCTCCTGCAATGTTATGTGTTGCGTGCAAGTATGGCGCCGCAAAAACAAAACAAAGTAAAAAGAGAAATAAACGTTTCATGAAAATATTAATGGGTAATAATTACCGTAGAAGTCCTTACCAAATTACTCTTGTTATGGGACTGATCGAGAAGAAATGCATTGAATTGTAAAGTATCTCTTCCGATAAAAGATTTATGTTCGAGTGTTACATAAATATCTCCTTCAAGTCCAACTTGACCTGCAGTGAGATGTGGAATTCGATAAGAATAATATAGTGAATCAGCAGCTAAAGTGTTGATATTGTCTTTCACATGAAATACACCAAATTGATCAGGTTCGTATACAGTCATCACTAAATTAGAATCACTATCTGTTGGCGCAACTCCAATATCTCCGTCGCCATCAGTAAAACTAAAAACAGCGGTGAGAGAATCTGAACCTGAAACTTGAGGCAAAAATTCTTTGAACGAAAGTGCGGGTATAGCAGGAAAGGTCGGCTTAGGTGTACAGCCAAAAAATGCGGCGCCGAAAATGACGAAAAGAATAAATCCGCGAAGATGTTTCATACTATTTGCTTAAACTCAAAGATAAACTAAGTTTTCAGGTAAAACAATGAGAAACGACTCGTAAAATGGACTATTTGCAGGTGGTAGAAATTAACCGATAAATGGTAATAGAACCATTTATTTAATAGTTAATCACCTGCTCCTCAATATTGGCTGGCAAAGCCCTGTCTTCATATTGCTGTGTTCTCAATTGAGGCTCAAATCCGGCTTCCCGAATAGCCTCCTGAATACCCTTATAAGTAAATCGATGAGGTGCCCCTGCTGCTGAAACAACATTTTCTTCAATCATAATCGAACCAAAATCATTGGCACCGGCACGTAAGCAGGCTTGAGCTATTTCTTTTCCAACCGTCAGCCATGAAGCCTGAATATTCTCCACATTCGGCAACATAATTCTACTCATTGCAATCATGCGAATGTATTCATCTCCAGTAGAATTGTTTGTCACCCCTTTTACTCGGCGCAACAAAGTTCCATCGTCCTGAAAAGGCCATGGTATAAATGCAAGAAATCCTTTTGCATCAGCAGGTTTTTCACTTTGAACTTGACGCAACCAAACCAAATGTTCAAACCTTTCGAAATGTGTTTCGATATGACTGAACATCATTGTCGCAGAAGTAGTCAGTTTGAGTTGATGAGCCGCACGCATTACATCCAGCCACTCGCGACCAGAACATTTTCCTTTAGAAATCAATCGTCGAACACGATCATTTAATATTTCTGCCCCTGCTCCCGGAAGTGAATCAAGTCCCGCTTCCATCAAAGCTTTTAATACTTCAGTATGTGTGCTTTTTTCAAGTTTCGTAATGTGTGCAATTTCAGGTGGCCCTAATGAATGTAATTTTAATTTAGGATAAAGACGCTTTAATTCACGAAACAAATCCACATAATATTTTAGTCCTAAATCAGGATGATGCCCACCTTGTAATAAGAGTTGATCCCCGCCATATCGAAATGTTTCTTCGATTTTTGTTTTGTAAGATTCAATGGTTGTGATGTAAGATTCTGCATGTCCTGGAATCCGATAAAAATTACAAAACTTACAATTTGCAATACAGACGTTGGTCGTATTAAGATTCCTATCGATAATCCAGGTTACTTTTTTTGAATTCTTTTTCTTTTTCTTTCTCAACTCATCTGCAACAAACATTAATTCCGCAGTTGGAGCATTTTCAAAAAGAAAAACACCTTCTTCAGCACTTAGAAATTCAAAATCAAGTGCACGTTTTAATAAGAGTTCAGTATTCATAGCCAACAATTATTGTGTAAAGGTCGTAAGATATTCTCCATTACTCTAATACATACGTGTTTTTGTTTAAAATGGACTCGAAATCAATAGGCAATCTGCTAATTAATTTCCCTACTTTTAACTTCCATAAATTTTAAATAGAATATGACTATTCTCAAACGTACCGGTTTATTGCCAAAGGAAAATGCCTTGGTATTACTATGTAAAAAGAATTCAGATCTTAAAAACTTTGGACTTTCTCCAGTTGCAATTGAGTCCATTAAAAAAGGAATTGCATTGGATCGAAAAACAATTCAGGTTTTTAATGGTGAGCAAATCGTTTGTGTTCTAGTAAAATCAGATAGTGAAAAAGGAACAATTGCTTTAGAGGGCATAAGAAAAACCGGTGCCACATTGATTTCGATGTTCAATGATTATAAAATAACAAACATTTCAATTTCAGACGCGGATAAAAAGGATGATCATTTGCTGGCATTAGCGGAAGGAATTGCGCTCGGAAATTATCAGTTTCTAAATTATAAAGTAAGCAATAAGGAAAAAGAAACCAATACGCTAAAACATATTGATATTGTTTCTAAAACCTTGAAAGATGCAGCTGTAAATCGTTTGCAGATTATTGTTGATGCAACCTGCACGGCAAGAAACCTTGTAAATGAACCGGCAAGCACATTGGATGCAGTTTCACTTTCAAAAGAATTTCAACGCTTAGGAAAAGAAGCAGGTTTTAAAGTGGAAGTGTTGACAAAAACAAAAATTGAAGGATTAAAAATGGGCGGACTGCTGGCTGTAAATAAAGGCAGCGATATTCCTCCGACGTTTACCATCATGGAATATAAGTCAGCTCGTCCGAGAAATAAAAAACCAATCGTACTCGTCGGAAAAGGAGTTGTATATGATACGGGTGGATATAATATTAAAGTAGGGAATGGAATGGAAACCATGAAATGTGACATGGCAGGAGCTGCTGCTGTTGGATGCGCGATGTGGGCCATTGCAAAAGCAAAATTGCCTGTTCATGTAATTGCATTAGTTCCTGCAACTGATAATCGAATTAATGGAAGTGCTTATGTCGCAGGAGATGTGGTGACGATGTATAACAAGTTGACCGTTGAAGTTTTAAATACGGATGCAGAAGGAAGAATGATTCTTGCTGATGCACTTGCCTACGGTGAGCAATTCAATCCTGAATTAGTAATGGAATTTTCCACGCTTACTGGAGCTGCAGTTGCTGCTATTGGTCAATATGGAATTGTATGCATGGGTACAGTTGACGAAAAGACAAAGACAAAAATGAAAGTCAGTGGGAATAATGTTTACGAACGACTTGCAGAGATGCCTTTTTGGGAAGAATATGATGAATTGATTAAGTCTGATGTTGCTGAAATTAAAAATATTGGTGGACCATATGGTGGAGCAATTACTGCAGGTAAGTTTTTGGCACACTTTGTGAAATCACCTTATATGCATTTTGACATTGCTGGTCCTGCATTTATTTCTGCTAAAGATGCGTATCGCCCTAAAGGTGGTACTGGAACCGGTGTACGATTCTTATTTGACTTTTTATCAGATTATAAAGCGTGAATAAAACAAAAAGGAAATTAAATTCTACTACACTTACTCTTTTCGGAGTGATGTCTGTAGTTATTTTCTTCTTTGTAAGTTCTGCCTTTTACGTTTCGAATGAAAAAAAACATTTTCTAATTATTGCCGTCTATGATGGACAGGCGGCAAACAATCATATTGTTCACTTACAAAGAATTCCTTTTATCAATGGAGTTGCAGGTGCGCCGGAAAAAGTAATGGATGTTATAACACAACAATCAGGAGATCGTGTTCCGCGAATTCGTTTTGATTTAGGAGCTAGCCAGATTTATAGAAACAGATGGGTAATTACTTCCTATGGAAATGTTATTGATCTAGTGCAAAAGAAAATCCTAGTCGATGGGCATGATCAGTTTATTCGAGCTAGTGGCGACAGTATTGTTTTTTACACTAATGATATCATGCGTGGAAAATTTTACTCTGTTTTAAATCTTTCAAGCGGCATTTATCAGGAAGTGAAATCTCTTACTTTTAACGCGAAAGTTGGACAAGATGTAGAACCGGATTGTACAGTTAAGAATTTCAAAATTTATTATTACCCGCCTTCAGCACCGAAAATCGAAATCATAAAAGATGCAGGATTTGGAGAAGACGTTTCACTCATTCCACAAACAAAACCTTCCTGCCCGATTTATTGGATCGACAATGACAATTTTATTTATCCATATTATTCTTCTTCGCATGATTATGTGTCAATAATGAAAGTGAATTTTACTACGAGATCACAAGAGAAAATTGGCGGCATTGAAAACCTTCCGGAAAATCACCAGCTATCCTCTTTCTATAAAAATGTTGATGGTGATTTGATTTATAATTGCGCACGTGGACATTTCAAAATTGACACCAAGAAAAAATCAGTAACGGAATTACAGTTTCTTTCGGCAGGAAGTGGTTTTTCAATTGCAATAAATGAAACACCTAAAAAAGGCCATGAAATAAAAAATAAAGATCAGATCATTGGAACTTATTTTTGTAGCCCAGAATTTTCTACAACCACTAATGGATTTATTGCATTCCCATATGAAATGGTTTTGGGTGATGAACATTACTTACAAGGTGCAGCTGTTTATTCAACTACAACAAAACAATGGAAAACGTTTAGCGACAGTGATCTTTCAGCAGTAGTAGGGTGGATTGAAGAATAATGATCAATTTTGTAGAATAATAATTAGCCAGAATTAAACGGGATGAATGAGCTGCATAAAATAAGAGTCGGGATTACGCAAGGAGATATGAATGGGGTAGGTCCTGAAGTTATTATCAAAACTTTGTTGGATCCTTTGATGATGGAAATTTGTACCCCTGTAGTTTTTTCGTCTTCAAAAGTCATGAATCACCAACGCAAAGTCATGAACGCTGAGGAATTTAATTTTCATTTGCTTCGTGATCTTGATCAATTAAATCCAAAGCGTCCGAATTTATTTAATTGTTTCGATGAGGATGTAAATGTGGAGGCTGGGAATCCTTCACCCATTGCAGGAAAAAATGCTTTGAAATGTATTGACGTTGCAATTGACGCTTTATTAAATAACAAGATCGATGTTTTAGTTACTGCCCCAGTCGATAAACATAGTATCAATATTGACATACCAACCTTTACTGGACATACTTCTTATCTCCAACAAAAACTCGGTTCCGAACAATCTTTGATGTTGTTGATCAATAGAAATCTTCGTGTTGGTTTATTAACAGAACATCTTCCAATTCGAGATGTTGCTTCACAGATTACCAAAGAGCGTATTATTCAAAAATCAAAATTGATGGCGAAATCTTTATTGGAAGATTTTGGAATTAGAAAACCAAAAATTGCAATACTTGGATTGAATCCGCATGCTGGTGATCAAGGTGCAATTGGAAAAGAAGAACTAGAAATAATAATGCCTGCTGTTGAAACATTAAAAGCAGAAGGAATTATGGGATTCGGCCCATTCCCCGCAGATGGATTTTTCGGATCGGAAGCATACAAAAATTACGATGGTGTGTTAGCAATGTATCATGATCAAGGCTTGGCCCCATTTAAAGCACTTTCTTTTTCGGGAGGGGTAAATTTTACAGCTGGATTAAAATTCGTCCGCACTTCACCTGATCATGGAACTGCCTATGATATTGCAGGAAAAAATGTAGCGAATGAATCTTCTTTTCGAGAAGCCTTATATATGTCGATTGATATTTTTAGAACAAGAAATAATTGGACAGAGATATCTGCAAATCCATTAAAAGCTGCACCAAGACAACGAGAAGGAAGAGAACGGTAGAAATCTGTGTTTTGGTTAAGTCTAACTATTTTATGAAAAAAATAATTTTAGCATTGATTATTCTGTTTCTAGGAACAAACAGAATGGTTGCACAACAGGAAAAATTCTCCGTTTTTGGAATCAACATTTTTACTCAATTAGTAGATTACGACGATTACAATACGGATATGGACACGATGGCGGTTCATGGTAGTGTGGGCGATCCAGGAAATCTGCGTTCGAATTTTGGCTACGGCTTAAGTTTTATTTCAAAGGTGGGATACGCGGAATTTGGCGCTCATTTTTTTTAGGGAATTCTAAGGAAAATTATAATCAAGTCCGTGATACAGTAAATGGACAGGAAATCATTTCTAACTTATATGTTCGTCACCACATGCTTGGTGCAAGTGCTCGAATTGGTTTTTCCAGTGGTAAAAACGTTTCAATTGGAGCTGATTTGGTCGGAATTCTTTCAAATTTCCAACATGAGAAAATCAAATCTGACAAGGTCCCAAATTGGCTTTTTAAGTCTGAAGATGTTAGATCTTATGTTGGAACTATTGCTCCCTATGTTTCCATTCATGGAGCAGTAAGCGATAATATCATGTTTTTTGTAGAGCCTTATGCCACCTTTACTTTTGGCAAAATGAATTATGCTGGAGCATTTGACAAAGCTTTATATTATCCAAATGCTACTATTAAAGGAAGCTTTACACCACGATTTTTCGGACTTAGAATTATCGTTGGTTTTGGCAAAACCGCTAGTTAAAAATCCCTCATAATTGTGTTCCCAACTAAAATTTTAGGTCTATGGGCATGATTTTAATGGCAAAAACAGCCATTTCATCGTAAATTCTCTGCTTTTTAACCTTTTTCCTTCAAAAACACACAAAATTCAGCCCTGTTTTTTGTTCATATCCTGTTAATTTGTGTAGTTTTGCCACCTTTCCAAAAACACGTTACCATGGGAGGAATGAAAGCGTTTAGTATCCCTTTTTCGAGTTTGAATGATGGAAGCCACGATTTCAGTTTTTTAGTAACAAATAAGTTCTTTGAAGCATTACCCTTTTCAGAAATTAAAAAAGGGACCGTACAAGTTAATGTTAGCCTTGTCAAGAGTTTTCACATAATGACTCTTACTATAAAAATGAAAGGCGAAGTTGAATTGATTTGTGATCGTTGTGGAAATGATTACAGTCAACCGATTGAAGGTGATAAAGTTTTAGTAGTTCACCTCAACGCTGATAGTTTTGAAGATGAAGACGATCTAATTACATTACCGGAAAGTGTTCATTCATTGGATCTTTCTCAATACTTATACGAATACATTTCATTACTTGCTCCTTCTCGCAGAGTTTGCGGAGGGAAACCAGAAGGATCAAATCAATGCGATCCTGAAATGATTAAAAAATTGGAAGAACTGCGGGCCGGCAGTGATTCAGAAGAAGAAAATAAAGAATCCGACCCAAGATGGGATTTATTAAAGAATCTCAAATTTGACAATTGAACACTTTAACAACAAAATAAAATGCCAAATCCAAAACACCGTCACTCCAAGAGCCGCCGCGATAAACGCCGCACTCATTATAAAGCAGAAGCACCTAATGTTGCTGTTTGTTCTGTAACTGGTGAAGCTCACCTGTGGCACCGCGCTTACTGGCACGATGGAGCTCTTTATTACAAGGGCAAAGTTGTGATGGAAAAGAAGGACTAATCAGCCCTCACCATTAAATGAAAATCGGGATCGATATCCTGGGAGGTGATTTTGCACCCGGGGCTCCGCTGGAAGGCGCGTGTCTCGCTCTTGCTGAAGTTCCTTCTGACGTACAACTCGTTCTCATTGGGGATCAAGAACAAATTCGTTCAGGACTCAATGAAAAAGGACTTGATCCAAATGCTTTTGAAATTGTACATGCAACCGATGTAATCGGAATGGGTGAACATCCTGTCAAAGCTTTCTCCGCAAAACCAAATTCTACAATAGCAACTGGCTTCCGACTCATGAAAGAGGGGAAGCTTGATGCATTTTCAAGTTGCGGTAATTCAGGAGCAATGTTGGTGGGTTCAATGTATACTATCAAGTCAATCCCTGGCGTTATCCGCCCTTGCATCACAACTGCTTTTCCAAAAGAATCGGGCGGGTTTAATTTACTCCTTGATGTTGGAACAAATGCTGATTGTAAGCCAGATGTTTTATATCAATTTGCAATTCTAGGAAAATTATATGCACAGCATGTTTTCGGAATGGAATCTCCTAAAATTGGACTTCTCAATATTGGTGAAGAACCAGAAAAAGGAAATCTAGTAGCGCAATCAGCTTATGGATTGATGAAAGATTCTAAAGATTTTAATTTCATAGGAAATGTAGAAGGGAGACACATTTTCAGCGACGAAGCTGATATTATTGTCTGTGAAGGATTTACTGGAAATGTAGTGTTGAAATTTGCTGAATCATTTTATTCGAAAATTAAAAGCCGTGGAATAAATGATGAGTACTTTAACCGATTCAATTATGAATTTTATGGAGGAACTCCAATTCTCGGTGTCAACGGAAGTGTTGTTATCGGACATGGAATTTCAACTCCACTTGCAATAAAAAATATGATACTGCTTTCACTCAATGTAGCGAAAGTAGACCTACCTGAAAAAATCAAACAAGCATTTTAGTCTTATGAAAAAAGTCAGGGCAGCAATTACAGCAGTAGGAGGATGGCTTCCTGATACAATATTATCAAATGCTGAATTGGAAAAAATGGTTGATACCACCGATGAATGGATAACTTCAAGAACCGGTATCAAAGAGCGACGAATCATGGTAGGAAAAGACCGTGGCACTTCTGAAATTGGAATTAATGCGGTTAAACAAATTCTTGATAAGACAGGAATTGATCCACTCGAAATTGATTTACTAATTGTTGGAACAGTTACTCCTGACTATATGTTTCCCTCCACTTCAAATATTATTTGCAGTAAATTGGGAATGAAGAATGCTTGGGGTTTTGATTTAACTGCAGCCTGTTCAGGATTTCTTTTTTCAATTGCCACCGCTTCACAGTTTATTGAATCGGGAAGGTATAAAAAGGTAATTGTGGTTGGGGCAGATAAAATGTCATCCATTGTAAATTATGAAGACCGTGCAACTTGTGTAATTTTCGGAGATGGTGGTGGAGCAGTATTACTCGAGCCAAATGAGGATGATTTGGGAATTATGGATTTTATATTGCATACGGATGGAGCAGGTGGACAATATCTAAATATGAAAGCAGGAGGTTCCGTCAATCCGGCTTCGCATGAAACAGTTGATTTAAAAATGCACTTTGCACATCAAGAAGGTCAAGCAGTTTTTAAACATGCAGTTGTAAATATGGCTGAAGTTTCTGCAAGCATAATGGAAAAAAATAATTTGACAGCAGAGCAAGTCAATTGGCTTGTTCCGCATCAGGCCAACAAACGAATTGTTGACGCAACTGCAAATAGAATGGGACTCAATCCTGAAAAAGTAATGATGAATATCGAACGTTACGGCAACACAACAGCCGGAACACTTCCTTTGTTGTTGTGGGATTATGAAAAACAATTGAAAAAAGGAGATACACTCATCCTTTCTGCTTTTGGCGGAGGGTTTACCTGGGGTGCTATTTATCTTAAATGGGCTTATAACTCATAAATTATTCATAAACAGGAAAAGCTATCTTTAACTCGCATTTTTTAAACTTAAAACGCACAAAATGAAACTGAACGAAATCCAGGACCTGATCAAATTTGTTGCTAAATCAGGAGTAAGCGAGGTTGCATTAGAAACCAAAGATGTAAAAATCAAAATCACTACTAATAGTAGAGGTACAAAAACTGAAGGTTCAGTAATGCAAACTTCTGTTCCTATTATGCAATCGATGGTTCAACCGGTTGCTCAAAATTTCAGTAATCCTGCACAACAAGAAAATAAAACAGAAGCAAAAAAGGAAAATGCTGTTGCCGAAGATTCAAAATTGGTAACTATAAAATCTCCTATGATCGGAACTTTTTACCGTGCGTCTGGTCCTGATAAACCAATCTTTGCAAACGTAGGTGATGAAATCAAGGCAGGAAAAGTGCTTTGTATCATTGAAGCAATGAAATTATTCAACGAAATCGAAAGTGAAATCAGCGGACGAATTGTAAAAATTCTGGTTGATGACGCCACACCTGTTGAATATGATCAACCATTGTTTTTAGTAGAACCAGCTTAAAAAATAGTTTTGAATTCGTAGCGATTAGTTCGCAGAGATTTTTCTCAGAACTAAAAACTCCAAACTAATAACTACACCATTATGGCCAAAGAAAAAATGTTCAAGAAAATACTTGTAGCGAATCGTGGAGAAATTGCACTTCGAATCATTCGTACTTGCCGTGAAATGGGAATCAAGACTGTTGCTGTTTATTCGACTGCGGACAAAGATTCACTTCACGTAAAATTTGCAGATGAAGCGGTTTGTATCGGACCACCTCCCAGCAAAGAATCCTATTTGAATATTCCTAGCATTATTGCGGCTGCAGAAATTACAAATGCAGATGGTATTCATCCTGGCTATGGATTCCTAAGTGAAAACGCAAAATTCTCTCGTATTTGTAGCGAACACGGAATAAAGTTTATTGGCGCTACTCCTGAACAAATTGAACAAATGGGAGATAAGTCAAACGCAAAAGATACCATGCTTCGTGCAGGTGTTCCTTGTGTTCCGGGTTCAGCAGGATTATTAACTGATGCCGAATCAGCAAAACTTATTGCATTAGAAGTTGGATATCCTGTCATTATCAAAGCAACTGCAGGTGGTGGCGGAAAAGGAATGCGAATCATCTGGAAAGAAGAAGAATTAGAACAGCAATTCGAACAAGCTGTTAAAGAAGCAGAAGCTTCTTTCGGTAACGGTGCGATGTACATGGAAAAATATATTGAAGAACCACGTCACATTGAAATTCAAATTGCAGGGGATCAATACGGAAAAGTATGTCACTTAAGTGAACGTGATTGCTCTATTCAACGTCGTCACCAAAAATTAGCTGAAGAAACTCCTTCTCCTTTTATGACTGCAGAATTGCGTGATAAAATGGGAGAAGCTGCAATCAAAGCTGGGTCAGCTGTGAATTATGAAGGTGTGGGCACTGTAGAGTTTTTGGTTGACAAGCACCGTAATTTCTATTTCATGGAAATGAATACACGTATTCAGGTCGAGCATCCTATTACAGAAGAAGTAATTGATTACGATTTGATTCGTGAACAAATTCTTATTGCTTCAGGTGTTCCTATTTCTGGAAAAAATTATTACCCGCAATTGCACGCGATCGAATGCCGGATTAATGCAGAAGATCCTTTTAATAATTTCAGACCTTCTCCTGGTAAAATTACTGTATTGCATACACCTGGCGGACATGGCGTTCGCGTAGATTCGCACATTTACGCAGGCTACACTATTCCTCCTAATTATGATTCAATGATTGCGAAATTGATCACAATGGCGCAAACAAGAGAAGAGGCAATTGCAAAAATGCACCGTGCACTAAGTGAATTTGTAGTAGAAGGTGTAAAAACTACTATTCCGTTTCATCTTCGCTTGATGAAGGATCCAAATTTTATTTTGGGAAATTACACGACAAAATTTTTAGAAAGTTTTGATCTAACAGAATAAAAAAAACAAATGTCAAATAGAAAAGGCGAAATGAATTTCATTTCGCCTTTTCTATTTATTTTTTTACCAGATTACCAGATTACCAGATTACCAGATTACCAGATTACCAGATTACCAGATTACCAGATTACCAGATTCTACTTTGGATATTCAATTTCACTTTCTACAATAAACGCCGAAGGAAATTCCGATTTGATTTTCTTTAAAAAACGATAAGCGTCCATTTTTGTTCGAAAATCTCCTACTCTGATTTTGAAATTCGGCACATCATAAACCTCATAAGCTATTACTTCACTTGAATATCTTCCAAGAAAACGTGCCTTAAACTCGTTTGCCTTGGTTTTATCTCCACCAAAATAAATTTGAACCCGATAGCCCTTTTCCTTACCGTGAGTATTTATTTCTTCATGCTTGCTAAGCAAGGTTTGTAAACGTGGATCTGCTGTAACTCCTTTTTGCAAAGAATCTGACGCAGTTTGTCCGAAAACATAGTTATTTAGGGCAAAAACTAGTAAAAACAACAAAAAAACGCGATTCATTGACCAAAAGTAACCAAAATCCTTGCCATTTTTTAAAATGAAAGCGCCATTTTGAGATTTGTAGTTGTCATTTGATGATTGGTCGCCAGAATTCTCCTACTTAACCTAAATTATAAAAGGATTTTTGAAAATTGCTCATTGGTAAATTAGCAAATATGGAAGAAATCAGACACGATTTCATGAAACTGGGAAGGTTTCAAATCTTAACAATTATTTAGAATCAATATAAATTAAAATTGGTGGATTTTTTTTCTTTACATCGGGAATCTCGGAATGGTGTTTCTTCTAAATTTGCGACGCCTTGCATTATAAGGTCTCATTTTTAACGCCAACGCCAAAACACGCTATATGATCCGCCTCTGGCAAAACGTATTAAGCACCCGCATAGTCGTTGTATTCACTCTGACAATTTCTATTTTCTTTAGCATGACTTCCTTATCGGCACAAACCGGTGAGCAGTTGTTTAATTCAAAATGTGGAAGTTGTCACAATGCATCCAGCAAAAAATCCACCGGTCCAGGATTAAAAGATGTAGATGGCCGTATTCCTAGCAGAGAGTGGGCACATGCATGGGTACACAACTCTTCTGCAGTTTTAGCTTCAGGAGATGGATACGCGCAAAAAATATATGTTGAGAATAATAAAGCAGCAATGACTGTTTTTGGCAATCAGCTTACTGACGCTCAAATCGATTTGATTCTGGATTATGCAAACCCTGGTCCGAAAGAACCAAAAGTAGTTGCAGTTACTCCAGGAGCAACTGATACAAAAGTAGCAGATGATTCAAGTCCTGTTTTTCTGATTATCATCTTATTGATTCTTCTAATAGTTCTAATCGCAATTCTTCGTTACACAAAAATTAATCTGCGTAACGCAGCACTTGAAAAAGAAGGTTTACCTGAGCAACCTGGCATGCCTTTCCTTGAAGCTTCTCGTCATTGGATGGCACACCACAAAACAAAAATGGCTGCAATCGGTATTTTTATATTTTGTTGTTTTGTCGTTAAAGGTTGGTACGCATTAAAAGGTATTGGTGTTTATGCTGAAGAGGTTCATCCAAACGAATGGGTAGGTTATCACCCATCTCAGCCAATTAATTTCTCTCATAAAATTCATGCAGGCGATAATGCCATTCAATGTCAGTATTGTCATAGTGGCGTTCAGAAATCAAAAACAGCAGGTATTCCTCCTGTGATGGTTTGTATGAATTGCCATAAAGTAATTGAACAAAATCAGGCAGGAACTGAAGAATCAAAAGCTGAAATTGCAAAGATTTATTTTGCAACGGGATGGAATACAGAGAAAAGAGAATACAATTTGCCTCAACATCCAGTAGTTTGGAATAAAGTTCACGCTTTACCTGATCACGTATTCTTCTCACATCAACAACACGTAGTTGTTGGACAAGTAGAGTGCGAACAATGTCACGGTGATGTAAAGAAAATGGGGACTATTGAACAACAACGTCCGCTTACTATGGGATGGTGCATAGAATGTCATCGCACAACTCCGGTAAAAATGGAAGGCAACGGATATTATACAGCATTGCACGAAAAGATGAAGGAGAAATATAAAGATCAACCGATCACTGTTGCAATGGCAGGTGGAATCGAATGTGGTCGTTGTCATTATTAATCTTTCAAAAAGTTACAGACTTTAAAAATCACCGTAGACCGAACAAATAATATGGCGAACGATAAAAAATATTGGAAAGGACTCAACCAGCTAACCGACGAAACTAAATTCGCGGAAAAGCATCAGGCTGAATTCGCTGAATATATTCCTGTTGAGGAATTTATCGGAAACAAAGCTGCGATGGAAACATCTTCTTCTAATCGCCGCGACTTTTTGAAATTTCTTGGATTCTCAACTGTAGCGGCAACGCTTGCTGCTTGCGAGACTCCAGTAATGAAAGCTATTCCTTATGTAAATCGCCCTGACGAAATTACTCCTGGTGTCGCAAACTGGTATGCTTCTTCTTTCTTTGATGGACATGATTATGCTAGCATACTTGTAAAGACAAGAGAAGGTCGACCTATTAAATTAGAAGGAAATAAACTTTCAAAAGTTACAATGGGCGCTTTGAGTGCTCGTGTTCAGGCTTCAGTTCTTTCTTTATATGATTCTTCGAGATTGAAAGGACCAAAAATGAAAAGCGGTGCTGCTTGGTCTGATAAATCATGGAATGAAATTGATTCTGCAATTGGATCTAAACTTTCTCAATCAAAAGGAATAGCAATTGTTTCCTCTACCATTATTTCTCCTTCAACAAAAGCAGCAATTGCTGAATTTGCTTATAAATACAAAAACGTTCGCCACGTTACTTACGATTCAGTGTCCTATGCTGGAATGATAAAAGCAAATCTTTCTTCTTTCGGGAAAGCTATGATTCCTACTTATCGTTTTGATAAAGCAGAAGTGATTGTAAGTTTAGGTGCCGACTTTTTAGCAAACTGGCTCTCTCCAATGGAACATGCGAAACAATACAGCATGACCCGTAAAGTGAGCAAGGATAAAAAGACAATGTCCAAACACTTTCAGTTTGAGGCTAATCTTTCTTTAACAGGATCGAATGCAGATGAACGTTTCCCTGTGAAACCTTCTCAGCTTGCTCAAGTTGCACTTGGTTTGTTGAATGGTGTTGGTGGTGGCGGATCCGCTTCAAGTGTTATGCCTGATGCTGTTAAAAAAGCAGCAGCTGCACTTAAAGGAGCAGGTAGTAAAGGATTAGTTGTCGCAGGATCTAATGATGCTGCTCTTCAAATGGTCGTAAATGAAATCAACAAAACAATTGGTGCTTTAGGAAATACAATCAACTGGGAAATTTCAGATTATACGCATCAAGGTGATGATGCAGCTGTGAAAAAGCTTGTTGACGATATGGGTAGCAGCATTGATACCGTTATTTTCTACAATACAAATCCGGTTTATTCTGCACCAAAGGCTTTGAATTTTGAAGCAGCAATGAAAAAACTTTCTTGCAGAATTTCTTTTGCAGGAATGTTGGATGAAACAGCGGCAATGTGTGATTTCATTTGTCCTGATCATCATTATCTCGAATCTTGGAATGACCACAATCCTCGCAAAGGACAATTCAGTGTTCAACAACCTGCTATTCGTCCTTTGTTCAGCACTCGTCATGCACAATCAACTTTGTTGATGTGGGCGGGTAACAATACCGATTACCATACGTTCATTCAAAAATATTGGCAGAACAATTTATCATCCATGCAAACTTCCTTTGGAGATTTTACCTCCTTCTGGAATAATACAGTTCGCGATGGTGTAGTTGAATTGTGGCCTTCTACAACTCCGACTGAAGTTGCTAATAATAAAAAACCGGAAACCAAAAAGTCTGTTTCAGATTCAGTGAATGCTGAACCGGAAATGGCAGTTTCTTCTCCTTTAAGCGATGTAATTTCATTTACAGGTGGAACAATTACTTTGGCTGAAGCGACAAGTCAACTTTCTTCTTGGAAAGGTGGAAAATATGAGTTGGCAATTTATGCAAGCACTTCATTAGGAAATGGTGCTCAATCTCAAAATCCTTGGTTACAAGAATTACCTGATCCTATCACCAAAATCACTTGGGATAATTACATTACTATGCATCCTTCCGATGTAAAAGAAATGAAATTGTTCGGTGTGGACGATGCTGAAAATATGATTGTCCGTTTTGATCAAATGGAAGACCAACTTGATGTAGTTTCAATTACAGCAAATGGTTACACAACTAAACTTCCTGTTTGGTTCCAACCTGGACAAGCAAAAGGAACTATTGGAATTGCAGTTGGATACGGACGTAAAGGGTTCAATGAAATTATTGACAATACCGGCTCTAATATTTTCCCTGCAGTTGGAATGACTGCATCAGGAACAATGTCCTATGACGTGTATGATGTTCAGATTGCTGATTCAGGAGACGATAAACATACAATTGCAACTACGCAATCGCACAGTACAATTATGGGACGTAACGAAGATATTCTTCGTGAAACAACGCTTTCTGCATTTGCTAAAGATGAGCGCGCTGGAAACCCACGTCCTCAAATGCATACTTACAAAGGTGAACAGGACGTAGAGAAAGTTACACTTTGGAATGATTTCGAACGCCCGAATCACAAATGGGCAATGGCAATTGATTTGAACTCTTGTATCGGTTGCGGTGCATGTGTAGTTAGTTGCAATGCAGAAAATAAC
>JBBRYH010000012.1:0-71900 GCA_038237845.1 Bacteroidia bacterium
ACAGGTGCGACTGGATTAACTGGCCCAGCTGGACCAACAGGAGTTGCTGGAGCAACTGGTGTTGCAGGTCCATCAGGTGCAAATGGAACGACAGGTACAACTGGATTAACAGGTTCAGCTGGACCAACAGGCGCTGCTGGAGCAACAGGTGTTGCAGGTGCAAACGGAACAACAGGCGCGACTGGATTAGCAGGTGCAGTGGGACCAACCGGAGCAGTTGGAACAACAGGTTCAGTTGGAGTAACGGGTTCAACAGGATCAACAGGATTGACAGGTCCTGCTGGCGCAACGGGTGCTGCAGGATCTGCAGGTTCAACAGGAGCAACTGGTGCGACTGGAACATTTGGCGTTACAGGTACAACTGGGCAAACGATTTATAATAATGGAACTACTTGGGTTGCTTCAAGTAATTTATATCATGATGGAAATAATGTTGCAGTAGGAACAACTTTTCCTGGGAGAACTGCTGGAGCAAATAAATATCTCACACTTTCATCTACTGATGTTTATTCAACTTCATTTCCTTCTTTTGAAATTGTTGGAGCTAATACTGCAGCTTCTGGTTTGATCGGCCGAATGGATTTTGTTGATGTAAATGCAGGCCCTGTTTTTTCAACGTATGGACGTATTGCTGAAAATGCAGGAGCAGATATGATGTTCTCTACAAAAGCTGCTTCACTTACTGAACGAATGAGAATCACCTCAAATGGTTTAATTGGAATTGGAACGGCAGCGCCATCTTTCACCTTACATGTTGCAGATGTTTCTGGAGCAGGAGTTTCAATTCTTGGTGAAAGTTCAAATGCATCAAACTCTTCCATTTATGTTAACAGTCTTGCTGCCGGTGCGAATTCTGGTTTCGGAATCGAACGATCTGGTTTCGTTCGCGGTTACTTAGGTGTTAATGTGACCAACGATTTCTATATGAATGTTGGAACGTTCAATAATATTTTTTATACCAGTGCTACCACAGGATATACCGGTATAAATACAAATAATCCAGGTGGTCAACTAGATGTAGCGACGGATGGTACATTACTTCATGGTTCCAGAATTACAAATAGTTCAAGCTCTTCGAACGGGCCAACTTTGTTTTTTGATGCAGCTGTTGTTGATTGGACAATTACTGGAGCAAATGCTGGTAACGTTTCTGGTCCAGATAAATTGGTTTTCAGGAATTATAGTTCTGGGAATGATTTAATGACTTTAAACGCAACTGGAAGTTTAGGTATTGGAACGGTTTCTCCACAGAATCAACTTCAATTATTTGGGGGCACAAATACAACTTATGCGCAATTTACTAATAACGCAACCGGACAAACCGGAGCAGACGGACTTCTTTTTGGATTAAATGGTTTGGGCGCAGGCTTCATGAGTTATCAAGAAAATAATGAATTCAAATTTCAAATGAATGGTGTTAATTCAATTTGGTTAGGGGCAAATGGAAATGTTGGTATTCATGGAATCTATGACCCAGGTTACAATACCCTTTTATATGGATCAAATCCAGGTGTTGGATTAGATGGAACAGGCGTTATCGTAGGAGATGTTTTAGGAAATTCATTTGGACAGTATTTATCAATCCCATTTGAAGCAAATTCAAACATGCTTATGATGGGAGGAAATGTTGGTATTGGAATGACGCCTACGCAAAAATTGGAAGTAAATGGAAGCGTTCAGGTTCCTTCTACAAGTGATTATAAATATGCTGCTGCAAAAACTCATTATTATAGTGTTCCCGCAGCTGATTTTGAATCAGAAGCTCCGATTTCATATCAAAGATCTATGTTGGCTGGGGCTGTTTACATTGGAAATGGAACTGCAGGCACTTCAGGCTATATGGAGGCGCCCGTAAATTTGCCTGATGGAGCAACAATTACAGGCTTAACTTTTTATGTTGTGGATAATGATGGCACTTATAATTTTTCAACATTCCAGTTGTGGAGAAATGATGCTTCAACTTCCACTACCTATGGAAATGGAATAATTATGGCAACAGCACCCATTCCTGCAAGTTCTAACAGTACTCTTATCCAAGCTTGTACTACAAATTCAATCACTGGTCCTGTTGTCGATAATTCAATTTACACTTATTATTTGCGTTGGCATTCCCTTCAAGCAAATTCGAATATGCGCCTTACACGAGTAATGATTACTTATACTGTAACAAAAGCTGATTAAAGAAATTGAAAAATAAAAATTTTCAAATGATAAAACGAAAAAATATACAGCTGCTGATAGGCATTCCATTTATGGTTGTGCTTTTTAGCAACTCCGTTTCTGCCCAAGTAACAGTAGGTTCAATAACGCCTGTTCTTGTAGGTTCCACTGGAAATTTTTCTACAAACGGCGGCTATTCACTTTCAAGTTCTACAGGTGAGCCAATGGTACCTACCTCTGCAAATGGGAATTATATCCTGACGCAAGGTTTTCAACAACCTTCTGCAAACAGTTCTATTGCATTGAATGCAAACCTTGTTTTTGCTAACTCTTCTTGTTTAGGAGCTAATGATGCATTCGCAACTGTTACTCCGGTTGGTGGAACTGGTCCTTATACCTATATCTGGTCCAGCAACTCAAATGATTCTACAGGACACATCGATAGCCTTTCACCTGGAAGTTATTCGGTCACCGTTATTGACGCTAATGGTTTAAGTATAACACAATCTTATTCGGTTGTTGATGGAACTGGAATTTGTGGTTTACAACCCTATAGTGGATTAACTCCAAATGGTGATGGACACAATGATATATGGATTATCGATTATATTGATTTGCATCTTCCTAATACTGTTGCTATTTATAATCGTTGGGGTGCGGAAGTTTGGACAGGTGTGAATTATGATAATACATCTGTAGTTTGGGATGGTACAGATAAAACTGGCATTAAACTTACTGATGGGACTTATTTCTATGTTATCGTAGTGGATGGTGCAACAATGACAAACTGGGTTGAATTATCACATTGAAAATAAAATAATCAAAATGAAAAAATATTTATTTCTCTTTCTGTTAGTAGCATCTTCACTTCAAGTGAGCGATCTTTTCGCGCAGCAGGATCCGCAATTCAGTCAATACATGTTCAATCCCCTTTATATCAACCCTGCTTACACAGGTAGTCGTGGGATGATGAATGGTGCGCTTGAATTCCGTAAGCAATGGGTTGGCTTTAATGGCGCACCAACCACAATGGTATTTGCTGTAAATACGCCAACGAAAAAAGGAAAAGTTGGATTAGGTTTAGAAGTTATAAGTGATAAGATCGGACCGAAAACAACAACTGGTGGATACCTGGATTACGCCTATCGTTTACCTGTCGGTAAAGGAAAGTTAGCTTTTGGTTTAGGTGCTGGAATTATGTCTTACAAAGTAAATTGGGATATGGTTACTTATAAGGACAATGCAGATGGTTATGATCAATTAGGATCCGTTAGCATTACAAAACCAGATTTTAAATTTGGTATCTATTTTAATAATAAAAATTTCTACACTGGAGTTTCTATAACACATTTGAATCAGGAAGTATATACTGTTGTTCAGGATTCTCTTACTTTCTCTGCTAAAATGACTCCGCATTCATTTTTTACAATTGGCCGAGCTTTTCAAATTACAGATAATGTGATTTTTAGCCCTTCTATTATGGCTCGTGGTGTAAGTAGCACTGCAACAGGAAATTTCGATTTGAATTTAAATTTTAGGTATAAGGAAATTATGTGGTTTGGACTTTCTATGCGTTCAGAGAAAAGTGTTGTTGGAATGATTCAATTTAATTTAACAGATCATTTGAAATTGGGATATTCCTACGACAGAACTTTAAATCATTTGGCTTCTTACCAATCTGGAACACATGAAATAGTTCTGGGTTTCGATTTTAATATTTTCCAAAGTCAGGTTCTTTCTCCTCGTTTCTTCTAGTAGTTTGTGTTCGATATTTTATGAAAAAAATTAGTAAATTTTTCTTAGTGCTTTTGATGTTCGTGATTGCTCTGCCACTTGCTGCGCAGATCAAAAGAGGCGATAAATATTTCCATGCAGGAGAGTTTGCAAAAGCAATTTCTCCTTACGAGCGAGGACTGAAAACAAAGAATGATCCTCAGGCCATGGAAAATTTGGCGAATTGTTATCGGATTACAAAAAATTATCCTAAAGCAGAGGAATGGTACAGCAAAACTGTTGCAGCAAATCCGAACTGTAATACAGTTGTATATTATTACTACGGCATTGCTTTACGTAATAATGGGAAAACAGCAGATGCAAGAAAACAGTTTCAGATTTTTACCTCGAAAAATCCGAATGATAAAAATGCAAAAGCGCAGGTGCAAGCCCTGGATAATATGGAAGTATGGCTAACGCAAACAGCGAATTATGCCGTGAGTAATGTTTCCACAATTAATACGCCAACATCCGATATGGCTCCCGTTTATTTCGATCAGGGTTTATTATTTATTTCTGATCGTGGTGATGTAGATATTCTGAATGGAGAAAATTCAACTGTTACCGCTCGCTCTTATTATTCTATTTATTACACTAAAAAAACTTTCGATAAAGAAGACTCTATCAGCTTTGGAAAAGCTTCCAAACTTTCTCGTACCATTAATAAAGAATATCATAATGGTCCTGTCTCTGTAACGGAAGATGGGAAACTGATGGCATTTAATCGCGTGGATCATATTTTATTAATGAAGTCGAAAAATTTTATTAATCGCCCTAAAATTTATTTTAGCGAACGAAAAGGAAATTCATGGTCTTCCCCAAAAGCATTTATTTACAACAGCGATGATTACTCCTGCGCACATCCCGCACTTTCTGCTGATGGACAGACTTTATTTTTCAGCTCAGATATGCCAGGTGGAAGTGGAGGAAAAGATATTTGGGTTTGTAAAAAAGAAGGAGATAGTTGGGGAAAACCGGAAAATTTAGGAAGTGATGTAAACTCTGTCGGTGATGAAGTATTTCCGTTTATTCGCAAAGATGGTACATTGTTTTTCTCTTCAGATGGACAAGCAGGTTTAGGTGGACTTGATATTTTTTCTGCCACAAAAGAAAATGGGAAATGGGGAAATGTTGCAAATGAAGGATCACCACTGAATGGAGCAACGGATGATTTTGGAATTACTTTTAATGCAAATGGTAGTCGTGGATTTTTTACCTCGAATCGTTCAGGTGGAAAAGGGGATGATGATGTTTACAGTTTCATCGTAACAAGTAAGTTTGTTCGTATCAGTGGAAAATTATTAGCAAGTAAAAATGCTATTGATATACTACCGAATACCAAGGTTGAATTAATGAATAGTGCAGGTAAAGTGATTAAGACAACCATTTCAGATAGTAAAGGAAATTTCAAATTCGAAAATCTCCAGGCTGATCAATCTTACATTGTGAGAATGGATGAAAATGATCCTGGAATTGCTGCAAAGAAAAAATATTACATGGCCGATGATCAGAATAATTTAGTTCGTGTAACTAAGAATGACGAGAAAGGCGGAAAATTTACTTTTCAAAATCTTCCCATTGATCCTTCTCAACCGCCTCAATTAATTTCGGATGATGAATATTTAACCATTTCCGGAAATCTTATTTCTGATGGAACGCCACCAACACCTTTAGCGAATTCAAAAGTAAATCTTACAGACGAGCGAGGAAATTTAGTACAAACAACTACTACAAATGAATTCGGTGCTTTTACATTTTCGCACATTCCTCCAGATGTAACCTATCTCGTTGCCTTGGCTGATGGAGAAGATCCAAAGCTAGATATGTCATCGAAGATTGTCATTACCAATAAAAGCGGTAAGGAGTTGATGTCGACCAAACCAGATGCGAACGGAAAATTTGTATTCCGTATTTTGAAAGACGACAAAGTTACTCTGGAAGCAATGGAAGTAACTGATGCAGATCTTAGATTAGATATGAAAGGATCGCTTGTAGGTGCTGATACCGCAAAAACTCCTTTAGCAAATGCTAACATTAGTATTTTGGATAAAAATGGAAACGTTATTCAAACTGTACAAACCGATTCGCATGGTGGATTTGATTTTAGAAATCTTCCTGCCGACCAGGCTTTTGTTGTTAGCGTATCAGATATTTCTGATCCTGGAATTTTAAAGTCAGGAAAAATATTTATCAGAGATGAGTTCGGTAAAATTGTAAAAGTGCTTCGTTTATCTGCGGGAGGAAAATTCGAATTTAGAATTCTTCCACAGGATCGAGTGATTTTAGGAACTGTTTATGTCGACGATCCATGGTTGCAGGTTTTACAGATGAAAGCAAAAGCATCGAAAGACAGTGTAACCATTATCGAAAATATTTATTACGATTATGGTGATTATCATATTCTTCCTAGTGCAGAAAATACATTAGAGAAAGTTGCAAAAGTTATGACACTTGATGCGAGCATTACAATTGAAATTTCCGCACATACCGATTCACGTGGTAGTGCTGCTGATAATTTGAAACTTTCTCAAAAACGTGCGCAAGCCGCTGTAGATTATTTGGTGAAGCGCGGTATAGATAAAAAACGTTTGACTGCAGTTGGCTTTGGTGAAACGAAGTTGCTGAATAAATGTGCTGACGGAGTAGAATGCACAGAAGACGAACATGCAAAGAATCGCCGTGTAGAGTTTAGGATTAATAAGAAGTAGAGGTAAATAATTTCCAATAGAGCAGGGGATTAGGTAAAACTTTTCCCCTGTTTTTTTGCACTTTAGGTTTATAGAATGGAAAAAACTCGAGATGCTAGTGGCTACATTCTTACTTTAAATAAATTAAGTAATTCTGATGACTGCGGACCCTCTACTTTTCTCGGGTTTATAATTTGTTTGCCTAATGCAATTAAAGTTTTATCACCTTAATAATTTCGGTGTCGTTATTTTCCAAACGGAAATAATAAATTCCTTGCGCAATAGTTGTCAAATCAATTGAAGAATTTTCGTCCAGAAGATTTCCCTGTAGAACTATTTTGCCACAATTGTCTGTCAGTATAAAAGATGAACCGATACTTTCATGAGGTATATTAATATTGATGAAATCAATTACAGGATTAGGTTGCAACGTTATCATTGAGATACCAAATAATTCTTGTTGATCATTACAAATATCTACGTGCACAAATACTGAATCTGATCCGCTACAACCTGCTGTGTCAGTAACAGAATAATTCAACCAGTGATAACCAATTCCTGCAGTCATCGGATTAAATTGATTTCCCGTAACACCAAGACCTGACCAAGTTCCTCCACTTGGATTTCCTTGTGGTAAAATATAGTTTCCTGAATTAAAACAAATGATAGAGTCGGATAAGGTAACAGAAACTCCAAGTCCATATATTACATGTATGGTGTCAATAACACTGCAATTGCCAAGCGGATTAGAAACGGTTAAATAGTAGGTGCCAGAAGAATCAACAAAAAGAAAAGAAGTTGTTGCACCCGTATTCCATAAGAAATCCAATCCTGGAGCGTTATGACTAAGAAATAATTGTCCGGTACAAAAGGCAGTATCATTTCCTAAATTCAAATTGAGGTTAGCATTATATACTTGAGTGTATACAGAGCTATCACATCCATTTAATCTTTGATATACATCGACATAAGAACCAGGAAGCGTTTGCCAAGCGCCTTGTACGAAAACACTATCACCGGGGCATATGGCCGCATCTAAATATGTTTGGACTGGCATACATAGTTTGGTGATATATCCGGAATAGTAATCGCTAGGTAGTGTGAAAAAAGTATTTCCTATTGGATCAAGATCCATAAAATTACTTACGTTTCCCATCCAGTAAATTGCACCGTTACTAGTAGTAATACTATTGTCATAAGTTCCATTAAGAAACTGACCACCTTGATTACCGGTCCATTGAAATGCGCCATTATTATTTAGTCGTATTACCCATGGAACAGGATTAGTTCCAAAACTATTCATTGAAACACTATTTGGATTTGGGTCTAAATCTGCAATTCCTTGCGACATTCCATTTATCCAAAAATCGCCATTTGAATTTGAGCAAATGCTTCTTATATCATCCACCTGAGGTCCGCCAATTCTTCCACCCCAAGCTAAGTTGCCAATTGTGGAGGCTAATCCTACTATGAAGTTATCATAGTTTCCAGCTGCTACTACGTTGTTTACACTTGCACTTGGATCAATATCCAACGAATTATTGAATTGCCCGGCCACACTTACAATTCCATTTGCAAAAGCAATGTCTTTTACGACACAAGTATAACTGGCTGTAGCATCAATGAAATTTGAAGCCCATCTGAAATTGCCAGAAGAGTCCAGACTCAAAACGATGCCAGTTAAATTTGCGAAAGAAGATCCTAAGGGATAAGTTCCAACACCTGGATCAAAATCAACAGTACCGAAATACGAACCGCCTAAATAAATATTGCCATTACTATCAGTATCAATAGCGGTTAAAATATCTTAACTATTCCAAGTAATTACTTTTACGAAACTCCCATTTGGATTTAATTCAAGTAGAAATGAACCAGATGTATTTCCACCTGCAACAGTTAATTGCACACCTGGACCTGGGTCAAAATCTATACTATCATTAAAATCGCCACAGAAAAATAAATGACCATTTACGGATTGCATGATATCAAAAAGGCGACAGGAATTATATGCCGTTCCAAATTGGGCCGACCATAAATAATTACCGGAAGGATTGAGTGAAACAATAAAAGCAGAATTTGTAAATGGAAATCCAGACAACGTATGAATTCCTACACCTGGGTCAGCATCAAAAGTGTTACTATGATAGCCCGCAACAATTGTATTACCCGCAGCATCAGGAAATACTTTATTGGGAGAAACGTTGGTACTGTCGCCATTGCCGATTAACAATTTTGCCCAAATTAATTGTAGGGAGGAATTATATCGAGCGACATAACATGGTAGACCTGAATTAGCATTTAAATTTGTGGTACCCGCGCCAGGATCGAAATCGCAGATGCCAGAGAACCGACCAGAAGCATGTAGAATTCCGTTTCGATCAGCTGTGCAATTGGTGATATAATGCGCAGTACCACCCGATCGATCAAGCATAATTGCCCCATCGAATAAGGGAGTTTGCGCCACTACAACGGAGGTTAAGAGGCAGATGCATACAACTATGTAAATTCTATTCACAGGGGTTAGTTTAGAATATTGAATTAATTATTTTTTTTTAAATTTTGCATCCATCAAGAGACTATCTCCCATTCATAGATTAAAAATCTTTCGTGCTTTGTGAGACAAAAGTCGTACCAAAATGTTAGTTTTTAAATTCATATTATTTCAATTACGCAAAAAATGCTTGTTTATTCCGTAACACTAATGAGCGCATTCAAACTCCATTAGTCTAAACGAAGAAACCTTTCTCTAATTGGGAAAGGTTTCTTGTTTTTACTTTTTAGAATTCTAATCTGTAATCACAATCTTCTTCGTTGAAACAATTGTTCCATCATGATACAGATTCACAAAATAAACTCCGGAGCTTAATCCATTTCTGTAAATGGTCACCTTGGAAGTTTGTGGTTTTATTTCTGAAACAATTCTTCCTGATAAATCTACAATACCTATGGTCACCGCTGATGGATTTACATTATTTCCAAGCACCAAAGTTGTTGACTCAGAAAATGGAATGGGAAACACATCAAATGAAGTTGTATTATATTCCTCAACCCCACTTGGAAGAATGTCAATCACATGAGTAATAGTATCACTCGAAACGCAATTTGTAGCAATCAACGTAACTGTGTAAGTACCAATAGCTGCATATGCGTGTGAAGGATTCTGTGTAGAAGCAGTAGTTAGATCACCGAAATCCCAGAACCAAGCCGTAGGGCTATTTGTTGATGCATCTGTGAATTGAACAGGTGCCAACATTACCGGTGAGGCAGGTGAGTAACTGAACATACTTGTTGGTGCATTTCCAATTGCAGTTCCTGACCAGGTTGCTGCCCATCCACTATAGGTAACGGAGAAGTCAGAACTGAAAGTGATATACATTGCGCCACTGTTTGCTGTTAGTGTTGGAGGCAATGTGTTTCCTGTAAACGATCCAAGAAATGGGCCTGAAGCATTTGTTCCATCATAAACTGCGAGGAAATCGTAACTGTTTTCAATATTGAACGAAGTGAAAGTCAATGTAAGACTTGCTGCACAATTTGGGTTAATCAGAAAATTACAATTTTCATTATCTAAATAATCTCCAGTTGGACCACCAGAATCATACAAAGTCCCATTCAAAGAATTCATCGTTGTCTGCTGACAGATATTCGCAGTATTCACAACAATTATATATTGAACGATTGTCAAACTATCTGTTCCGAATGCATTAACAGCTTTTAATTTTACTGGATACATACCAGCAGTATTGTATTGGATATTCTGTGGATTCTGGATAATTGATGATGTTGGTAATCCACCTGTGAATGTCCATGTCCAACCGGTTGGTGCATGTAACGTAAGATCCTGGAAGTTTACAGTTCCTCCAACAGGAACAGTAGTAATGTTTGAAGTGAAATTTACGTTTGGAGGTAAACTGTTCGGAACAAAATACACCATATAATCTTCCACTTGCCCTTTAATAGGAGAATAACATCCGTTCGTAATAATGTTTGCATTTGCATCTGAAATGACACGGATGCGTAAACGTGTATTTAAAGTCGCAGCAGCAGATGTATTGATAAATCCGCTATGTAAACCATTTACACTTCCAAGGTCATTATAAACAAGTTCGTTGGTATTATTAAATACGCCATCATTGTTATAATCAATAAATATAGAAATGCGTTCATCATTTCCTGCGCTTACATTTGGATTAGTATTTACACTGAATGCGTATGGATTTCCAGCAACCATTAAAGTAGAATCGGCGCATGTGAAATCACTATAGTTGTCGATTGCATCATTGGAAGTCCAATTGATAGTATTGAATTGAACATGTGTTATTCCATAGTTACAACAATAATTTTGTGTAGCAGGAGTGCAAGAAGCTGCAACGGGACCTGGCACATTGTTGACAGTTACTGCAGCATTAATTGTTAGTGTATCAGCACCAATACAATTTCCTGTTCCATTCGCAATGAGAGTAACATTATAAGTTCCAGGAGAAGTGTAAGTATGTGTTGGCGATTGTACAGTTGAGGTAGTTGCATCACCGAAATTCCATTGCCATGACGTGCCGTTCCATCCTGTGTTGATAAATGAAATGTTTGCAGGAGCCGAACACGCAATTGAAGGGACAACCATAAAATTAGCTGTGACAATTCCACTGAATGGAGAACCAACACCAACTGCGTACCATGAATTAGCAGTCTGAATTTGTTGAACAGAACATTGTCCGAATAAATCTACTGCAGATTGTTCAGCAAAAGTTGCCGCATCTGCAAACGTAGAATTTGGTGTAAGGTAAACGGTGAGATTGCGATACATAATAGAAATAGCATCTGTAAAACCGATTCCGGTAACGGCAAAATTATTTCCGATGTCATTAATTCCTGAACCGCCATTTACTAATAAATAATATTCGTAATTCTGAATACCACTATCGTAATGCACAATATCTCCATTATTAAACCAAAGTCCTGCGTAACAATCTGCACATTGATATAAATTCGGATTAGAAAAACTTCTGAAAGGAGTGCCATTCATTGAAGGAATACAAATCTGATCACCAACTAACCAAGTTGCAACGGATGGATTTTCAATGAAACGAATTGTATTTCCAAATACATCAGAAAAGGATTCATTCAAAGCTCCTGATTCGCCTGAATAAACTAAGCCAGCAGAAAATTGGGTAACGCCATGGGTCAATTCATGGCCTACAATTTCTAAAGAAGTTAACGGAAAATAATCAACTGCATCTCCATCTCCAAAAGCTGCATAGGTACCATTCCAGAATGCATTCACGTATAAACCATCATGCGCTTGAATGTCAATTAAAAGATTTGCATTGTCGATTGAATTTCTATTGAAAGAATTTTTATAAAAATCGTAAGTCATTTCTGCTCCCCAATGTGCATCAGTTGCAAAGTTGTCGTAATTCGCAGTGGAGGTCCAGTTATTATCTCCATCCGTAATATCCACCGGACCCGGAGCATGCGTTTTTATTCCACCACCACGTCCTGATTCTTGTAATCGGAAATTTGTTGGACTTAAACTATCTGTAACAATATTTTGTGTTCCATTATGAAAACAAGTTGCAACACCATTTGCATCGGTGTCTGTCATTCTGTTTTTCTCGCCGCAAACTTTTCCTGAATGAATATCTATAAAGTAGAAAAAACGTTTTTGAGGGATCAATGCCCAGGCATCTGCTTTCCATGTATTGTGATAAATTCCTGATGCATCTTTGAAAATTACATTTACGGTTGCAGTCAAAGGATAGTTTTTCATCAAGGCAGTTGCGTTCAATGCAACAATTGCGGTTTGTTCTGCTTGAGTGGAAGAAATACCTGAACTTGCATTGATATTTTCCAAAGTGTAAAACTCACCATTCGCAGAAATGATTTTTCCGCCGAGTGTGTGCACATAATAAACAGCGTCTTCGACAATAATATTATGGTAGGTCTGATTAAAACGATAGTGAATCCAACCTAATTGATCAGTTTCAGATCTTATTAATTCAAAACCTGTTTCGGAATTTGATTTGAGTAATAATTTAAGATATTGAGTTAGATCATTCGCTGGAGGCTGTTTGTCGAAACGATAACGCACAAAGGAAATGGTTCCGCGTGTATCATTGATGACCAGATTATCTGCTCCTGGTACTTGAAGCGCTGCAGCTTCACCTTTATAAGTTTTTGCATTTAAGAAAGTAGCCAGCAAAAGTGCAGTTGCAAAGAATATTTTTTTCATAATAGGTTTTTAGATCTTATAAATATAGTTTAAATCATTCTCTAAGACAAGCTAAAATGAGCGCATTCTTACGTGTTTAACGATGATTTTACACGGAAATTAGGGTTTGAAATGCGAACAGTTTTTTTGCCAATTAATCTTTAGTTTTTTTTTCAGATTAATTCTGTAAAAAGAGTGAAATCTCTGGCTAACTTTAGGGCAATGAAACTTAGACATCTCTTGTCGATCACTTTATTCTTTCTGGTGGTCACTTCTTTTCGTTATTCGGGTTCAACATATAGTTGTCAACTTGCTTTATTGAAATATAACGGAGGTGGAGATTGGTATGCAAACTTGGAAACTTCTCTCCCGAATCTCGCGAAATTCTGCAATGAAAATTTACATTCCAATATTAATCCGGAGCAGGCCGTTGTTGAAGTAGGTAGTGCGGATATTTTCAATTATCCTTTCGTTCATATGACTGGACATGGAAATGTTGTTTTTACTACACAGGAAGCAGAGA
Organism: Bacteroidia bacterium; assembly: GCA_038237845.1. GTDB lineage: Bacteria > Bacteroidota > Bacteroidia > Palsa-965 > Palsa-965. Next base: position 13,352 of record JBBRYH010000012.1, read on the forward strand.
ACCTTCGCAACTATATGATAGGTGGTGGATTTTTTCACATCTCTGATAATTATGGACTCGATAAATTTATTCGTCCACAAATGAAGAAAGTTTTTCCTGAATTGGATTTTGTAGAAATTCCATTTTCTCATCCGATCTATCACCAGTTATATGATTTTCCGAATGGACTTCCAAAGATTCATGAACACGATGGAAAGTCACCGCAAGGATTTGGTTTATTATGGGAGGGGAAATTGGTTTGTTTTTACGATTTTGAATGTGACTTAGGCGACGGATGGGAAAGCCCTGAAGTGCATCACGATTCCCAAGATACTAGAATGAAAGCGTTAAAGATGGGGTCAAACCTTGTTGATTATGCATTACTTGGTGGTGAGTCCAAACATTTGGAGAAGTAGGCACTTGTTTTAGACCTTATAAAAAAGGATTCCTGCTATAGCGAGAATCCTTTTTTTTATTTTAATTTCTGAAACAGACAATCTTTCTAATCTTCCGGGCACAAATAAACATAATCCTTTGCGGGATCAAAGCCAGGCTCGTGTTCTAATAATGCTTCTGCTAATTGACGCAATGCATAATTCCTTACAGGCCGACCCTCATTTAATTCTTCCAGTCGAATAATAAACTGAAATGGAATTCCTGTCCACACTTGAGCGAGTGGTTCAGAGATATCCGTGAATTTAAATTGTACCCACTTATCGAATTCCGCATTAGGGAATCCATGGCTGCCATTGAGCAATCGCTCCGCATTCACAGGAATAATCCGAAAGCCGGTATTCATTTCCAAAACATGTTGCGCCATATGTGGGTATAGATTTTTTTTCGTTGCGATCAAAAATAGAGTGCAAGGCTAATCAGTATCGAAACCCTTTTCGAAGTTTTCTACATTGACCTGTTAGCGGACTTTTCAAAAATGACCTCTAGGCTGTTGATAAGTGATGTTTTGAAGTAGATTATTGCCTTGAAAGCCTTGCAATTGCTGGATTGTAGTGTTGGTATCTAACCTTCACTTTTTGTTAATATCCCTATTCATTTTAATTGATAATGAATTTTAGTTTTCAACAAATAAAATTGGGCGCAAAAAAAAACGTCTCTGATTTCTCAGAAACGTTTTTTTTAAAATAAGAAATAATATTATTTGTACCCAAGCATCATCACCATACATTCAGATGGAGGTAATGAATCGCTTACTCCAGGAAGAGAATAGTCTACAAACAATTTAAATTTAGCACCTACTGGCTCGTAAGTATGAAGTTTTTCACCCGGCGTAGCAGTAGTCGTAAACATTTCTTTGCGATTTTTTGATTCCTTGTCTTTACTGTATACAGAAATAACTACTGGACGGGTTATTCCTGCAGTATTCCAAACGATTTTATATTTTTCACCAACGAAAATAGGAATTTCCAATTCTTTTAATTGTTCTTTTTTCTTGTAATAAAGACGTGTTACTTTACCAGAATCATATTTAAATGGATCCAGCGCTTCTTTTGCTGCGTCTTTCAATGCTTTTGTATCGCATGTATCAACGGCCTGAATAAATGCACACGTAAGTGAAATGAAAATCACAGATAGTGGAATTAAAAATAAATTTGAACGTTTCATGTTTTGGAGTTTTTTCGGAATTACCCGTTTACTATTTTCGTTCTTAATGCTTCTATTTTGATGATAACAGATTCAATTTCTTCTTTTGTTGGCTTCACATCTTTAAATTCCAAATCAGGATTTTCAGATAATTTTTTCATTGAAGGCATTGCATTAATTGCATCTGATATTCCTTGCATGTCAATTACCAATGCTTTGATGGAAGGCTCTTTTTCTTGGAAAATGGTTAATTCCTCTACAATGTTTTTAGAAACTGCCATTTGTTCCAAAAGTGCCTGAACGATTTTTTCGTTGCCGTCTTTACGGTAAACCTGACCGCCGATGTACATCGACTCAATCCAAGCTCCTGCAAAAATGACTCCGTACAATTCGTTCTGGTCATTTTCCTCCAATTGCTGATCGGTTTGATATTGAATATCAGCAATGATTGATCCTAAAGAATCTTCATTGTCGATATTCTTATTAAAACGATCGTATAAACTAGATTGTTCAAATACCTTACCAAGATTTATTTTGGTTCCGATATCCTTTATGGTTTTTAATAATTGCTGACCTTCATTAGTTTGTTTGTTCAATACACAGTAAGCCATATCAGCACTATAAACTCCCATATTTTCAGCCCTTGAAAAAGTTGTTGAATAATTTGAAGACTTATCATTTCCATTTGTAAGTCCAGGAAGGTATTTTAGTCCAGAACGCTTGAACATTGCTGCAACTCTTAGAGGAGAAGGTAGTGAAGAATTGGAAACCGGAGCTTCAACTGTTGCTATAACGGAGTCCTTTTTCAATGTATCAGCCCCGTCTGATGTAGCAGGGTCGTTGCTGCAGGATATTGCAAAAAATACTGGGATTAAAGCAGCGAAACGTATTTTCATAAGATGTGTGTTTTATGGGTTTTACAGCCGCAAAGGTAGAAAAATCAGTCAATTATGAACATATAGCGCCGTTCAAAATTACGCTTCATAAAATAGCCTATTTAGTTCACTAATTGTTAAAATTTGCCAATCAAAATAGACACTTAAAATCTGTTATGTATTCCGTTAATACCAAAGGAAATAGCTACTTTTACCTCCTCTAAAAAAACTGCAATACCTATACTGTATGAAAAAAAGTAATCTGCTACTCGCCAACCTTTTGTTGCTTGCGGTATCTTCATTTGCTCAGGTAAAAACTGCTCCTGCTGTTCCAGCTGCAGGTTCTGACAATGCAAACGATCCGATTCTAATGACAATTGGTGATACCAAAGTTCATTTATCGGAATTTATGTATGTCTACAAAAAGAACAATAAAGATCAAGCAAATGATCCTGCTGCTTTGAATAATTACCTTGATCTTTTTACCACTTTCAAAATGAAAGTAAAAGAGGCCGAGGAAATGAAGCTGGACACTTCTGCTGCATTTAAAAATGAACTTTCAGGTTATCGTCATCAGGTGGCTCAACCTTATCTAACCGATAGAAAAGTAAATGATAGTCTGCTCATGGAAGCTTACACTCGTATGCAAGAAGATGTGCGTGCAACACATATTCTTATTCGTTGCGAGGAAAATGCATTGCCTTCTGATACAATTATTGCTTGGACAAAAGCTTCAATCGTTCAAGGTCTTTTAGCAGGGAAAGCAAACGTAAAAATGATCAACGATTACGAAGCAAAACTGAAAACAAAATTTAAAATAACAAAAGCTTCTCCGGCATCGGATACTATGAAAATTTACAACATGGTTAATCCACTTCGTCAACTGGAACGTAAGTACCGTGGAAAATTAGCACCATTTGATGAAGTTGCCTTTATTGTTTCTGAAGATGAGTCGGCAAAACAAAATCGTGGCGACCTTGGTTATTTCACTGCCTTCTCTATGGTTTATCCATTCGAAACTGCGGCCTACAAAACTCCAGTTGGAAAAGTTGCAGGAACTATTCGTACACGTTTTGGATATCACGTAGTAAAAGTTACTGATCGTCGTCCAGCTTATGGCGAAATTCTCGTAGCTCATATCATGGTAAAAGCGCCCGACGGACAAGCACCTGGAGATTCTGCAGTTGCTTATGCGAAAATTATGGAGATATATGGAAAAGTTAAAGCGGGAGAAGATTTTTCTACACTTGCAAAACAGTTTTCCGATGACAAACCTTCTGCTGCGAATGGTGGACAATTACCTTGGTTTGGACTTTACAAAATGCCACAAGCATTTGAAAAAGCAGCTTTCGCACTTCCAAACAATAATGATGTTTCTGAACCCATCAAAACAGCTTGGGGTTGGCACATCATAAAACGTATTGACAAACGTGGCATTGCAAGTTTTGAATCGATGAAAAATGATTTGAAAACCCGTGTTGGTCGCGATCAACGTGCGATGCAAGGCCGTTCTTCCTTGATTGCAAAAGTGAAATCAGAAAATAGATTCACGGAATATCCTCTTACTAAACTTGAGATTTATAAAGGAATTGACAGTACTTACTATCAAGGACATTGGTCTTCTGAGCGATTGAAAGGATTAAATAAAGTAATGTTTACAATTGGAGCAACCAATTACACACAACATGATTTTGCAATTTACATGGAGATGCATCAGACCCGTCGTGCAAAAGCAGATTCAAAAACCCTTGTGGACGAGGCTTACAAAACTTTCGTAGAAGAAGCTTGTGTTGCCTATGAAGATTCTCAATTAGAAATTAAATATTCTGATTTCAAAAATTTGATGCAGGAATATCGTGATGGAATTCTTTTGTTCGATCTTATGGATAAAAAGGTTTGGTCGAAAGCAGTAAAAGATACAACGGGCCTTCGCAATTATTATGAAGCAAACAAAACGAAATACATGTGGGCTGAGCGAGCGGATGCAACTGTTTATTCTTGTAAAGATGCAGCTACTTCAAAGAAACTTCGCAAAATGTTAAAGGCTGGAAAAGATGAAAAAACTATTCTTGCCACTTTAAACAAAGATTCTCAATTGAATGTTACTGCTGATCACAAAGTATGGAACAAAGGAGAAAATGCACTTGTTGATGGAAATTGGATGGCCGGAGTATCTGCTGATCAACCCAAAGATGGTCGTATTATTTTTGTATCAACAGCAAAGATTATTCCTCCGACACCAAAATCTTTGCAGGAAGCGCGTGGAGTAATTACTTCAGATTATCAGAGTCAACTTGAAAAAGAGTGGGTAGAAAGTTTGAAGAAAAAATATCCTGTCGTCATTAATCAGGAAGTACTTAAGCAAGTAAAATAATAACACTGCATGGCCGGAAGGTTAATTCATACACCGGACAGGCAACGTTTTAAGATTGCCAGCGTCTTCCTTTGGGGTACGCTGGTTCTCTTTTTAGCAGGATCATGTACTCCACGGGCAGAGGAGGAGAAGGTTATTGACAAAGGAAAAATTGTAGCAAGAGTTTTTGAATATAAATTGTATTCTTCTGACTTACGCGAAGTAATACCTGTTGGGATTGCAGCAGATGATAGTGCAAGACGCGCGGATAATTTCATCAATTCCTGGGTTAAAGAACGGTTGCTTGTTCATAAAGCGGAAACGAATCTGGGTAAAGCGCAGAAAGATGTAGAAAAGCAATTGCAGGATTATCGGAACTCGTTGATTATTTATGCTTATGAGAAAGAGTTGGTTCGTCAGAAATTAGATACAGTAGTGACAGACGAAATTATTCAGACCTATTACGATGCACATCCGAATGATTTTGAACTGAAGGATAATATTTTGAAAGTAATTTATGTAAAGGTGGATAAGAAAGCTCCGAACATTACGAAGCTGAGAACACTGATACAGTCACCCAAACCTCAGGATCGAGTTGATCTTGAAAGTTATTGCAAACAGTTTGGGCAGAATTATTTTTTGGATGATAATGTCTGGTTATTGTTTGATGATTTATTGAAAGAAATACCGATTGAAACCTATAATAAAGAATTGTTTTTGCAGAATAATAAATTCCTGGAGCTTGCGGATTCTTCAAGTTTTTATTTTGTAAGTATAAAAGGAGTGATGACCAGAAATTCACATTCACCATTGGCTTTTGAAAAAGAAAATATCCGCAATGTTATTCTTAATCAACGTAAGCTGGAAATGATTGAACAAATGCATACTGCCCTCTACAAAGAGGCGATGGAAAATAAGGACATTGAAATATATCGTAAATAAAAAATCATGAATTCATTGAACAAAGTTTTGAGTGTTTCCGTTTTAATTTTTGCATCAATGCTAATGAATGCTCAGCCGGGTAGAGTAGTGGTTGACAAAGTTATTGGTGTGGTTGGAAATCAAATTGTGAAAGAATCGGAAGTGCAGAATGCTTATGAGCAAGCTAAAACTGCCGGACTTACAATGAGCGATAGTTTAACGGGTGCAGTGTATGATCAGTTAATGTTTAAGAAATTATTAGTGAGTGGGGCAATTCATGATAGTTTGGATGTTACCGAAGCAGAAATTACTGGAGAAACAGATCGTCGTATGCGTTATTTCCTCACTCAATTTAAATCCGATAAAGAATTTGAAGCGTTTTATGGAAAGACGACGGATGCTTTCAAATTTGAATTGCACGATCAGGTAAGAGACTTATTGCTTGCACAAAAAATGCAACAAAAAATTACAGCAGATATTACAGTTTCTCCTTCTGAAGTATTGGCTTACTTTAATCGTCAGGTACCTGATAGTCTTCCTTATATCAATGCCGAAGTAGAATTAGGACAAATTGTAATTGTTCCTCCCGTTAATCAGGAATTGAAAGAATATACGCGTCAATCATTGGAAGAAATTCGTCAACGTGTATTAAAAGGAACTTTAAAATTCTGCGATGCTGTAAATATTTATACAGAAGATCCGGGTTCTAAAGAAAATTGTGGGACATATGAAAATGTTCGACGCGGAACATTTGTTCCTGAGTTTGATGCCATTTGTTTTAGTTTGAAAGAAGGTGAAACATCTGAAGTATTTGAAACGGATTATGGATTTCACTTTGTTCAATTAATCACAAGAAAAGGTGAAGAAGTTACGATTCGTCACATTCTTAAAACCATCCCTACGGCTCCTGAAGATTTGAAAAAATGCAAAACGAAACTTGATTCAATTCAAGGACTAATCAGAAAGGACACCATGGACTTTTGTAAAGCTGCTGCTTTATTTTCAATGGATGCAGATACAAAATACAATTGCGGACTTTTTATGAATCCGGAAACAGGCATTACCAGAATTGATGTGGATCTTCTAGGACAATTAGATCCTGACCCACAATTTCCATTGTTAGTGAATCAAATGAAAGTTGGAGCGATGTCGGCGCCAATGCCATGTCTAACAAGAGACGGTAAACAAGGCTATCGTATTCTGCTCCTTCGCACCAGAACTGAACCACATCGTGCAAATTTGAAAGATGATTATCAATTAATTCAAGATATGGCTTTATATGAAAAGCAGGATATTGCATTAAAACATTGGGTTGCTAAACGACTTGCATCAACCTATGTTCGTGTGGACCCCGCTTATCAAAAGTTTCATTATAGTTATCCTTGGATGGAATTCGCGAAACAATAATAAAATATCAGAATACAAATACCAGCATCTAAATTCCAATACTCAGGCTCATGAATTTTAAATCAGACGTAGAAGCAGTAGATTTTTTCCGCGAGAAATACAATAAACTCCGCAGTGAAATAGGTAAAGTAATTGTCGGGCAGGATGATGTTGTAAAAGATGTTTTAATTTCCATATTCAGTAATGGACATTGTCTTCTTGTGGGAGTACCAGGACTTGCAAAAACACTTTTAGTAAATACTATTGCGCAATCTTTAGGTTTAAGCTATAATCGAATTCAATTTACGCCCGATTTAATGCCATCGGATATTATTGGTACAGAAATTCTGGATGAGTCGCGACAATTTAAATTTATTAAAGGAGCTTTGTTTTCCAATATTATTTTGGCGGATGAAATCAATCGTACACCACCTAAAACACAATCGGCATTATTAGAAGCGATGCAGGAACGTACAGTTACCGCAGCTGGAAAACGATATGAATTAGCAAAACCTTTTTTCGTATTAGCAACTCAAAATCCAATTGAGCAGGAAGGAACCTATCCTTTACCTGAGGCGCAGCTTGACCGTTTTATGTTTAATGTGATGTTGGATTATCCTTCCTTAGAAGAAGAATTGCAAGTTGTGAAAAATACAACTTCAGATCGTTCAGTGAAACTTGAAAAAGTATTGGATGCAGAAGAAATTATTTTCCTTCAGGATCTCGTACGCCGCGTTCCTGTCGCTGATAATGTTTTGGAATATGCTGTAAAACTTGCTACCAAAACACGACCTAATACACCTGCAGCAACTCCAGATGTAAATCGTTTGCTTTCTTGGGGCGCTGGTCCGCGAGCTTCGCAATATTTAGTGCTGGGTGCAAAATGTCATGCTGTTGTAAGTGGAAAATATTCTCCAGACATTGAAGATGTAAGAGCAGTAGCTCCTGCAATTTTGCGACATCGTATTGTTAGAAATTACAAAGCCGAAGCTGAAGGTGTAAGCGTAGAGGCGATTATTAAAGGGCTGCTTTAATTCTCTCAAAAGTCAAAAGCAAAAAGTCGAAAGTTCGGATTAATCCAGACTTTCGACTTTTGTTTTTTATTTAATACTCAATTCGCTGCGTGATCCCACGCGTATGTTTTCTCAGCAACATTATATCGCAGCGTACTTGTACCCGTTTTGTAACTGATATTTACATCGTTGTAAATAAGTTTATATCTATGCGCAAGCCAGATGGTTCCTATGGTTGGCATTTTTTCTGTAGGGCATGAAATGTTTAAAGTACTATTTGCTTTTCCGGCCATCATCGGAGCTTTGTTTACAATTTTATTGGTAACAAAATTTCTTCCGTCTTTTGAATAATACCAAGAACATTCTGGGCCATACCAAATATTTCCATTCGCATCTTCATCCGGAAATGCCCAGATTGTAATTGTAAGATCTAAGTTTATTTTGGAAAATTTTTTCCAAGAAGAAATTTTGATATTCAGTTTTTTCAAAGCCACATTCGCATTAAGAAGTGCTCTGGCCATTGCATTTACCTGTAGCGTATCAAATGGACGTTTAGAAAGCGTAACCTGATTTTTACTATCAACCTGATAATAACTTCCGTTTACAAATCCGGAAGAGTCAAGTGTACCCGTAACTACTTTCCAGCCTCTTTTATCAGGATACGCAATGAAATCTTTATTAGCAGGAAGATGATCAAACGAAACTACTCGCTGGCAGGCACTATCGTATTGAAGAAAGAACATGGCCTGTTGTTCGTTGGCTTGAAATTTCTTCAGTTCAAAACCTGCAGGTAAACCGAAACCCTGTCCAAATACATTGCAGGAAAGCAATGAAATGAACAAAATAAGAGAAATCCGAAAGTAGGATTGTTTCATAGTTTGGGTTCTACGATGCAATATGGCAAATAATATGCCGTTTTACGCTTCCAAAGGTAAAAATACTCGGTAAAATCGGAAATTTCCCAAATACAAGGTGACAAGTGATATTGGGTGGGTTGAAAATCGCGAATATATTACTGAACCTTATACTTTCGAATTCCGAAATTTAATTTCAAATTGTCACCCCAGTCTTGAACCGTGCCACCCTAATTACGTTGTATCTTTACCCCTCTTTTTAAATACCGCCCGTTTTGATTGAATCAGATTTTCCCGAAGCCATAGAATATGCAAATGATAAGCAGCTTTATGCCTATCAGGAAAATGCAATCAATGAAATTTTCAAACGATTTGCTGATCATTCGCATCATAATTATAATCTGCTTTATCAACTTCCAACAGGCGGAGGGAAAACTGTTATTTTTTCTGAAATAGCCAAGCGATATATTTTAACTACTGGCAAGAAAGTTTTGATCCTTACGCATCGTGTTGAATTGTGTGGACAAACTTCGCGGATGCTGAATGATTTCGGTGTAAAAAACAAAGTTATCGATAGTGCGGTAAAAGAAATGCCAGTGCCGAATGAGTTCATGTGTTTTGTGGCGATGGTTGAAACATTGAACAACAGATTGAGAGATAAAATTTTAGATCTAGATGATATTGGTTTGATGATTGTGGATGAAGCGCATTACAATTCATTTGTCAAGTTGTTTGGATTTTATGAAAAAGGAATTGTACTTGGCGTAACTGCAACTCCATTAAGCTCGAATATTAATATTCGCATGCGCGATAATTATGATGAGTTGATTGTGGGGGAATCCATTTCTTCTTTAATTGAAACTGGATATCTAGCGCGTGCTACTACCTACCATTATCATGTTGGTTTAACGTCTTTGAAAGTTGGCCGTAGCGGAGATTACACCGTTAGCTCATCTGAATTGTTATATAACAATTTCCTGATGCAGGATAAATTGTTGAGTGCTTACAGAGAAAGAGGAATAGGAAAAAAAACATTGATCTTCAATAATGGAATTGCTACCTCGCATTATGTTTATTCAACTTTTCGTGAAGCTGGATATCCGATTAAGCATCTTGATCATACCCATACTGCAAAGGAAAGAAGAGAAATTTTATCTTGGTTCCGTGAAAAACCGGATGCAATTTTAACTTCAGTAAGTATTTTAACGACTGGTTTTGATGAACCATCACTCGATTGTATTATTTTAAATCGGGCAACAAAATCACTTACGCTCTATTTTCAAATGATTGGCAGAGGTTCCAGGGTTTATAAAGAGAAAAAAGAATTTACGGTAATCGATCTTGGAAATAATTTAAACCGTTTTGGATTGTGGGATGCTCCAATGGACTGGGCAAGTATTTTCAGATCTCCTGAATCCTATCTTTCTACTATAAGAAGTGACGAGGAAATTGAACACAGTTACAGATACATCATGCCCGATGAATTACGTTTGAAGTTTGGTAAATCGGCGGATGTTGATTTTAATGTAAAGGTTCAATATACAAAAGCAAAAAACAGTGGTGAGCGGCCTAAAGTTGTCATTGAACGATCAATCGAACAACATGTACAGATGTGTATTGAAAACAGTGAAGGGATTGATGACGCGTTAGCCTTAGCACATTTATTAAAAGAAGAAATTGAGTTTAGAGTTCGAGTATTTTCGCGTTGCCTGAGTAAAAGTTCGGAGAGTTATGTGAAGTGGATGCAGGATGAATACAAGAGAAAATTAAAAATTGCCCTGATTAAACATGCGCAAAGGGTAGTGGGAGATGTTGAAGAGGATTCGGAAAGCAATGAAGTGGAGCTAGCGCCAGAAGTATTAAATACAGAAGAAGAATTGGATTCAAGCGGGCTGCAAGAAGAAGCAGGAATTTAAATAAGAACTATTTTTTCTTGGCGATAATTATCAAATGAATAGCTGGCGCTTTTGGAGCTTGATCATAATCAATTCGCTGTAGCATTTCGATTTCAAAATTTGCTTCCTTTAGGTATTCCTGCAAATAAGTTATTTCATGATAATAAATAAATATTTTGTCTCCAGTACTGCCGGTCAAGAATTCTGATTTGTCATAACTATCTTCAATCAAACTGAAGTATAATATTCCGCCTTTGATTAAAAGGTTGGAGCTGTCTTTTATAAATTTGTAACAATCCTCTTTCGTAAGATAAGGAATACAAAATCCGCACAAAATAGCATCGAACTGTTCTTTTATATTATGAATTTCCCTACAATCCATTAAACTAAAAGTAGCAGTAGGATTGTTTTCTTTAGCATGACGAATCATGTTTGGCGCCATGTCAATCCCATGAATTTTAAAATCATTTCGCTTTGCCAGAATATATTTTGTAATATTTCCTGGACCACAACCAATTTCTAAAATCGAGGGATTTTGTTTTTCAATAAGTAGACAAAATAAATCGTAGGAATTATTATACAAATCCAAATACATGAACTTGTCCTGATACGCCTCTGCAACCTTATTGTAAATCTGAAATGTATTTTCGTAATTATCCATAACACGTTTCTAAAAAATCTACTAATTCAGAATTATGGATTGTGATAAGGTGCGTTCATCCTGCAAAATAGAAATCGAATAAAATCCTTTTGGAAATGTGCTTAAATCGATTGATTGATGTAATTGCATGGTTCCAGAATTATCAATTTTCAATACTTCTTCTCCATATACATTATAGATTCTAATTTGAATCGGGCGGTTTGAAGTGGAAGAATAATTCAAATTCACAATTCCATTTGATGGATTAGGATAAACGTTGAGGCTCGTTTTATTTGATGTAGGAATTGATTGAACTCCAAGGGGATTAACTAGATCTGTTTCCCAGATTCCTCTTCCGAAAGTGGCAACGCGAAGTTTACGAGTTGGATAATAAATCTGCAGATCCTGTGCTGATGTTTTTGGAAGTCCTGTATTATAGGACTGCCAAACATTTGTGATGGTATCGCGATAATACACACCAGCATCCGTTGCTACATAAATTAAATTGTCACTTCCATTTTCATACATACAAGAATTCGTTGAAACATTTGGAAGGCCAACTGACATATTCGTCCAAGTGGTTCCGCCATTAATTGATTTCTGAACTTTAAATGATCCGGAATATCCTGCTCGTGTAATCCAAAGTTGATTTGGATTGTTTGGATGAATAGCAATCGAAGTAACAACGCGCGAACCGCCACCAGGATTTAATGTTGTCCATGTTACACCCAGATCATGTGTTCTATAAATAACTCCTGCTGCCGAACAATAAATTGTATTTGGATCTGATGGAGCAACTGCAATACAATCCAATGTGGTACCACCTGCAATATTGTTACTTAAAGCTGTCCATGTCGCTCCCTGATCAGCGCTTCTCCACACATCATCATATCCTGCAATAATTGAATAATGATCGGAAGGGTCAATTACAAATGGTGTAACCCAATTTCCATTAGGTCTTCCGCCAGGAATATTCGCACTGATTTCATTATAATAATCATTCGTCCATTGATCGTAAGAACGATAAAGAACACCATTACAATAGGTAGTGTAAATTGTATTTTCATCAGTAGGATCTACCGCAACTGCCATGGCGTCTCCTCCGTTGGTGCTTTTCCAGGTTCCATTATTTAATCTCATTCTTCCACCGTTATCCTGTGTTCCACCTATAATCATCATCGGGTTATAAGTTGAACCCGCAATTTTATAAAACTGGGTAATAATTAATCCATTAGAAATATTTCCCCAGTTGCTGGTGCTTTCTGTGAAATGATAAAGTCCTCCATCATTTGAGAAATAAAGTTTGTCCGGATTTATTGGATTTGATGCTACGTTATGTTGATCCGCGTGAACCTCATGGTAAGGAGGATTATTGTACCACCATGTTAAGGTGTCCCAGGTTGCGCCATTGTTGACCGACTGTTCAATAAATAGTCCTCCTACATACATTTTATTTTCATCTGTTGGTGAAATAAATAAAATTGCATTTTCAGGACAATCGGAAACATAGGCGAGATTACTACCGTAGGTTGTAGAAAGATACAACGGACGATTACCATCGGAGCATTGAACGGCAAGTTTTGCTGGATTAGCGGGAGTAACGGCAATGCGAATGAAATTATACTGTGTTGCAAAAGTGGAAAGTTGAATCCAAGTCATACCACCATCAATAGAACGATACACTTCGCTCGAACCCCAATAATCATTTGTTGCAGTGTAAATATTTGAAGTGCCGGGTTCAAAAGCTAAGTCAGAATGATCTCCAACTTGCACAACATTCCAGCTTGTTCCGCCATTTGTAGTTTTATAGAGTCCTGCTGTGGTTGCAGCATAAATTACTTGAGAATTTAATGGATCCATCACCATTTTAGCAATAGCATTTCCTTGAACTAGTGTCCAAGATAGACCAGTCGTATTCCAGGTTGCACCGCCATCAATACTTTTGTAAACACCAATACTGTATGACCACCAACCTGAATTATCACCTACTGAAATGTAAATTGTATTTGGACTTGTAGGATCAACTAAACAACTTCCTACGCTTACATAGGGTAATGCATCCGTCAACGGAGTATATGAACCTCCGCCGTTTGTTGTTTTCCAAAGTCCGCCGATAGGCGCACCTACATAAAACTTATTCGGATCTGTTGGGTCAAATGCAATGCATGTTGTTCGGCCCATTCCATTGTATCCGCCAACAGCTGTAGTTTGAGAAATATTTGTCCAGTTAGCATTTGCTACTTGTTGATTTGAATTCAAATTCATTCTCGCTGCAGAAATATCATGAAAATTTCCATTATCATCTACGCGAGTATGCCAATACCATTTCCATCTTTGGTATTCCATGAATTCATCATCAACAAATGGAGGAGCGTTGTTGGTTTGTAAAGTTGGAACTGCAGGATGCTGAGCGAAATAAGCATCAGCCTTTGTGCAAATCTGAAAATAATTATCACTTGGAATAATTCCTGCACGTTGTTTCATTTCCTGTGCAAAAAGGGAGCAAACCGAGAATATTAGGAGAAGGCTTGTAGTGAATTTTTTCATCCTGCAAATTAGCAAATTTTCAGATTCATGCATGTTTGCAAATAGTTCAATTGAACCCATTTATTTGCGTATTCAAACCATTCCTAGTCGTTTATTGATTGGTTTTTAGAGAGGTTCAAAATAGATCAATATTCCATTCTTAAAATAAATTAACGACCTTTTTTAATTGTATAAATTATCGGTGAACTTTCTGGAACTCTTGTGATGAATTTATTTGCCTCCAAATCGAGTTTGACCCATTCCAAATGCCATTGAAGTGAACCTTCAAATTTTATTTTATTCTTTTTGAAATCCTTTTCGATTGACTTCCACATTTCAGTGTGTGAAGCATCGCCATTTGTTTTCAGATATTTTAAAAGTGCTTTTTTAAGTAATTCATATTTCGACTTATCCATTTTGATGGCTTTCTTACCTTGCGGATGAGTAAGCTGAAGTTTCGTTTCCATTTTAAATTTATTTAAATTAAAATTAATTAAATTCTTCCCAAGAAATTTTGCCATTCAATTTAGTTTCTTTCTTTTTCATTTCCTTAAGCGTATTTCCATTTTCTGACAAGTCATATTTGAATTTGGTTAATCCAATTACACTTCTAATTGGTTTGTCTTGTCCGAGCTCATAAATAAAAATGTTTTGTCTGTGTTCTGAAAAGTGAGCTTCAAAGTTGGGACCATCTGCACTTCCCATATTCCAAACTCCTTCCAAAACCAATAATTTATTTCCCGTAATGTTGCTTTCCCAGAATGTCAATTCATTCATCGGACAAACTTCTTGTAAAGAAATTTCGGTAGCTGTTTTTAAGTAAAAAATTATTCCACCAAATCCTGAACCTCCATAAATATTAGTTAAATCAATAATAAAACCATCTTTCGCTATTTGCTCCACCCTTCCGACAGAATTATAATTAAATGTAGAATCGAAAATTGTCTTTTGATTCTCTGTGTTAACTATTCGAACTGTTGTCATTAATTCACCATCACTAGCTGGAGAAAAAGTTTGGTGTGTGAACAGCAGGTGACAATGTTTTGGACCGATTTGAATGGCATAAATAGAATCAGAAATTAATCGAAATGCAGTATTTGTATCAATTATTAAATTATTTATATCTGTATTCAATGTTGGATTTATTGGGACCGTGGAATCTGAACTTGTTGATTTTTCATTTTCCATTGAGCAACTGAAAATAGTAAAACATACTAGAAATGTGACTGCCAAAAAGTTTACTATTTTCATTTGTTTCTGTTTTTAAAAAAAGAGGCAGAGAATTATTCCCTGCCTCTTGTTCAGATTTCTATTTCAATTCATTTATAGTGGTCTCGATTCTGGAACAACATCAACCCATTGACCTGCTTTTCTTGCATTGATAGAATGATCATACATTGCTTCGCAATAGAAAGCAGGTAAATAGAAATGTCCCGAATATGTTGCATTTAATTGCAAGGTGTAAGTACGAGACTTTTGAGGTCCGATGTAGAAGTAAGTATACACACGATCATCACGGATGTCCTGATAATCATAAGCATCATTTTTCAGTATAGATGGACCTTCTTCCATTCGTTCATTTCGAATTTCCCAACCGGAAGGGAAAATTTCTGTTAACGCCATTTCTCTATAATCACCTCGTGTACCCGGATTATAAATAGTTATGGTCGCAAGGAAATCTGTACCCTGTTCAATCTTTGTCGGATCGAGAACAGTACCGCTCATTGTTAAGAATTGACAAGTCATTCCAAGATTGCTTTCGGAATCAGTTTCTTTTCCTGCTGCTGGAACTCCATTCAAAATCATTCGGACAAATAAAGTGTTGCTACCATTATTTTTCACAGAAAGTTTTCCGCCTTTGGTTCCCATTAATTTCATATCAACAGTTGAAACTACTTCTTTGCCATTAATACTTCCTGGAACTTTATTGATCGTATAATCACAATTAATCCCTGCAGTAGTTTTATCCGCACCCGAGAATTTACAAAGTGCAATCAAACTATAGGCAGTCGATTGGGTGCTCATCCAATAATTCTTTTTATTCAAGGTCTCAGAAACTAATTTTGCAATTGGTGCAGCTTTCGTTCGCATGACTCCACCCATTATACTCATTGTTTCTAAAATCATTGCTTCATCACGATCAGAATTTCCATAACTATAAGAAAGTTCTGTATATGTAGGAATAGTGGTAGTTAGTCCTGCAACAATTTGTTTTGCAATTTCTCCTTGGCCAGCCAATTGATAAGCTGCTGCTAATCTCCATTTAGCTGAAACACTCAAAGATTTTACTTCTCGCAATCTATTCATCGCACCAAGTTCAGGAGCTTTTGCAAGAGCAAGAGTGTATAATCGATAGGCCTGAATCAAATCGTCGTTGTAATAATAATACCGATCATAACGAGGGGTCCAATTAATTGCTTGTTCCTTTTGGAATCTCTTCCATCCATCAATTAATTCTGCGGGTAATGTATAACCTTTGATTTCTGCTTCCAATAAGAAATGCCCAGCATAATTACTTCCCCATTCACTCGCAGAATTTTCTCCTGGCCAATAAGAAAGTCCACCAGAAGTAGTTTGGAAATTTTTCAAACGGGAAATTCCTGCTTTAATGTTAGCATCTATATTTGCTTTCTTTTTATCATCCAACTTCATTAAATCAGTTAAATAAAGTTGAGGGAAAACAGAAGAAGTAGTTTGCTCCACACAACCATGCGGATACATGATTAAATAATTTAATCGTTCGCCCATGTTTAATGGTGGAACTGTACTTACTTCTACGGTTCCAACATTTGTGCCGTTGACACCAATTGGTGTATAATCAGATGACCAAGACTTTCCGGGATCGAGTACCGTTTCATACGCATCAGTCATTGTGGTATTGGGATTTCTAACATCCAATTCAATGTTATATTCTGCACGTTCGCCTCCACCAGTTGCAACAATTTTTACAGTGCCTAATCCGGCAGCGTCAGCAACTTTCAAATGAAAGACAACTACATTATCGCCAATATCTTTGAAAGAAGTTGATTGTGTAGCACCGCCTTCAACAGTAAATAAATTATTTGGAGTGATCGTTACACTTACATTTTTAACTTTCTTCTCCATAGCAAAAACATCTACAGGAAGATCAACGGTCTCGCCTGGTCCAACGACACGTGGCAATGTTCCAAGTATCATCAATGGTTTTCTTACAGGCACCGTTTTTTCTGCACTTCCATAGGCGGTGCTTAATCCTGTTATTACCATTACACGAACAGAACCAACATAATTCGGCATCATAAATTTCTGTACCTGATGTTCGCCAGCTTTCAATTCAAATGGTCCTATAAATTTCACCATTGGTTTAAATCGATTTGCTTTTTGTCCACCTGATTTTCCATTTTCTCCATCACCACCAATTCCAAGTACATGTTCCATTTCTGCTCCATATGCACCCATGACCATGTCATACATATCCCAGGTTTTTACACCTAATGCTTCACGCGCATAAAAATTGGCCCACGGATCAGGTGTTTTAAAATGTGTGATATCTAACAAACCTTCATCTACAATTGCTAAGGTGTAGGTCATTGGTTTTCCATCTTTTTCAGAAACGTTTATACTTGCTATTTCTTCAGGTTTCCAAACAGGTGAAGTAACCAAAACTGGATTTAAATGCGTTGTTGGATCCTCAACTTCAATTGGAATTACGCCGTACATTCTAATAGGAGCATCGTTTATAGTTTGCGCATGAGGTTGAATCAATGTTACATGAACATAAATGTTCGGAGCCATTTCTGAAGTAATTGGAAGGGTGTAAGTAATGTTTCCCTTTTCAGCACTCGAAGCCCAGAAGGCATTGATAATTTTTGAACCATTTTCAACACTAATCAAAGCTCGGCCTTGTCCTGGTGAAGGAATAGTAAGTGTCATGGTTTCTCCAACATTATATTTTACTTTATCAGACGAAAATTGCAACAGACTTGCGATGTCCATATTATTAGCACCTGTTCCTTCCCAATAGGGCCAATCCATCCAAGCAAGGGTAGAAGTAGAGTGCCCACTTTCATCATCTGTAACTCGAATTAAATAGCGACCATAATCTTCATTCTTTACATTCAAAGTAAATTTCCCAAAACCATTTTTTGTAGAAATAGTTTCTTCTTGAATTGGACTATAATATTCGCTGCTCACATAACGGGAGAGATTATCATAATCATCACTCCACCACCAACGCCAATCCACTTTATAAACCTTGACAGTAACTTTTTCTCTTGAAACAGCTTTTCCGTTTTTGTCAACAGAAGCAACACGAATATTCCAATCTTTTCCTGTCTCCAACATTCCTCCCCAACCATCGCCTTTTGGAACAAGTATTCCCACATAATTTTCATAAGGAGAATAATTGACAGAAAAACGATCTACACTAAAAGCACCACCTTCTTCAAATACTCTTGTATTGAAAGAGGCACGAAGCATTCCCGGTGCATCTGTTGCATTTAATTGCGGAGAAAATTCTGCTTTTCCATTTTCATCTAATCGACCATCAAAAATGGTTTTATTTTCTGAACTAAAATTAGTTGCGACATCATCAAAAATATAATTGTCATAACCTTTAAATGTAGTTGTCGCTTGATACAAACTTACATCTACTTGCGTTTTTAGATTTTTCGCAATAGCGCCATTAAGCCATTTTGATTCGATGTTTATTTTTTGATCTGGGTTATTGGAAAGTGATGTCACATTTCCATAATTCATATTTATTTTCAAACGATTCGGCATAATCGTTTCTACTTTCAAATCTTTCGTGAAAATGGCACCACCTACTTTTACGCGACAAGTCCATGTTCCAGTTGGAGCTTCGGGATCTGTTGGTGTTGTGAAATTGTAAAATCCATTTAGAGATTGCGTTTTTACAACACGGCTTAATAATTGTCCTCGGGCATTCATTAATTCGAATGTTACTGGATGTGTAGCAGGAAGCATGTTTTGTTTGTCTTCCAAAATAAAATTGAGGAACAATGTATCGCCTGGACGCCAAACGCCGCGTTCACCATAAATAAATCCTTTTAAACCTTTTTGCACACTTGCTCCAGAAACATCAAATGCACTAACTGAAAGTGAAGAGCCGTCATCTAATTTTAAATATCCTCTTTGTGTTCCACTTTTTGCAACGAGAAGAAATGGTTTCTTTTTTGGAAGAGAAATTTTTGCAAATCCATCTACACTTGATTTTGTTGTTGCCAGAAGTTGATGTTGGAAATCATATACTTCGAGTACTGCTCCATCCACAGGATTAGTGGTGATGAGATCGTTAACAACAAAAAGCATGGATCCGTCATTTCCGCGTTTAGCTAATAGTCCAAGATCAGAAGCAATAATATTGCTACTTACTGATTTTCCATAATAGTAGGAGTTTTCGCAAGGGTCGCCGTTATCGCCATCTTCATAGTAATAATAACTATCACCTTCATCATAATAATCGCCTCCATAATATCCGTAACTCCCAACATTCCCATAATCATCATCGTCCTCGGAAAATTGGTTTTCAGCAACTTCATCTGTATTTGTTTTCTTTACGGTGTCGTTGTCACAAGCATAAACAGCGTAGTTTTTTTTGAAGCTGATAGAAACTCTGTATATAGCACCTGGTTCTGTTTTAATTAAATCTGCCATGTCGAGCGAATAATTGCACCAACGTCCATAATCTGATTGGCTTTTTACATTGAGGTCAATTTTTTTCTTGACCACTACTTTGCCAACTCGATATAATTCCTGATTTCCACTTAGTGCATTCACTTGTAAAAACTGTGGAATATTGTTTTCGTAAATGCGAATTATTTTTACATCGACGGATTTTAAACTCACCGCCTGAAATGGAAACAAAAGTCCTTTTCCGCTATTTGGAAGAATAATTCCCTTGCCTACAAGTTTTACTTGAGGTTTTAGTTCTTCGAAGGAAAGTGATTGTGTAAAAGTATTCGGCAATGGAAATCCTAAAATATTTTTGATTCCTTGCGAAACAGTTACTGGGTAAGTTCCTGTCAGTGTATTTTCTGGATAAACTTTGATATCGTTATCTTCAATAGTAAATTTTAAACCAGCTTCAGCACCCTTTAGTGAAACCAATCCGTCAAGATTTTGTTTTTCAGCAATAGGATCTGAAAATTCAACAACGATACATTGTTCTTGTCCTTGCAAAACACGAACGTCTGTTACTTTAAAATCTTTCAATGAAGGAATTGTAATTTTTTCGCTCTTTTGGACGTCAACTCCTAAAGCTTTTCCATCCCACATCAATTCTACAATTCCTTCCTTATCTCTTCTGACAATACTGTCAACTGTGAAAGTATGTGTGACATTATCTCCCTCGTGTACCCAATGAATAGATAAATTTTTATTGTCTTGCTTAATAGTTAAAAGTTGTTCAACTAATTTTGAATCTGCTGCGTCTGCTGTTAAAAGTGTGCCTGTTAATTGTTGTTGACGCATCGTTTTTTTATCGGTGGTTCGCATTTTGTCAATGGTTACACTTAAACCTTGCTTCATGGTAAGGAATCCGAATTTCATAACTGACAATTCGCTTGGAAGATCTGTTATCAATTTATTAATTTGAAATTCTGCATTGAATACCTGATCAGAAGCCAATCTTTTTGAAGGTCGAAATTCTAAAGTGCGGTTGTCCAGCCAATATGTTTTTCCTTCAATTGCTGGGTCAAAAGAAAAATAAATTTCTTCAACAGGTTTATCGAAAGTAATAGGTCCAGTATAATCATTGGCCAAACTAACTCTGATAAAAGATTCATTTGAAATGGTACCAGAAGTAAATGCGGATACATAAGCACTGAAAGCTGGATTTACTTTAGTGATTTGTATTGCAGAATCACTGCGATGTGAAATGAAAGGAATGGCAACCATTGTGAGTACAACAATTGCGGCAATTGCGAGGATTACGCGTCTGGACATGTTTTTAGGTTTAGTACTACGAAGCTATACTATTCAGCGAAGATAAGAAGGTTGATGTAGCTTGTATTTAGCAAGTGTATGGTTCTAATTGATAAGTGAAAAATCGGAGTTTATTTCCGTTGAATTCCTTTGTAAGCTAATACCCTCAATTCAAACTAAATTTAACCCTTGTCGTCGAAAAAGATGAATTATCTCAATAAAAAATGCTAAATTGGCGAATGGATAGGGACCCATACCTATTCACCTTAATATGAAGAAGCTAACAGTAGTCCCCCTGCTGTTGTTTCTCGGAACTATTTTTAGTTTTTCTACAGTTTTCGGGCAGACTGTTGCTAATTATGCAGTGACGAGATCCACCGGGTTAACCTATTCCTCTACGCTACCTGTAGGATTACCACCTACAAGTTGGAGGAATTCGGGTGCTTTTATTGACGATGATAATCGTTCATTCCCTGTTGATATTGGTTTTGATTTTTGGTATAACGGAGTTCGATATATTGAAGTAAGTGTTTCAACAAATGGGTATGTTGATTTTTCTTCTTCAATAGCTGATGGAGGTCCAACAGGTGGGCCTTATGGTTATGTTAATTCTCAGTTCTCTGCTGCAAATGGAACAGCAAATGCACTAGCCCCTTTTTATGATGATATGACTACACTTGGTGGTACAGATCCATTAGGAACATGGATTCGTACAGCAAGTTCAGGCGTTGCACCTTACCGCGTCATGACAATTGAATGGGGAAGCATGGCAGTATATCTGAATACGACACCCAGTTTAAATTTTCAAGTGAAGTTGTATGAAACAACGGGTGTGATAGAATACCACTACGGAACGATGACACAAGGGACTGCAAATTTCACCTATACCTGTGGAATAAATGCAGCAGTTTTGAATAACCCTCCAAATGCAACTCAATTAAAATGTCAACAGGCGGCAAACACAACTACTTTTTCTAATGGAATTCAAAATAACCTTACAATATTACCTGCTGCAAATTCAAAACTTGCTTTTACTCCACCGGTACCATTAAATCCTAGTGGAGCATTGACCATTACTAATGTGCAAACAGCTCAAATGACATTGAACTGGCCAAATTGGGCAACAAATGAAGTTGGATATGTTATTTACAATTCAATTGATAATATTAATTGGGATTTTATTACGCAGACAGCAGCAAATGCCACTTCTTATGTGAGTACAGGGTTGTTTTCTGGAACAACTTATTTATGGCGTGTATTTGCAGTTACCGAGGGTGCTTTAAGTACTACTTTAAATGGATCACAAACTACGTTATCGGGACTTACATTTACTTCAGTTGCTACTGGTAATTGGGGAACTGCCGGTACTTGGGATGTTAATGCCGTACCTGGTGCTAATGACAATGTTATTATTGCTAATGGGCATACGGTTACGATTAATGTGAATGCAACTACATGCCACAATTTGCAGATCGGTCAAGGAGGAACTCCGTCTGTATTGAGAATGGGAAATAATAATAACGCAAGGACAATGACTGTCTTAGGAAATATTACAATATTTTCAAACGGAACATTACAAGCGAATCCTGCATCTAATATTTCACATCAATTGGATCTTTATGGGAACATTATTAATAATGGAATTGTAGATCTGCAACCTGACTTAAATAGTTTTTGGAATGTAACTTTTTTACATCCGTATGCCAATCAGGTTGTAGGTGGTACAGGGATAACAAATCGTTACAATAATATAAACGTAAATAAAGGTACGGAAGCGAAAAGAATTGTTGAAGTTACAACTTCGACATTTACTCCAGCTATTGGTTTTTTAACCATGACAAATGGCACATTTAAATTAAGTACTTCAGGTGCTGTAAATATTACTCCATTCATAACAAATGCAACTATTCCTCTTCATGCACGCTTATGGATCAATAGTGCTAGTGCAACGCTTAATTCAACTGGAGGAAGTATTAGTGTGGCAGGATTTTTCACAATGAGCAACGGGAATTTTAATATTGGAAATGCAATAGATAATAATTTGATTTCAAATGGAGGACTTGTTACGATTAGCAATGGGACTGTTACCGTAGCAGGAAGATTTGATCGACTGAATATTGCAACACTAAGTCGTTTAACTATGACAGGTGGAACATTAATATTAAATACGATAGGATCAACTTCAAATACGAGCGCACCATTTATGATGGATGTAGTAGGTTCTCAATTTTTTCAGAGCGGAGGATTGATCATCATCAGAAGATATGGCGGAACAGGAGCAACACGTTTGGGATTTTTATGTTCTGGTGGTTCCATCAACCAAGTTACAGGAGGCGTTTTGCAAATAGGAGATGCGTTAACACCAGTTGGACAAACCATGCAGGTTAACACAGTTTCTCCAGTTGGTGGTTTTAGGGTTGCAAGTGCTAATGCAATCGCTTTATTAATTAGTCGCCCTTTAGTTGTGATAAATGATGTTGAGATCCAATCTGGAATCTTTAATGCCAACAATCAGAATGTTTCGGTTGGAAGAAATTGGACTAATACGGGTGGAACTTATACTTCAGGAACAAACACCACATTTTTTTATGGTTTGGTACCTCAATTAATTTCAAAAACAACTGGAGCGGAAAATTTCAATAATATTAATTTTTTAAACCTTGGCATAAAAACTTTAGGTTCTAATATAAATTGTAGGAATGTAAATATTTTATCCGGAGCAACATTTGATGTTGGAACTCCTGGTTTTTTACTTTCTACAATAGGCAATTGGAATAATGCCGGAACATTTGTTACTGGAACAAGTGGTACCGTTTTATGTAATGGAACGGTTGCGCAGGTAATAGGCGGAGTTTCGCAAACAATTTTCAGAAATCTAACTATTCAGAATTCTGCCGGAGTGAGTATTGCACGCAATGAATATATAAGAGGAACACTGTCACTTAATCTAGGAATTTTTACAACTACTGGATATGATTTCGTACTCCTTTCAACACCGACTTCGACTGGACGAATTGGTCAAATTACAGGTGGAGATATTACAGGAAATATTATTCAGCAACGTTGGATTTATACTGGACCAACTCAATGGAGACAACTTGCCGCTCCTGTTTCTGGATCAACGCTTCAGGACTGGAATGCAGATTTAATTACTTCAGGATTTCCTGGGTCTGATTTTCCAAGCTTTAGTTTTTATTCAATTGCGACATACAACGAAACAGTTGCTGGCGTAAAAGAGAATGGCTATTCACCTCCAACAAACATTACAAATCCAATTGTACCACAAAAAGGATATTTTGTTTATGTGGGCCCGCTTCCTGTTGCATTAGATGTGAAAGGAATTCCATTAAAATTTAATCAAACTTTTAGTTTAACTCGAACTGTTTCCGCAGGACCAACACAAGATGGTTGGAATATGGTTTCGAATCCTTATCCCTCAACTATCGATTGGGATTCTCCTTCATGGTCTAGAACAGGTACAGATAATGTTTTGCAAATTTGGAATCCTGCAAACGCTCAATATGCAACTTATGTAGGGGGAATTGGTGTGAATGGTGGATCAAGATATATTTCTTCATCACAAGCATTTTGGGTACATGCAGTTGCAGCGAATCCAACTATGAGTATTACAGAAGCCGTGAAGTCACCAGTTAATGCTGCATTTTTACATAGTACAATTCCTAATGTAAATAATTTGCTTTCAATAACATTAATAGGATCAATGGGCGGAGATCAATCTATTATACGTTTTGATCCTATTGCAACAGATAGTTTTGATATTAATTATGATGCTTACAAATTGGCAAGTATGGATTCTACAATGCCCTATTTGTCCAGCGAAATAAACCCTTTTACTGACCTTGCCATAAATACATATTCATCATTAACAACAAATCGTATCGTTCCATTACATGTAACAGTTGGTGTTAGTGGAAATTATTATTTCCGTAACGATTCCATTTCTGATATGCCGCATAGTGCTTGTATTATTCTAGAAGATTTATTAACGGGCGCACTAACTCCTATAACGCAAAATGCAATTTATTCTTGTTACATATCGGATACTACAAATGCAGTTAGATTTCTTTTTCATTTTGGACCTTCACTGACCACAGGAGATATTTCATCTTCATGTGCTACCAATGCAGATGGAAAAGCTTTTGCAAAAGGAACCGGTAATGGGCCTTGGGATTATGTTTGGAAAAATACCGCTGGAAATACAATTGCTACAAACAATAATGTAACTGGAACAGATACCCTTTTCGGATTATTGCCTGCTGATTATATTGTTGAGGTAAGTGGTAATGATGGGAATTGCAGTTTCAGATCAGATACCATTACTGTTCATGGCCCTGACCCAATTCAAACAGGTGCTTCAATGATACCGGCAACTTGTTCGTATACGCAGGATGGTAAATTAATAGTTAATGTCGTTACTGGAGGACTTTCACCGTATGTACTTACCTGGCCTGATAATTCCCATTTAGATAGTTTAATAAATATTGCACCTGGTAATTATGATTTATTTATTGTGGATGCAAACGGCTGTTTAGATACAGCACATTTTATGGTTACGACATCTTCAACGCTAACTTCAGCATTCACAGCAACGCCAGATACTGTTGTATTGCAATCGCTAGTAAGTTTTTCAAATTATTCTTTTGGTGCTAATTCCTACGAATGGAATTTTGGTGATGGGTCTCCAATAAATATCAATCCAAACCCGATTTATTCCTATTCAACTGCAGGAAGTATGAATATTACTTTAATTTCTTCAGATGGAATTTGTTCAGATACAAGCAATCAAACTGTATTTGTAATTGATAACACGGGCGTTTTTGAAAATGGAAATGCAAATTCAATAAATATTTTCAGCGAATCGGATAATATTAATATTCAATTTAATCTTGCAGGTGAGGAACATGCTTTGATTAGTATTTATGATGAAAGCGGGAAATTAGTTCGAAGAAAAGATGAATATGTATTTCAAAACAGGATTCAGATTTCTCTTGAAGGAGAAGCTTCTCAACTCTATTCAGTATTCGTATCCTTGCCGAATAAAGTATATGCTTCTAAAGTGATTGTAATTAGAAAGTAAACTATTTTTTCTCCAGTATGGATAAAGCTCCAGATGGACATTCACAAACCTGTTTAATAATTGCCTCCGTACTTCCAGCTTCTGGCATTATCCAAGGTCGTTTTCTTGGATCAAAAACTTCGGGCATTCCACGAAAACAAATGGCAGAGTGCTGACATAATTCTTTTTTCCACAGAATGGATACTTCACCATTCGTATAGGTTTTATGATGTTCTTCGCTCATTGGATTTAAAGATATTGATTAATGAATGATCACCACTTGTTTTCTTCCCAATAATTTTCCAGATCGAATAACTTCAACGTAATACATGCCATCCATCCATTTTCCGGTTTCAAGTTTTGCTTGTGCTCCTGTCATATTTTGAGAAAGCACCACTTTACCTTCTGAATCATAAATATTAATTAATACAGATTCATTATTATTTTCTGGCCATTCAATAGTTAAATTATTTCCAGCAGGATTTGGATAGGCAAGGATTTCGGTAGGAGGGAGGGGTAATTCATTTGTTCCGATTAATACCTGAGAAACTCCATTTGCAAAAGCGTATTCACCTAATAAAAGAGTATCCACTTCAACATATCCATATTTCGAAGTGAGATGACTTCCGAAAATAAATTTTGCATAAGAAGAATACTCATGCCAATCATCGGCAGCATTCCTTCGATACAATAAAATAATACTGTCGCCATTTGTTGGAGTTAAATCATTGTCCAACCATTGCCCTGGTCCAGCTGATGAGCTTGTTCTTCCGTCGTAATAAAACTTTGCTTTGGAAATAAATGTAGAGGGAAGAATTCCATCAACGGTCCAATAACGAAGTACTGAAAGTCTGTAATTATTTACATTATTCTGAATTGGATCTGGTGCTGCATAATTATGTTCAATTCTAACAAATGCCGAGTCCACAATTGAATTGACAGTAAGTAAAACACGTGCAGAAGCAAAATTATAAACTCCGATACTATTTATAACCTGATCTTCCGCTGTTAATGCATCACTGATTTTGTCATCAATATCCATCGCAATCATGACAGGATTAAACGGAAGTGTAACCATGAAGACTCCGTTAGATCCCGAAACAAATTTTCTTTGCGTAATTTTATTCCAGTTGGCATCATAGAAGGTAAAATCCATTGGCACATTGGTGAAATAAGATGGTGCACCTCTTAATTTTTGCTTCACATAAAATGTCACATCGTAATTTCCAGCATTCGGAACGCTTACCGAAGAGTCAATTGAAATGTGTGGCCATCCTGCATTGAAAACCCAGTCATTAAAAAAATCATTGAGGTAAGTTAATCCTGTTCCCGCAATTAAATCATCTCGGAATTGTGAACTTGTAACATCCGTATACTGCCTGTTTTGAAAATGATAATGAAGTCCTACCCAAAAAAGCGAATCGCCCATATAACCACGTAACGTATGTGCTACATCTGCGCCTCGTGGATAAACATTGTCGCCATAGGTATATTGATGCGGAATGGAATCCAAAGAAAGATATCCGCCTTCACGCAAATGAACTAAATGAACCATTTCATCATGATTTGCACGAATGCCAGTTACGTAAGCTGCATGACCATATTGCCATTCTGTAAAAACATATTGAGAATAAGTTGCCCAACCTTCATTTAACCACATCTCTCCTTCATTATTACAAGTTGCCAGATCTCCAAACCAATGATGCGAAAGTTCATGCGCCATAATTTGTGCTTCATAAGTAAGTGATCCATTCGCAGCAAATTGTGGGTAAGAAATATTTGTAGCATGTTCCATTGCTCCACTGTTAAACGGTACTAGACAATAGCCTACTCGTGGCCACATATATTGACCATATCGAGTTTCAAAACATGTAAGAGCATTATTCAAATGCACAAATGAATTTTTCATGTTGGTTGTATCGGAAGGCAACGCCGTAAGAATAATTGGGTAACTGCCATAAATTCCTGTATGTGTCCAGTTGACTTGGGTGTAAGGTGCCGTTGAAATAGAAGCAAGGTATGACGGGATTTGCTCCGTAAGATTCCATGTTCTCCAACGAATACCATTAACATCCGTTGTATCGGCGCCTAAAAGTCCATTGCAATAGGAAGTATGCGAATTGTTCGTCCCGATAATAAAGGTATAGGAAGCTCGTTCAACAAAATTGTCAAAACAAGGATGGAACACTCTTCCGAAACAATGTGGATCAGCGTTAAAACTTACGCCCAGATTGTAAGCGTAATTTCCTTGAAAATAAAATCCGCCCCATACACTCGGCCCCGGATCTAATTGTGGTTTCCCGTGATACCAAATTGCAATGTCTGCTGTGTCACCGATATTCATGGTAGCAGGCAAATTAATTTTTAATAAGGAGTCTGTGTAGCTGTAAGTAAGAAAGCTATTATTTTCCACAATCGAATCGATTTGCATATGAAGCAAGTCGAGTGGAAGAACAGAAACATTATTTATTCTCGGAGTAAACTTCAAAGTAGTTCCACCACGAATGGTATCAGTAGAAAAATCAGTGATGTTGAGCTTTACGGTGTAATGTAGTATGTCAATCGTATCGCTGATTGAATTTTGGGCTTGCGTATGAGACGGATTGTTTTGTTGTGCCGATAAATGGCCAACTATTAGAAATGCAGCAAAAAGCGAGTAGATTTTTTTCATCCTGAGAAAGCTTATTTATTAAAGGTACAAAAAAGCAGTCGTTCTTTTGAATGAAAAAACTGAACAATTAATACAATAATTGCTATTTCACCTTGACCTTTTTCTTACTTCCGGTGTTATACATTTCATCACGCTGAGTTTTTACTTCAGCATCATTAATGTATTCATCGTAAGTCATCATTTTGTCTAACGTTCCATTCGGTGTAATTTCTACAATACGATTGGCAACTGTTTGCATTAACTCATGATCATGAGAAGTAAATAAAACAATTCCTTTAAATTCTTTCATAGAATTGTTCATCGTTGTAATCGATTCAAGATCCAAGTGATTTGTCGGTTCGTCGAGAATAATTGCATTAGCACCATTCAACATCATCCGTGAAACCATACAACGAACTTTTTCTCCACCCGATAGAACCTTTACCGTTTTTAAAGTTTCTTCACCTGAAAAAAGCATTTTACCAAGGAAACCTCGAATAAATGTTTCGTCTTTATCCTTTGAATATTGACGCAACCAGTCTACTAAACTATCATTGTTATCCGTAAAGTATTTGTGATTGTCATTCGGCAAATAAGCAGATTGAATAGTCTGGCCCCATTCTATTTTTCCTGTGTCTGGCGTATCTTCCCCTGCTAGTACATCAAAAAACTTAGATAAGGCCACATGATCTTTCGCAAGAAAACCGATTTTGTCGCCTCGCTTCAAACGTAAACTGATATTTGAAAAAAGTTCTACCCCATCAACTGATTTGGAAATATTTTCCACGTTCAATATCTGATCGCCAGGCTCACGCTCCATTTTGAAAATGATCGCTGGATATTTCCTGTTGCTCGCAGGCATATCTTCGATATTCAGTTTTTCCAATAATTTTTTACGACTCGTCGCTTGTCTCGATTTAGACGCATTGGCTGAGAAACGTGCAATGAAATCAATTAATTCTTTTCGCTTGTCTTCAGATTTTTTATTCTGATCACCTTTTTGTTTCAAAGCTAATTGAGAAGCCTGATACCAGAAATTATAATTACCAGTATAAAGTGAAATCTTTTTGAAATCGATATCGCAGATGTGCGTACAGACTGTATCAAGGAAATGTCGATCGTGTGAAACAACAAGAACAATATTTTTATAATCTGCTAAAAAATCTTCCAGCCATGTAATTGTCTCAACGTCTAAGTCGTTTGTAGGTTCATCCAACAAAAGAATATCAGGATTTCCGAATAAGGCTTGCGCTAAAAGTACACGCACCTTTTCTTTTCCATTCAATTCACTCATCAATTTATCATGCAAATTTTCATAGATGCCCAACTTACTTAATAAATCAGCCGCTTCACTTTCTGCATTCCAACCATTCATTTCCGCAAATTCTGCTTCCAATTCGGACGCTTTAATTCCATCGGCATCTGTAAAAGGATCTTTTGCATAAATAGCTTCTTTTTCCTGCATCACTTTTAGAAGCTTTTTATTTCCCATGATAACGGTTTGTAAAACGGGATAAGCATCAAATGCAAAGTGATTCTGGCTTAATACGGACATCCGTTGTCCAGGCGTAATATGAACTGATCCTTTTGTCGGTTCAATTTCGCCTGAAAGAATTTTCATAAATGTTGATTTGCCGGCACCATTTGCACCGATTACCCCATAACAATTGCCAGGTGTAAATTTCAGATCAACTTCGTCGAACAAAACACGTTTGCCGAACTGAAGATTAAGGTTGGATACTGTAATCATTTTCTATTTGAAATAAGGGTGCAAAGGTACGTCGAAAAGTGTGACTTGTCACTCGAGAAGTATTACTTTTGCAATATGAAAATCAAAATTCCCCAATACATAGGCCATTTTTCTATTAAATATTTAGGAATAGGAATTCTTTTTTTGATTACAACTCCAATGATGGGGCAAAAAAAGACTGTAAATAAGGACTCCATTGCAGCCCGTGATTCTATCCGTGAATATATGTTTCATGCAGCCTTGCTGTCTATGGATGCATTACAAGCTAAATACGAATCTCAAAAAACAACTGATGCAGGAATTAGGCAGCAAAAGTCAGGGGAGGCCCAGAATTTATTTTTTCAATCCAGAGCTTATTATCGTAAAGCCATAAAAACGGATGGAAATTATTTTCAAGCTTGGGCAAATATGGGAACTACCTATTATTTGCAAGATTTACCAAAGGAAGCAGTTCATTGTTATCGGAAAACACTTGCAATTAATCCAGATTATTCTCCGGCCTGGTTTTATTTAGGTAAAACTTATGTCATGCTATCGAAAGGAGATTCAGCAGAATTTGCATTCAGAAAATCTATTCAAACCGATTCAACAAATATGCAATCTTATCAGGAGTTGAGTCGTTTGGTAATGACCAGAGAAAAAGACACTTCTATTGCTTTGGATTTGTTGCGACTCTCTGCATTTTATTCTCCATTATCAGAAGTTCCTTGGGTGAGCATGTCTCGAGTCTATTTTGATAGTAAGGATTCCGCAAATGGAGTTACTGCTCTTGAAAAGGCTGCTGCGATTTACAGTGGAGATATTTACCGATTACAATTTCTTTCAGGATATTTTCAGCGACATGCAGATTCTAAAAAATCATTGTACTATTTGAATCTAATTGCAGTTCAAAAAAAGAAGCAGGAAATACCAACGGATAAAGATCCTGACTAAAATCGAAAAAAGGTCAGTCATAAGACTAACCTTTTTTCAACCAATTAAAAACGATTAAGCAGCCTCCAGGTCGCCATCGCGAAAACGTTTCCATTCGAAATAATGCAGTGCCTCTGCTTTATTAATAAAAATGGAATTTAGTTTTTCATTCAATTCTGGTGATGTATGTTGTTGACGGAACAACTCTAAAAGTCGTTCCGAAGTTTCGAGTTGTAGTAAGGATTCACTAGATAAAATACTGCTACTTATTCTTTCGAAAATTCCATTCACTTGTGTGGGTTTCATGATTGTAATTATTGTTGTTATATAAGTTGATGCGAAATGTGTGCCAATCTGATAAGTGCTTGGTAATCAATTGATAACTTTTGAATTGGAAGGCTATTATCTTTGTAATGAATGAAAAATATAATCCGAAGTCGACTTATTTATTTGTGGACCGCGTTATTGTTTTTTGGATTTTTTTCTGGAGACTTGAACGCGCAATCCAAAACAAAAAGTTTTTCAAAATTATCGTCGCCAGAAAAGTATTGGGTGATGACGCATCCATTTGTTGTTAAGAAGGCGTTCAATACAACCCAACAAGCGCGTACAGTTACTGATTCATTAAAGCGAAATGGAATTCTTGCAGATGGAAATGGCGGTCAGTTAGATGCATTCCGACATGCCTATTGGATGGCATTACTTGTTCAAAAAATTTCTCCAAAGAAAGCAGAGAAATTAGGAAAGGCCCACGAAAAAGGAAATTATGCTGATTGGAAAAAAGGAAATCAGGAAGATAGTATGCGAGCTGACTCTATGTTATGTGTTATGGATTTGAAAAACAATACAAGTGGAATAAAAATAGGTTTAGAATATGCAACAGATACTTCTTCCTCCAAAATATCCCTTGAAATGAAAGTCTTGAAGTCTGTTGAAAATGGAAGATTACTGATTGTCAAAAAAACAACTTCGGGAATTTGTTTGGATGTAAATGGCAGAATAATAATCGAATCGAACTACAAGCATAAATGGTTTATCCCAAAGAGTCTTGTTCAATCAAACTTCGAAATGCCTCCTCCTTCCGGAAATCAGAAATGATTTTTCTTTATTTAGCTAATAAGTCATTTCTTAATTAGAAAGAAATAAGGCTAAACTCGTATTGATTTTAATTTTAACGTAATAATTTATTTTCCTTTTCGAACCGAAAATAAATCCTGCACCATGGATAATTTAGTTTGCCCTGGTTGGAAAACGCCATGACTTGCATTTCTGACATCTTCTATGGAATAAAATGCATTTGGCTGATTCTCTTCAATAATATTTATCACATCTTTCAAATACTTTCTTTGAACAATAGAGAAAATCATTTTTACAGGACCTTTTGCTCCATTCGCATCAACAACAGTCATTCCATGATTAGCAGCTCTTAGTGCAGTAATTAATTTGTCACTTGTTTCGCTTGTAATAATCCGAATCACCTGCATTCCTAAAGCTAATCGCTCTTCAATTCGCATTCCAACATAAGTTCCCATAGAAAATCCTCCTGCCCAGGCTAGATAACAAACAACATTATCAGCACGATTCATTACCTGTTTCATTGCAATTAACCAAATCAAAACTTCGAAGAATCCAACAAATGGAACAATCTTCTTAAATCCTCGCGACATAAAAATGTTGCGAAGTGTTCCTAATGTAACGTCACTCATGCGAGCAACAAAAATTAGCAGTGGAAGGATTACCCAATTCAGAACATCATTTGAAATATGCATCTGCAAAGATTCAAAAATTCGGAAACAAAAAATCCGAAGACTTGCTAATGTTTTTAAACAATCACAGGTCTTCGGATTCTGATTTCCTTGAATTATCTAGAAATTATGAGTGGTTTTGTTTCTTGAAACTCACCGGAATGCAAAGAAACATAATAGGTTCCTGCAGCAAGTCCCGAAATAGACACATTTTCGGTGTAAGTGCCTTTTGCCTGTTTCCCTTTACTAATCACATGGACAAGTCTTCCCATTTCATCCAAAAGGAGAATGTCTGTCTGAGCATTTTGAGGAATGTCATATTTGATATTGACTTCGTCATTTGCTGGATTTGGATAAATAGAAGTAGGGATCATCAAGGAAGTAGACTGCTCATGAACTGTAACAATATCATTCACACTCAAGAAATTAGCAGAGAAAATGCCATGTGCATGTGTAGCCATGACAACGAGTCCATCTGAAACACGCACATCTGTCATCATACATACTTCATTTCCAATCGTGCTTGCAGCCTGATTGACCCAAACGGTATTCAGTCCGTTCAAGGTATCTGTTGCAAATACACCAATGCTGGTTGAAACCATATAAATCATTCCGTCACTTACCGGTAAAAATGAGGCCCAACGTAAAGATGGACCATTACCACTTCCGGAGGAGGTTTGTTCCAAATTACCAGCAACTTTTTGCCATGTTGCTCCTGCATCAGGTGAATAAAATAAACTGTAAACCAAGTAGTTTGAAAATACAACCATAACATGATCACCGTTATTTGGATCAACTGCAATGCAACTTACAAAACCTGAAGAAGGAAAAGTATTCGGAGAAAGGTCAAGCGGAATTGGTGTACCGGTATTTGCATTATCGATTCTATAAACTCGTTTGTGATCTGTTCCAATATAAACTCTGTTCGCAGGAGTCTTACATGCAACAACTGCTGTGATTCCGTAATCTCCTACCAATGGAATAGAATCTGCCCATTGTACCCAGTTGGTTGATATGGAATCATAATTACCTACCATTGGAATTGTGGAAAGATTGTCGTTTCTCCATAAATATTTTCCGGCAGCGAGATACATGAGGTTATTATTATTCGGATCTAAAACGAATGGATTAATAAATTGATATCCTGTTGCACCGATAGGATCAATTCGGGCAAATGAAGTAACATTCCCTGCTCCGTCTAAAATGGCACGTTTCATTTTACCATTCTGGATCGAGAAATAAAAGGCACTCTGATTGTCAGCAATTGCACTGTAAGATCCATCTCCACCATTTGGTTGTACCCACGGACTTGTCAAAGTTGTATTATTTGTATACCAACTTCCGTTGTCCTGTGCGCCGCCAATGATTATATTATTTCCTGAAGTGGCATGATCTACTGCAACCGTATAAAACATACTAGTGAGATACCCATTGTTGAGTGATGTCCAAACAACAGAATTCTGTGTGATGTCGTTTGATCTAAAAATTCCTCCATCGTTCGTGCTATACATTACATCTGGATTCGATGGAAGAAATGCCATGTTATGCTGGTCCGGGTGATGATTCGGATAACTTGCGATTACTGGAAGTGCAGAATATTCTAAATATCCACCAATATAAGATGTACTAGATGTGTCATTAAATCGATTTGTATTTCTATAAATATTTGTTCCGCCAATCAAAACAGTATTCGGATCATTTGGTTTAACGCGAACAACCAAATCATAAGAACCTTGAGAATTAAAATCTCCGAACATTCCATAATGCTCCGAATTCGGCAAATTCACAGATAGGTCTTCCCACATGCCACCAGCCCCTGAACCATCTCCTCCAAGATATGTGTAGCGCCATAAAGTATTGTATTCAATATTTCCAAGAAAATTGGTATCAGGCATTCCTAATCCAGTTGAATTTCCGAGAAAATAAATTTCTCTTTGATCAGATGGATTTATCCCGATAACAACACGATTGCAAAGTGAATCACCAAACATAGGTGTTGAGATATGCGACCAGGTTGTTCCTTGATTTGTACTTCTCCAAATTCCTTTAACGGGACCATCTGAGCTTAATGTGGTATAGACAATTCCGGAATCGCTGGTAACAGCAACATCTGTAAAATAGGAGTAAGGATTTCCCGCACCTCTAACTGCCGACCATGTTGTTCCACCATTTGAACTTTTATATACTCCTCCAAGGTTTGCACTGTAAAGTACACTGTTAACTGTATCGTGCAAATCAAGAGCAATGTTCCATTGCATATCCCAATAAGAGTCGAAGGTTTGCGGCGTATTACTTACTGTAACTGAGAGAGGAGACCATGTTGCTCCATTATCTGTGCTTTTCAACATTCCATTTCCGAGAAAATAGGCACTACCACCTGATGCAGATTGTCCGTAAGGTTCTCCTGAACCAGAGTACCAAGTTGTTTCATGTCCCGCTCGTGTATCTTGTGCCAGACATGTAATACCATGATAATTTGCCAAAGGTGTTACTTGCGACCAGGAATTACCTGCATCTGTACTGGACCATATTCCACCACTTGTAGTTCCTGCAATCAAATGACTCTCATTTAATTTATCAATTCCAAAAGATCTTGTTCGTCCTCCAACATTCCACGGCCCGCGTTCATTCCAAATCGATTGAGAAGCAGTTCTTTCAAGACTATTTCCTCGAATAGAAAGGTCTGACGGAAGTGTTGTTGCAAATGCCAATTCCTTTTCACGCATGTGTTCAGGAATAGTTCCATCAGGTCCTGCTAGTCGTCGATATTCCCAATCTAAACGTTCACGCGCATCATCCTCCATTGGGTCTCCTGAATTTTTAAGTTTTGCATGCGTGCAAAGCAAATTAGAACCAACAAGAAATGCTGCAAAAGAAATTTGTATTATTTTTTTCATAGGGAAAGGTTTTGAAAGACAAAATTTGTAGGGAATGTAAATTTACAAAAACGGAGCATACAAATTAACTAAATGCTTAAAGAGTTTGTTCCATTTAGACGATTTGAAGTGTATTTTTGAGGCGTGAAGCATTTTGTCTTTCTCTTTTTTATAAGTGTAAGTTTTTCTTGTAATCTTTCTGAAAAAGATAAGGTTTTGAA
Organism: Bacteroidia bacterium; assembly: GCA_038237845.1. GTDB lineage: Bacteria > Bacteroidota > Bacteroidia > Palsa-965 > Palsa-965. The sequence goes on from JBBRYH010000012.1 coordinate 49,548, forward strand.
GGCAAATGAGAATCAAGGAAATTATCAGCCACTTTTAGAAAAACAACGTTTATTATCCATAATTAAGGGAGCCTGGGTCAATGAAGAATATATTGAAACTTTTGGCCGGCTTCACTCTCCGATGGCAGTCGATGCAAAAGGGATTTATTTGAAACAATTTGCATTTGATATTTCAAATTTGTCAGGCGACACATTGTTCAATGCAGTAAATCAATTGAATTATAATGATGGAGAACGTTTTGATTTGATGTTTTTTGAGTTGAAAGATGGAAAAACAGGGATGAAGCTGGTTCGAGATCGTACTACAATTTCAGATGATTATATTTTGAATTATTTAATTGAAAATAAGGATACTGTTTTAGAATTGACCATTAATGTTAATAGCGAAGAAAAAAAATTAAAATTTAAAAGACAATTCAGGAATTTTATTGTAAAAAATGAAATTCAAATTACTGCTTTAGATTATTTCGTTAATAAGGAATTAGTTGCTGGAGAATGGAATATGCAGGGAAAGAAAGTATTCTTTCAGGTAAATGGAGAAGTGGAAAATTTCATGGGATTTAAGCGTTATTCTATTTCAACAATAGATGAAGAATCCGCCTCACTTCCTGATGAAATTTCTTTTTATAATGATACTACAGGCGTTACGTACATATTTACAAGCGATAATTTTACCATTCGCTTATATGAAATAATAGAAATAAATAACAGAAGAGAGATATCTCGAGGCAAAATAATTGCAGAACTCAAAAGAAATTAGTTCTCAATTACAAACGTTTGCTACCGAATATTTCATAGCATAGAAAGTAGTTTAGCCTTTTGATTTTCTATGAATATTTTTCTGGCTAAAATTCCATTAGTAAGATTAATAATACCTTTTATTGCAGGTATTATTTTTAGAAATTATTTTGTCTTACCTCTTCCAGTTTTTTTAATTCTATTCATAATTACACTTTGCAGTTTTGCGTTGATCCTGCTAAATAAATTGCACAGGCGTTCCTTGCGCTGGCAAGGAGTGGAAGGTTTTGTAATTTCAGTAGCCTTATTTTTTTCGGGAATTGGTTTATTTGAATTGAATGTTCAAGATAACTTTAATAAATCAAATCTTGAGAATGCCTTATTGGTAAGAATAGTAAATGCTCCTGTAGTAAAAGAAAAAAGCATAAAGGTTTTGGCGGAAGCAATTTCTATAAAAGAAGGGAAGATATGGATTGGCTCAAATGAAAAAATTCTGGTCTATTTTAAGCGAGACGCATCCTCAGAAAAACTGAATTATGGTGATGAAGTTTTAATAGCGTGCTCGCCGACTGAAATCGAAGCCCCAAGCAACCCAAATGAATTCGATTATAAAAAATGGTTAGCAAGACAATCGATTTTCAAACAAGCCTATGCTAAAACCGGTGATTGGAAATTAATTTCTACAGGAAATGGTTTTTGTTTCAAGTCCCTTGCCTTAAAATTGAGAACTTTTTTTCTTGAAAAACTGCAATCCTATGAATTGAGTCCTTCCGCATTTGGCGTTTCATCTGCTTTGTTGTTAGGTGCATCCGATCATTTGGACTCAGGTACTTTGCAAGCCTATAGTGCTTCTGGAACTTTACATGTTTTATCTGTTTCAGGAATGCATGTTGCATTAGTATATATTGTTTTACTTAAGCTATTGGCACCACTTCAACGAAAAACAAAATTGAAAGTATGGAGTATTGTAATACAACTTGTTTTTCTTTGGTTCTATGCAACGCTTACAGGATTATGTCCATCTGTTTTGCGTTCGGTAACCATGTTGACGGTTGTGATTGTTGGAAAAGCATTTAACAGGCAATCGCATATTCTCAATTCCTTGGCGGCATCAGCATTAATTTTATTAATGTTTAATCCGTTACTACTTTTTGATATTGGTTTTCAATTATCCTACCTCGCGGTTGCGGGAATTGTATTGCTGCAACCTCGTTTAGAAGGTATTTGGGAACCTGATCCGAGTACTTGGAAAGGCAAAATTCAATCGCATATCTGGACATTGATTTCCGTTACCATTGTTGCACAGGTTTTTACTTTCCCTTTAGGACTTTACTACTTTAAACAATTTCCTGTCTATTTTCTTTTGTCTAATCTTATTGTAATTCCACTTTCTACAATAGTGATGTATGCTGGTTTGACATTATTAATCCTTTCACCTTTTGTTCTTCTTGCTAAACCGATTTCAGTTTTATTTTCATTTTTAGTAGAATTATTGAATGCATGTGTTGCAAAAATTGAACATCTACCATTTTCAGTTATCCATTCAGCCGAATGGAGCCAAATGGAAATTATCATTCTTTATTCGGCCATTTTGTTTTTTCTTTTATATTTTATTCAGAAACAAATGCGCTTTGTCCAATTTGGAATGATGGTCATCAGTGCCCTATTAATACTTGTGGCATGCAACAATCAAAAAATACTTGCCGAACGAAAAATTGTAATTTTCAACATTAATCATTCAACTGCTATTGGCGTGCTTGAAGGAAGGAATGTTGTGTTATTCGCAGATACTGCTTTACTCAAACGTAAAGGAGATATAGATTATCATATCGAACCTTTTCTTAAATCATTAAATATTCAAACAGAAAATTATATTTCAATTCAGGATTCAGCTTTTGTGAAATCTAATTTTGTTCATTATAAACAAAACAGAATAAAAACTTTGGGAACTGAAATTGTGCTTATTGACAAGGATTTTGAGAATGTAAATGCACCTTCAGGGGAAATTATTTTGTTAAGAAATAATACCAATGTAAAATTGGATGAGATGATTTCACTTGGTAAACCTAAACTGATTATTGCGGATGGCTCGGATAGTCCTAAGAAAATACAGAAATGGAAAACAATTTGTAAAAACAGAAATGTTGCGTTTTATGATGTGACTGTTTCTGGCGCATTGATTTTGAATGGAAATTAGTTTAATTTTTAATCCTTCTTTTCTTACTTCTTTTTAATTAAATTTTATTTTAAAATTAAACTTTCCTATTTCTTAAAATTCAAAATCCGTCCTCACATCAATGTGAAAACGGATTTTGTATAAATGTTTATTTGATATTCTAGAAACGCTCTGTTCCGGCAAAGAAGAAATTTCCTTCAATTGCAGCATTTTCATCGCTATCAGATCCATGAACTGCGTTAGCAGCAATCGATTTTGCATAAAGCTGACGAATAGTTCCCGGATCTGCCTTAGTTGGATCTGTTGCTCCGATAAGTGTACGGAATGAAGCTACTGCATTTTCTTTCTCAAGAATAACTGCAACGATTGGTCCGGAAGACATGTATGAAACAAGCTCTCCATAAAATGGACGCTCTTTGTGTACATCATAAAATTTTCCTGCCATTTCGGTAGAAAGTTTAGTGTATTTCATCGCCACGATGCGGAATCCAGCCTCATTGATCTTATTGAGGATTGCTCCGATATAGTTGTTTTCAACTGCGTCGGGCTTAAGCATTGTAAAAGTTCTGTTGGTTGCCATGATAGGTTTTATTGTATTACCCAATGAAGGGCGGATTAAATTGCGTGCAAAAGTAAGCATTTTTCATTTTCTAAATCACCAAGCGAGCTCCTTTCCTTTAACTTTGTCCTAACTGACCAATAGATACTGTGAAAACAAAAGGAATCGCCCCACTCAAAAAAATACTTTCTAAAGCGAAAAAGATCGCAATTGTTACCCATTGGTCGCCCGACGGCGATGCGATTGGTTCTTCTCTTGGTTTGTGGAATTATCTCAAAAAATCAGGTCATGCTGCAACAGTGATTGTTCCCAATGAATATCCTGAATTTTTAAATTGGATGTATGGCCAAAAACAAATTGTGGACGCATCCAAAAACAAAAAGAAAGCTGAAGACACACTCAAAAAGGCAGATATTATTTTCTGTCTCGATTTTAATGAATTGAAACGAATTAATTCTTTGGGTGAAATTATTTCAAAACTGGAGGTGCCAAAAGTATTAATTGATCATCATCCTAATCCTTCTGATTTTGCAGACTATATGTTGCATAAAGTATCAGCAAGTTCTACTGCTGAATTGATTTATGATTTTATTCTGGAGATGAAAGGTGCAAAATACATTGATAAAAATCTTGCTAATTGTTTGTATACTGGCATTATGACGGATACTGGATCATTCCGTTTTCCATCTACTTCAGTAAAAACGCATCATGTGATTTCGAAACTCATGGAAGCGGGGGCGGAGAATTCTTTGAATCATAATCGTATTTATGATGACAATTCTGAAAATCGTTTACGTTTATTAGGATACGCATTAAGCGAAAAATTGGAAGTGCTGCCTGAATTTCACGCGGCGTTTTTTACTTTGAATGATGAAGAACATGACCGTTTTAATTATCAAAAAGGCGACACCGAAGGTTTGGTGAATTATGCGCTAACCATGCGCGGTATTGTATTTGCTGCTTTTTTTGCTGAACGTGATGGAAAAGTGAAATGTTCTTTTCGCTCGAAAGGAAATTTTGATGTCAACCTATTTGCAAGAGCAGGATTCAATGGAGGTGGTCACAAAAATGCAGCAGGCGGAATGCTTGAACTTCCCTTAGCCGAAGTTGTTAAAAAATTCAAATCTATGCTGCCTGCAAGCCTTCCACAACTTAAAAAAGCCTGAACTTCGTTCTATATTGATATTCGTGTAAAATGAAGGCAATTTTCGGGATTGTATTTTTATTTTTAATGATTGCATGCGGGGAAAAAGAAAAACCCAAGCGTCAACAATACACAAAAGAACAAGTCAAAGATCTTTCGGTGCAGATGAATACCTGGGATGAGAAAAGACAGAATGATGAAATCAATCAATATATAAAAGCGCACGATTGGCAGATGGAAATGACGCCAACTGGTTTGAGGTATATGTTATTGAAAACAGGAAAAGGTCCACTGGCAAAAAAAGGGCAAATTGCTAAAGTGGTTTATAAAATTTCTCTTTTGGACGGAACAATTTGTTATTCTTCAGATAAGGATGGCCCAAAAGATTTCCTTATTGGAAAAGATTATGTCGAGTCGGGAGTACACGAAGGAATTCAACTTATGCATGAAGGTGATAAAATGAGATTTATCCTTCCCTCTCATTTAGCACAAGGACTTACAGGTGATCAGACACAAATTCCGCCTTTATCAAGTGTTATTTATGAAATCGAATTACTCGGTTTGAAAGATTTAGAATAAATGACTTTTAAAATGTTTTTAAACAGAATGCGAAATCTTGGAATTGTAGTTTTTGTAATCGCACTAGTTCTTTTGCATAGTTGTACTACTGATTCTAAATATCCTGGATATACAGAGGCCGAACCAGGAATCTATTATAAACTTCATATTCCAGGCGAAACAGGCAAAAAGGCTGGACCAGACGATTTTTATGAAGTAAGGATGCAGAATAAATTCGGTGGTAAAGTTTTTTACGATTCGGAATTCGAAACTGGTACAGGAACGCTTCTAATGCAATCTTCTGCAAGTCGATATTTCAGTGTTTTAGGAGAAGGGGATAGTGCCACATTTATTCTACCAGGCGGAGATCTTTCACTCCCAGGAATGCCCGATACAGGAACCGTAGAAATGAATGTAAAAATCATACGCATTCTTACACCTGATGAAGTGACTAAATGGGAAAAAGCAAATGATCCCGAAATGGGGGAACAATTACTGATTCATCGATACATGACACAAAATAAATTAACAATTAATCCAGATAGCACCGGCTTGTATTTTCTATCACAAAAGGACGGTTCCGGACCTGGTCCTGCTCGTGGATTAACTGTAAAAGTGAAGTACAAAGGATTTTTACCCAATGGAAAACAAGTAGATGGAAATGCAGACGAAGACGTTCCTTTTGCGTTTGAATGGGGTGCTGAAGAGCAGATGATTCCAGGTATTTTAAAGGCACTTTCCCATATGAAGGCAGGTGGGAAAGCGAAAATAATCCTACCTTCGCCGCTGGCTTTTGGGGTTAATGGTTCCTCTAATGGAATTGTACCGCCACATACGCCGATTATTTACCAACTGGAACTTGTTTCAGTAGAATAAAACCAAATCATAACAATGAAAAATTTTCTTCTTTCAATCGCCGGACTTTCGGCAATTCTTTTTGCTTCATGTGGTGGAAAAAGCCCTTATCCAACTTATGAAGAAGCTGAAAACGGAACCTATTTCCTTCTACATACAAAAGGAAGTGGAACTACAACGGTGGATACCGGTGGAGCTGTTTTTGTTAAAATTAAATTCAAAACGGCTAATGATTCTGTGTTCCTCGATATTAACGAAGCAACACACGCTGCATCTTACCCAATGCGCGTTGATAAATCAGAATTCAAAGGTGATTTTTTAGATATGTTTATGCGTTTGCATGCTGGTGATAGCGCATCCTTCTTCATTCGTTTGGATTCTTTGAAAGCTCATTATGCTGAAGAATTCAAATTTGAACCGAAGTATGACACCATGAAATATCTTGGATTCACAGTGAAAGTAGATAGCATTTATGATCGTAAAAAAGTTCAGGAGTTACGTGCTGTTGCTGAAGGCGAACAAAAAAAGCAACAGGAAATGATGATGCAAATGCAAGCTGAAGAACCTGCTGCTATTGCAAAATACATTGCTGATAACAAGATAAAAGCAACTCCTTCTGCTACTGGAGTTTATTATGTTGAGACCACAAAAGGAAAAGGTGATAACATAAAAGAAGGACAAACGGTTACGTTGAAATACACAGGCAAATTTACAGATGGACAGATTTTTGATTCATCGGATAAATCAGGTCAACCTTTAGTATTAACTATGGGTCAGCATCAGGTAATTCCAGGAATGGAAGAAGCATTAGTGAACATGAAAAAAGGTGGAAAAGCTACTTTGGTTATTCCTTCAGCACAAGCTTATCGTGATGGTGGTGGACGTATGAAACCGTTCGCAACGTTGATATTTGATGTGGAAATAACAGATATTTCTAATACACCGCCTCAACCACAAGGTCCCCCAACTCAGCCGCACCCATAATACAAACAGCATTGCTTTATGAAACGCAATCATCCTTTTTTGTTGCTCACAACAGTAGCAATCCTGGTGATTGCGTTTTCGTCTTTTAGTAAAGAGAAAAAGAAAAAGAAATTTGCTGGATATACTCCAGTTGAAAATGGTTCTTATTTTCTTTTACATAAAAAAGGAACTGGTATAAATACCGTCGATACGGGTGGTGCTGTATTTGTCAAATTAAAATTCAAGACAGATCTAGATTCTGTTTTTCTGAATATTAATGAGGCTACCCGTGCTCCTTCTTATCCAATGAGAATTGATAAGCCAATGTTCAAAGGAGATTTTCTGGATATTATGAAACGCTTACATACAGGTGATAGCGCTTCATTTTTTGTAAGATTGGATTCTTTGAAAAAATATTATCCGAATGAATTTTCATTTGAACCGAAGTATGACACGTTGAAATATCTTGGGTTTTCGGTTCAGGTGGATAGTATTTATTCCAGAGCTAAAGTAGATGAGATCAGAGCAAAAGCACAGGCGGAACAAGCTGCAAAGCAATTAAAAATGCAACAAATGATGGCTATCATGAAACCAATTCAAGATAGTGCGCATGCTAAAGAGCCAATGCTAAAGGAAAATGATTTTGCATTATTATCAGATTTTATAAAGACAAAATGGAAAGGTCCTAGAAATCCAGATGACGATGGAATTTTCTTTATGGAACTTTCTCCTGGTAACGGACAGCCAATTCAGCCTGGCTCAACGGTAAGTCTTAAATACACCGGAAAATATCTCGATGGAACAGTATTTGATTCCAATGTATTATTTCAAGGCCAAGATTTATTGACTTTCCGTTTTGGTGTCGATCAGATGATAGAAGGATTCACCGTGTGCGTTGGAAAAATGCATGTCGGTTCTAAAGCGCTATTTGTTTTGCCTTCTCGTTTAGGTTATAAGGATGGATTGACCAGGATTTTTGAAGTTGAAATTGTAAGCGTAAATTAATTTAATAATTTTCTATGAAACGTTTCATTATTGTAGTAGCCCTTTCGGCCATAGTATTTTCACCAGCTTGTTTTTTAAGAAAAGATAAAAAAACCGATGTGCCATCTGATGGAGTAGTAAGAAAATACAACTCTACACCTGTAAAAAATCCGGTTCCAGTCAAAATGAGCCGAGGAATGGAATATACTATTACTGCTAAAGGAAATGGACCTTTGGTTAAAAATGGAGATAAAGTTTCAATGCTTTATACTGGAAAACTTACTAACGATACAATTTTTGATGCAACTTCCCGTAGAGGAAATGCTCCTTTTGCATTCAAGTTGGGAAAACATGAAGTGATTCAAGGATGGGATTCTATTGTTTCTCATTTGCATTGCGGCGATAAAGCAATTATGCGTATTCCTCCTGAATTTGGATATGGCACACGTGCAAACGGAGCAATCCCTGCAAATAGTACGCTGATTTTTATTGTTGAAGTGTTGGATGTAACCCCACCTCCAATTCAATGGAATGCAAAAGGAAAAGATACGATTACAACACCAAGCGGAATGAAAGTTGTAATGTTTGAATCGCATCCTGAAAATCCAAAACCTGCAATTGGAAAAACAGTGGAGGTACATTACAGTGGTTACAATATGGATGGATCTATGTTTGATTCTTCCGTGGAACGTGGACAACCGTTTAGCTTTTCTTTGGGACGCGGACAAGTGATTAAGGGTTGGGATGAAGGAATTGGAATGTTACATGTAGGAGAAAAAGCAAAACTTATTATTCCTTATAATCTTGCTTATGGTGAAGGTGGTCGCCCGCCAATCATCCCTGCAAAAGCTACATTGATCTTCGATGTTGAGTTAATCAGCATTAAATAATTCTACAAAATTTCAAAACCCGAATTCCAAATAAAATATTCATTTGGAATTCGGGTTTTATTTTTATAATAATTCAATCATGCAAGGTAAAATAAGAGTCATGCGGCTAATGCTTTTCTTAAGCGCGCTGCTGCTTATACTTAAGTTTTTTGCCTGGTACCTTACAAAATCGAACGCTATTCTCACCGATGCATTAGAGAGCATCGTTAATATTGTAGCAGGCGCTTTTGCTCTTTTCAGTATTGTTTATGCTTCTCGTCCAAGAGATGAAGATCATCCTTACGGACATGGTAAAATAGAATTTGTTTCTGCTGGTTTCGAAGGCGCAATGGTTTTTCTTGCAGGTGGTTTTATTATATACAAAGCTATTTTAGGATTTATTACACCACATGAAATTGCAAAAGCGGATGTAGGTGCGCTATTAATTGGTCTAACTGGTTTGGTTAATTTTGCGATGGGTTTTTACCTTACTTCCAAGGGCAAATCACAACACTCGGCATTAATGTCGGCAAACGGAAAACATCTTTTATCCGATGCTGTTTCAAGTTTGGGAATTGTTGTTGGTTTATTCCTGATTTATTTTACAAAACTTTCCTGGATCGATAACGCGCTTGCAATTGTTTTGGGCGCCTATATTATTGTTACTGGGTTTAAAATTGTAAGCGAATCCTTTAGAAATCTTTTGGATGAACAGGATCAGGAAAAGGTTAATCTTTTAATAAAGATCCTGAATGAAAATCGAAGAGAAAACTGGATTGATATGCACAATCTAAGAGTTTTAAAATATGGATCGGGACTTCATGTGGACGCACATATAACATTACCGTGGTATCTCTCTCTAGAGAAAGCTCATGATGAAGTGGAAGCTGTGGAACATCTTGTAAAAAAAGAAATTGGTCCTGATATGGAATTTTTTATTCATGCAGATCCTTGCCTTCCGAAAAGTTGTTCAATTTGTTCTGTAAAAAATTGTCCGGAAAGAAAATCGGAACAGATTAAAAAGTTAGAATGGACAAAAGAAAATATGCTACCTGACGCTAAACATTCGATTAAAATTTAAAGCGATGAAAAGAATATTTCTATTTATAGTTTTTGCTTTTATTTGCGTTGGAGTAAATGCAAAAGGTTTTATTTATCAGGATGGAATAACAATTAAGGACAGTACGGGAAAAGTTATAAGATTAAACGGTGTCAATTTGGGTGGATGGTTAATGTGGGAAGGATGGATTTGGGGTGGGGGATTTACTGCTGAAACCAAGATCATGGAAAACCTTGAAACGATTGCAGGCGTTGAGGCTACAGATTCTTTCCGATTAAATATTTACACCAATTTTATAACTGAGGCTGATATAAAGGCAATCAGCGAAATGGGTTTGAACGTTGTGCGTATTCCGATTAATCACAATGCCCTTGAACAGGTATTTGAAGGAGGAAAAATTCATGGCTGGGAAATTCTCGATCGTGTGATTGGTTGGTGTAAAAAATATCATGTGTATGCGGTGCTTGATATGCACAGCACACCGGCAGGGCAATCGTCTTATTTTATTGCGGATCCTGACAAGCCAAACCTTTGGAAAAATCACCTCGCTCGATTGTACACGGTTCGCTTGTGGTTACTTATTGCAAAACGTTATGCAAATGAATCAGCTGTTGCTGGATATGATTTACTAAATGAACCTATACCTGCACCAAAAGATTCACTTGTGAAAATGTATGAACGGATTATAGCTGCTATCCGTACTGTTGATAATAATCATTTAGTGATTCTTGAAGGCGCAAATTTTGCAAAGGATTTTTCCATGTTCAAAAAACTTCCGGATAAAAATATGATGTTCAGTTTTCATATTTATACCTGGCTTGGCGGTGATCCCGGTCAAAAAGTCCAGGATTTTGTAGCGCTTACAACCAAATTTGATGTGCCGATCTGGTGCGGTGAATGGGGTGAAAACAATTACGAGGTAATTGAAAATACTCTGAAAGTTTTTTCTGATACCTCAAATCATATCAGTGGTTGGTCCTTCTGGACCTGGAAAAAAGTTCCGAATTCCTATCCTGCCTTAAATGCAATCAATGTCACGCAATCATGGAAAGATGTAATTAAGTGGTGCTCCAATCCATCTCCGAAACATTTTCCTGGACATGATGTTGCAATAGCTGCGATGAAAGGATTTTCTAAAGCTATCCTTGTAGAAAAAACAACTCCTGATACGCGATTGAAAAAACTGCTAAGCGATTACGCAAAACTGGAATAGTTTTCTTCGCTATTGACTTTGAGTCCTCTTGCTGTTTGGCGGTGATCAGTCTTTGCAAAAAAAATCTCACTAAGCAAAAATTCCTTTAATTTTTTTCATCACCTCATCTGTCATCATCGGAACAAAATCCAAAGCTTTTAAATTCTCCTCCAACTGTTCTACTTTCGAGGCTCCAAGAATAGCTGTACTAACATTTGGATTTTTCAAAACCCAAGCTATAGACAAACATGCTCCGGAAGTTCCAAGTTCTTTTGCTAGCAACGTAAACTTTTTTGCTTTCTCCAGATTTAATTTTGAATCAACTCCAGTAATTCTTTCTTTTAACCATTCCATGCCAGGACGGGAAATTCGTGTATCCTCCGGAGTAGACTCATTGTATTTTCCAGTTAGCAATCCAGATGCTGTAGGGGACCAGATTGTAGTACCCATTCCGCGATCTTTATACAATTGAGCATATTCATTTTCAAAACGATCGCGATAAAATAAATTGTATTGTGGTTGCTCCATTGTTGGCGCGTGCAGATTATTATCCTCCGCAATCTGATATGCTTCTTCCAATTGAATAGCGCTCCATTCAGAAGTTCCCCAGTATAAAACTTTTCCTTGCGAAATGAGATCACTCATGGCATGAACGGTTTCTTCAATCGGTGTATTCGGATCAGGACGATGACAAAAATATAAATCCAGATAATCTACATTTAATCGCTTCAAGCCATTATGACAAGCATCCACAATATGTTTTCGTGACAAACCGATTTGTGTTGGTTTTTTTCCTCCCCAGAAAACTTTTGTTGAAACAATATAGGAAGAGCGATCCCAATTCATTTTTTTTAAAATATCACCCATCACTACTTCTGATTTTCCGCTTGAATAGGCTTCGGCATTATCGAAAAAGTTCACGCCGTTGTCATAGGCAAGTTTCATGCAGTTTTCAGCAACATCATTTCCAACTTGTGATCCAAAGGTTACCCAAGAACCAAATGAAAGTGCGCTTACTTGTAAACCACTTTTTCCTAATCGACGATATTCCATTTGTTGATAATTTTGAATTCTTAGTTTTGAATTTTGAATTGTGTCGTGTAAAGTTACTTAAGATAAATTGGTAATTGAACCAAAATTCTTCATTCATTGTAGGAAAAATCTGCGCCATCTCTGCGGAATTTGTTTTATCTACGAGAAACAAAGGATTATATTTACTTCTATGAAAAGAATTTTTTTCCTTTTTATTTATTTAACAATTGTTTCTATTCTTTCCGCACAGAAACCTGCGGCTCTGGCTGATTCACTCCGATCGGGTTTTCGTGGACTTTCAGTGGTGAATGAAAATGTAATTTGGATGAGCGGAAGAAAAGGATTGGTAGGTGTTTCGGAAAATGGAGGAGTAAAGTGGAAATGGAAGCGCGTTAAAGGTTTTGAAACGTGTGATTTCAGAAGTATTCACGCATTTGATCTTACTCACGCCGTGATTGCAACTGCAGGTTTTCCGGCAGCAATTTTATTTACTGAAAATGGTGGGAAAAGTTGGACTACTGCTTATAGTTCGAAAGACAGTGCAATGTTTTTTGATGGAATTGATTTCTGGGATAGAAACCACGGGATGATTTACGGAGATCCTGTTAATGGAAGAATGTATTTGTCTGAAACATTTGACGGTGGAAAAACCTGGAAAGAAATTCCTTTTGCTGATCGACCTCAATTGCAAAATGGTGAAGCATCATTTGCTGCAAGTGGAACTGCAATCGGTCATGGGCCAGGTGGAAATATCTGGATTGCTACTGGAGGAGCTGTTTCTCGTTTGTGGCATTCTCGCGATTATGGCCACCACTGGGAATTTCGTGCAACACCGATTCTGCAAGGTGATGCTTCACAAGGAATTTTTTCTTTTGATTTCAGCGATACTCTTCTCGGAATTATTGTCGGTGGCGATTATGCAATTGACTCGCTGAAAAAAGACAATTGTTTTTATACTTCTGATGGAGGAAAAACGTGGTCGGCACCTTGTCTTGCTCCTTCTGGTTATCGTTCCTGCGTGCGTTATGTGATTGGGGAACTTGTTATTGCAACCGGATCAAACGGAACAGATATTTCTTACGATGGAGGATTACATTGGCAAGCGTTAGAAACGGATGGAGGATACAATACTATTGCCGTAATGCCTTTGGGTGAAGTTTATTTTGCAGGAGGAAAAAAGAGAAAGTTTTACCATTTAGCTTTTAAATAATAAAAATATCAGCACATCGCAACGTCACTGCATCACATACCATAATCTCTTTCCACTTTAGCAATCCGCACTTTATATTTCGAATAAAATTCTTCGCGTCCTTTTTTCTGTGCGAACAAATGTTCCGAATTCATTTTCCAATTTCGAATTGCGTCTAAACTTTCCCAATAAGAAACTGTAATTCCGATTTCTTCACGGGCCGATTCATGTCCCAGATAACCAGTTTGCTGTTTTGCTAACTCAGACATCCGTATAGAAATTTGTTCATACTCATCATTCGCTTCATTTCTGATCGAAGTGAAAATTACGGCGTAGTAGGGTGGAGGAGGTGTTTCGGATATTTTCATCCCTTCAAATTTCGAAATAAATGCGGTACACCTGTTGAGAGCTAGCGTTAATAAAATGTCCTGTGGACATTTTTAGCTTGCGATGCGTGCCGCAAGGCACCAGTCACGACAGTAGAAAATAATTTTCCGAAGGAAGAAAAAAGTACACCTGTTGAGAGCTAGCGTTAATAAAATGTCCTGTGGACATTTTTAGCTTGCGATGCGTGCCGCAAGGCACCAGTCACGACAGTAGAAAATAATTTTCCGAAGGAAGAAAAAAGTACACCTGTCGTGACTCGAACACGAAACCGTCGGTTTAGAAAACCGATGCTCTATCCAGTTGAGCTACAGGTGCATTTAATTATTTCAAAAAAGCAAAAAGCCCTGCACTATCCATCCACCAAGGCGGAGAGCTACAGGTGCAAAAAAAAACCGATTCCGATTTTTCAATCGCCAATCGGCTTTTATAAATGTCGGGGTGGCCAGACTCGAACTGACGACCCTCTGCTCCCAAAGCAGATGCGCTACCAACTGCGCTACACCCCGATTAATATTTTAAAGAACTAAACTATTTTATTTAACCGATGCGCTACTCCCAACAGAATTGTTGGGACGCTACACCCCGATTAATATTTTAAAGAACTAATTTATTTACTATTCAATTTATCTCTTAGTCCAAGCATTTTTAAAGATGTAATGGCTGCTTCGTCTCCTTTATTTCCATGAACACCACCTGCTCGTTCTTGTGCTTGTTGCAGGTTGTTTGTTGTTAGGACGGCAAAGATAACAGGTTTACTCAAACTGATGTTTAATTCTGTAATTCCGTACGTAACTCCCTGACAGATAAAATCGAAATGTGGAGTATCGCCTTTTATTACGCATCCAATACAGATTACAGCGTCAATATCTTCATCAGTTCCTGACCATTCTGCACCAAGTGTTAGTTCAAATGCACCAGGTACATAATGTACTTCAATGTCATTCGATTTTACTCCATTTTTTTTCAAAGAACTTATGGCGCCATCACGGAGTGCAAAGGTAATTTCACTGTTCCATTCTGCTACAACTATTGCAATTCGCTTTCCAGATCCGGAAGGGACACTTCCTGCATCATATTCTGAAAGATTCTTTAAAACAGTTGCCATAAAATTAATCTTAAAAGAAAAAAATCCTGCTCCTTAAATCGGAACAGGATTTTCCTATTCCAAGCTTTTACTTAATTGTTCCACCAACTCTGGCAATATATTTATCAATCTGTGCCGCTTCCTGAGATTCTGGAAAATCAACTTTGATTTGAGTGTATACTTTTAAAGCTTCTTCTTTCTGTCCTTTATCTTCATAAGCATAACCAGCTTTTTTGAGGAATACTGGACTGGTTAATTTGTTAGGGTTTTTCTTTGCAGCGCGTAAATAGGCTTCGATAGCATCATCTACATTACCTTTTTCCATATAAGCATCACCCAACATACCAATCGACATTGAACTTAGGTACATATCATCAGCATCAAAATCTTTCAGCATTTCAATTGCCTTGTCATATTGTGCAGTGCGTAAGTAACAAACGCCTAAATAATATTTAGAAAGATTTCCTGCTTTGGTCATGCCATAATCATTTACGATTTCAGCAAAACCAGCTGTGTCTCCACGGCCGTTTATAGCAAGGTTAAATGAATCTTTGGAAAAATACATTTCTGCTTTGTACATCTTTGCAGATGCTTCGTCTGACTTTGGTTTCAGATATAGGTATTTCCAACAAAAGTAAATTCCTACTAACAAAACAACACCACCAACAATCAGCGCAAGGCTTTTGCGGTTCTGTTCAATGTAGTTTTCAGTTTTATCAAACGCGCCAATAATATCGACTGCCGGTTGTTCTTTGGTTTCTTTTGACATTTGGGTAATCAGTGATTTGCTAAATAACAGGGCGCAAAAATAATCTTTTTTTTCACTATAGCGGATTTACATTTGCTTTTTGGCAAATTTGCACAGCTTTTAGGAGTAATTTAGACCCTTTCGACATCAAGTATGCACCTCAAAACCCTCAGTTTACTCCATTTTCGCAATTATGAAGAGGCCGGAATTGAATTTTCGGAGCGGATTAATTGTTTTACTGGCCTAAATGGCTCTGGTAAAACGAACCTTCTCGATGCAATTCACTATTTGGCACTTTGCAAAAGCTTCCTGAATCCTATTGATAGTCAGAACATTCGCTTTGAAGATCCATTTTTTGTGGTCCAGGGCCAATTTAATACAGGAGAAGATCAAGAGGATAATATTCTTTGTTCACTCAAACGAGGCCAAAGAAAAGTCTTTAAAAGGAACGGAAAGGAATATGACCGACTTTCCGATCATATAGGGCTTTGTCCTTTGGTTACCGTTTCCCCTGCAGATGCTGTGCTTGTAACAGGAGGAAGCGAAGAACGAAGAAGATTCATGGATACTGTGATTTCCCAATTTAACAAGCAGTATTTGGAGCAATTGATCGCATACAACCGTGTATTATCACAGAGAAATGCCTTGTTAAAACGCATGGCAGAAGGGCAAGTACCAGATGATGGAACATTGGAAGTTTTGGACATGCAATTAGAACAAACTGGAACCCCGGTTTATATTGCCAGAAAAGCATTTATAAGAGAATTATTGCCTTTTTTCAATACTTATTACGAGCAATTGAGTGGCGGTGCGGAAAAAGTGGAGCTAATTTATATGTCGAAATTGCATGAACATTCTTTGGGCGATTTATTGAAACAAAGTATTTCAAGAGAACGATTTCTAGGACATACCACTGTTGGAATTCATAAAGATGATTTGGAATTAAAAATCAATGGACATTCCTTAAAACGAAGCGGTTCGCAAGGACAGCAAAAAACATTTTTGATTGCATTAAAACTTGCTGAGTATGTTTTTCTGGATAGAGCGGCAGGCAAAAAACCAATGTTGATTCTGGATGATGTCCATGATAAACTGGATGCAGACAGAGTATTTCGTTTAATGGAAATTGTTTGTGGTAAAGGATTCGGACAATTATTTATTACCGACACAGGAGCAGGACGAATGAATGATTTGTTTTCTGGTAAAGGCCTTCCTTACAAAATGTTTATTGTAGAAAACGGGAATGTTGTGACTTCCTGAAGTAGATTTTCTAATTTTTATTTTTTTGCGTGAAATTCTCTGGATTCCTTTCGTGGATAGTTGAAGTTACTTTGCCTTAACAACCTACGTATTTTGTGCTGCAGGCAAGCGCATCGCGGATTGTCTGACAAGAAGCCTTTGAGAAGTGGTAAGCATTGAAAATGGGTAAATTGGCACGATTATTTCAAGCTATTTTATAAGATAGAAGCTCTAAAACACCCGTCAGCCTTGCCTTGTGTACCTTTATTTCAATAGCTTTGTCGAACCATTTAAAACCAAATGTGCATGTATAAGAACTACATTTTACTCGTAGCAATTTTTGCCGGATTAACCATGAGTGTTAATGCTCAAACTGCTTCACAGACTTCTACAAAAACAGCAATTGTTTATTCAGGACCTTCTGCGATTGGCGATCAGAAAAGAGATAACGGTGATTTCAAAGGAGCTATTGATGCTTATACTTTGGAAATTAATAAAATTGATGCCGAAGCCCAACGCATTGCCAAACTCAGAAATAATTATGAGAAGATGAGTGAGTTTGATAAAATGAATCAAAATCAGGATGAGATAAAAAAGAATTATCCGGATTGGGCAAAGCTCTATTATGGTCGTGCAGTTTGTAATGTTTCTTTAGTGAATAAGCCTGCAGCAAAACCTGATTTGGATATGGCCATAAATTTAGATAATAGCAATGGAGATGCTTATTACATGCGAGCAATGGTTATTAATTCAAAAGATACAAAAGATGCAGCTTGTATGGATATGAGTAAAGCAGCGGCACTTGGAAGTGAAAAAGCAAAAGTTGCATTCGATGATAATTTTTGCTGGAACAATGCTCAACAGCATTACAAAGCGGGAGCTTCAAGCGTAATGCTAAGAAAATACGATGAAGCAGTTGTTGAATTGAATCTTGCTATTGAAATTTGTCCAGATTCAGGAGCTTATTTTTCAAAACGTGGTCAGGCTTATATGGGTTTGAAGAAAAATTCCCAAGCGGTGGAAGATTTTACAAAGGCAACGGAACTTTCACCAACAAATCCAGATGGATATTTCCAATTAGGACTTTATTATTTCAATCAGGATAATTTTGAAAAAGCTTTTGATTTTTTCACCAAGTCAATTACGCGTGATCCGATGAATTATGATGCATATGTTTTTCGTGCACAATGTTGCGAACGTTCAAACAAGCAGACTTCTGCGATTTATGATTACGGCCAGGCTATTTCTATTCGACCGAATGATGCAGAAGCATATTACCGTCGTGCATTATTAGAACGTGAGATGAAAGAAAGCGGTAAAGCTTGTAAGGATTTCGGTAAAGCCTCTTCACTTGGTAATACGGATGCTACTGAGTTTTTGAAAGAATGTCAATAATCAATCGTTCTTAAATATTATTTAAAAACCACTTCTTCTAGGAGTGGTTTTTTTTATGATTAACATATTGAAGTGGTTAAGAATCCTTGTAATTATATAATTTTAGGTTATGGAAGTGGAAGAGAAAAAAAAGATTGCAACGAATATAGAAAACGTAAAACAGGAGCGAGCCTTTTTGGAAGGACCCCGTTCACGCAAAGCAGATTTTTTCTTTGTGGCAAAAGTGATGGTGGAATTTATTCGTGGATTCAGAAAGCTTCATTTTGTAGGTCCTTGCGTAACTGTTTTTGGCTCGGCGCGATTTAAAGAAGGACATGAATATTATGAGTTGGCACGAAAGGTTGGCGGTGGAATTTCCGAAATTGGATTTACAGTGATGACAGGAGGTGGTCCTGGTATAATGGAAGCTGCAAATAGAGGAGCAAAAGAAGCGGGAGGTCGATCAGTGGGTTGTAATATAATATTACCCCATGAACAAAAACCAAATCCGTATCTGGATAAATGGGTGGATATTCGATACTTTTTTGTGCGCAAGGTTTTGCTTTCTAAATATTCCTATGCTTATGTTGTTTTGCCTGGCGGATTTGGAACATTGGATGAACTTTCGGAAGCTTTGACCTTAGTACAAACTGGAAAAATTCTTCAATTCCCAATTATTGTAATGGGCTTGGAATACCACAAGAGTTTGCGAAAATATTTTGACAGGATGGTGGAGGAAAAAACAATTGCAGACGACGATTTACGGTATTTGCTTTTTACGGATTCGGTAGAAGAAGCGATGCAATGGTTGCGAACCTTATCTGTCGAAAAATTCGGATTGCGTAAAACGATAAAACCGATTGGAATTTTAGGAGAGAAATAATTAAATACTGAAATCCTTTTTATCGAGATCAGTGAATTTTTTCTTGTTCCCTAGGAAATAACCTGCAACAATACTTTTTGTGTAAATGCCTTTTGTTGCAAAGTGTATTATGTTTTTCTTCAGCGCCTTTCTTTTTCTGATGGTTTCAGGAATCATATAATAGAAAGAATAGTGTGCGCGAATAATAGCCCATACATGAGCAAAATCACCCGTGAAGAATAATTTTACACCTGCAATTCCATCCAGTAACATTCTCCATAAAATTTTCACAAATAAATAACCGGAGGCGTGATTCTTTAAAATAATGATCAGATTATTTCTGAAATTTAAAAAAGTTTTGCGTGGATTTTGTTTTCCTAAAGTTCCGCCGCCAACATGGTAGACCAATGATTTTCCTGAATACATAATTTTATATCCGAGATTTCTCATTCGCCAACACAAATCAATTTCTTCCATGTGAGCGAAAAAATCAATGTCAAGTCCATTCATTTCTTTCCAAACAGAGGAACGAACAAAAAGACAGGCGCCAGTGGCCCAGAATAATTCTATATCATCATCATATTGTCCTAAATCATCTTCTACAGTTTCAAATATTCGTCCACGGCAGAATGGATAACCGTTCTTGTCAATAAATCCTCCAGCAGCTCCTGCATATTCAAATTTTCCTTTTTCCTTATAGGATCTGATTTTTGGTTGGGCCGCTGCAATGTTTGAATCACTGTCCATTAATTGAATAACAGGTTCCATCCAATTGGCAGTTACTTCTACATCTGAATTCAATAAAATATAATATTCCGCATCAACATGACTTAAAGCCTCGTTGTATCCTTTTGCAAATCCTCCATTTTTTGGATTTTGAATAATGCGAACTGATGGAAAATTTGTTTTTAACCAAGAAACAGAATCGTCAGTCGAAGCATTGTCTGCAACAATCACTTCTGAAAATTCTGGATTGAATCGGATTACCGAAGGGAGAAACTCTTCAAGAAAATTTCTTCCGTTCCAATTTAGAATGACAACTGCGGCTTTTGCCATAATAAATTAGTGGGGGTCAACAAAAATATCCTGTGAATGACCACCGTACTGGGGATTTCCATCTTGCTGATCGAGACTGTGAGTGGAATTATTTCTTTTAACCAAACGCAATTTCCAATTATCATCACGCGTTTCGCCACGAGCATCAGAATGAATCAGCTGATAATTATTTGTGACCAAATCGAAATCAGCAAAAACGAATTTTTTATTGCTTTGCTGTCCTGAATTCTGATCAGAGTTTGCTGGAGCATTTGTGTTGCCTCGAATGGTGTAATACTGCCAAACTTCATAAGGATAAGCACTCGGTTCCTGTTCAGAAGGAATCATCTGATCAGGAGGACCATATTGCAGGTAGACTCTTCCACGATCAGTTGCATATCCTTTAGTAATCTGTGTGCTGAATTTTTGATTTACTTTTTGAACCTCCGCATTATATTTCATCCATGCAGCTTCAGGATTTGCTTCGTTACGCGAAAGCCAGAAATTATAAATGTATTGCTGCATTAATTTTACATCGCCAGCTTTAATTCTATTTTCTGCAAATTCAACTTCTGCATTTCCGCTAATCGGACGAAGGCATCGAATCATATCAATTAAGGAATCGCTATTGTTGACTTTACCGACAAAAGTATTTGTCACATCAACTGCTGCAAGATCATCAAGTTTAAAAACTACTCCCGGATTAAATCGTTCGAAAGTAGTTTTGCGCATGGACATCAAACGATTCGATGCATTTCTCACTTCAACCACCAAAAAATAGGAACCTGATGGAAGGTTGGTGATGTTAAACGAAAATAAAAGAGGAATAACTGGTTGCGCTTTCGGTTTTACAAATGAAGAAAATCCGGACATTTTATTTCCAGTAACAGCTGATTCAATATAATATAGAACAAGAAATTTTTCTTCGGGCTTCAGAACTTTTGCGGAGTTGTAAATTTCACCGTAAAAACCGAGTTGCGCTAAGTTAGGAGGGTAAAAAGAAGAAACGTAAGGAACCAACTCATAGTTACTTTTTGTAAGCGGAGTGGTGGAGGTGGAAGCGTAGTAAGTTTCGAGTAATTCAATATGTGAAAGACTCAGTGAATCGTTATCAATATCCACACTTATGGTTTTTCGATTCATCATCGGTTTTTGTGGTTTCCGATTAAGATCAGTAAATGTTATTTGCAGATAATACATTCCTGCAGAGAGAGGAACGCGCTGTAAGTCTATAAAATTCGGTGCTTTAGCGGTGTCATCCACTTCAGGTGAATTCAATACATAACGTTGCGCAGAACGAATTGAATCGTTACTCGTGAACGTCATAATGATGTCGATGGCAGCCTGAAATTTTCCATTTGGTTTTTTTGCGTAAAAAACGGAATTGCCAATTATAGAAACGTAGGTTTCGACGTAAGTTTTGTTTTCAGGAGTGCTGAAAGCGCAACAGGATAAATTTGCAGTGATTTCCCTTCCAGATAAATGGCCAGCTGCGAGCAGCAAAGCAAAAATGATAAGCCTTTTCATGAATGATGGTTTTTTGCCCGGCGGAAGGGGATGGGCATAGGCCGGTGATTATATATACGAAGTTACGAAAATTCAGGCGAATTGGAGATGCGTGAAAGTCCAAACGCAAAAAATCCCCTGAATCGAAATTCAAGGGATTTGGCGGAGAAAGAGGGATTCTCCCGTAGGGATCCCTTCGGGAGAACCCCTTCCGGACCTATTACAGTCAACAGTTATGTAAAAAATACATTTCTGAAAAATGGAACATTCGAAACATACAAATTTGATTACGTGATTCCACTTGACTTTAACCAATTGTACCCATCAATTGATTTAAAAAATAACTCTCTTTTTCTTGCTTCGGTTCTTGTTTCGAATATTTCGGAATAATGCAACGTTAAAGGCCTTCTTGCCTTCGTTGATCGGACTTTTCCTGCATTATGCGATTTTAAACGCACTTCAATATTTTCACAACTACCATAGTAAAAGCGATTGTCTTTCAAACTTTTTAGGACGTAGGCGAAATACATATTTATACAATTGACAAAAAACAAAAAAACACCAATAGTCAAAAGACTATTGGTGTTTAGAATTATTTGGCGGAGAAAGAGGGATTCTCCCGTAGGGATCCCTTCGGGAGAACCCCTTCCGGACCTATTACAGTCAACCGTTATGTAAAAAATACATTTCTGAAAAATGGAACATTCGAAACAT
Organism: Bacteroidia bacterium; assembly: GCA_038237845.1. Taxonomy (GTDB): domain Bacteria; phylum Bacteroidota; class Bacteroidia; order Palsa-965; family Palsa-965. The sequence goes on from JBBRYH010000012.1 coordinate 71,816, forward strand.
ACAAATTTGATTACGTGATTCCACTTGACTTTAACCAATTGTACCCATCAATTGATTTAAAAAATAACTCTCTTTTTCTTGCTTC
>JBBRYH010000013.1:0-70255 GCA_038237845.1 Bacteroidia bacterium
CAGGAATTTCAAATAGGTAAGTGATTCTATCTTTTTTGCCAATAGGATCAACTGTTTCAGGAAGTATATATTCAAAAACTCCTTCTTTCGATTTTGTGTCGCTGAGTTCTGTATGTTGAAGGAAAGTTAATGCATGTTCTCCTTCTTTAATCAATATTGTTAATCGAACTTTTCTAGAATTAGGATCACTAGAAAATTTAAAATCTTTGAGCGAAATAAATTTTTCAGTAACGCTCGAAAGATCTGGATTAAGTCCAGTGTAGAGTTCTGCAAGATTTTTAGCTTCTTGATTAATTTTTCGTCCGCGATCTGTAAAGCTATTATTGCCAGCTTTGGAGCAAACAATCGAGCCATTCCAATCCTTTATAATAGAACTATTGTCTTGCTTTCCGATCGTTGCCCAAAAATCAGAAGTAGCTGCTTTATTGTCCAGCAGTTTTCGAATGACGAGACCAATCGTGTCTTGATCAGTCACAGGAATAAATAAATCCCTAATAGTATTATTCTTAGTAATGGAAATGGTGTTTTGTAAGGGCATTGGTGCGTTTTTTTGAAAATTAAACAAAAAGGCAGAGCTTTCACGTAATTATTTAGATTCTAAAACAGTTGTATGTTTTCATTTTGCTTTTTATTCAGACTAAGTATGGTAGAATATGATTATATTCATAACGAACCTTGAGAAACATCATACATGTGCGTTGTTAGATAATCTAACTTCATCAAAACTAAAAATATAAACCACGATGGCTACTATTAAAAATGTTGGAGATAATCTAATCTCAAAATTAAAAAAATCAATCGGTGAAATTGAAGATTTTCAAGTTCAGCTTTCACTAGGTCAAGCTGAAGCAGGAGATAAATATGAAGAGGTGAAGAAAAAATTTAATAGCTTTCTTCATAAGTCAAAATTGAAATTTAATGAAGGAAAGAAAAAGGTTTCTGCTTTTCAAACTGAAGTAGAAGAATTACAAGTACAGCTCGCATTGGGTAAAGCAGATACTCTCCAGAATTTCAATGAGCAGAAAAAACGCATTTTCAATTCAATGTCCAAATTTGAAAAGAAAATGGAAAATAAAGTGCGATCAATATCTGCAGAAGAGGAGGAAGCGATCCGTCATGAAATGGAAAAGTTCAAAATTAAACTGGAAGTTCTACGTGTGCATTATGAGTTGGGTAAATTGGACGCAAAAGACGAATTTGAAAGTAGAAAGCATGAATTAGCGGATTCCATCACGCGCATAAAATCAAAATTTGCGGCCAGTAAAAAGGCAAACTCCAAGAAAAGACAAGAGCGACATGATGAATTGAAAGCTTCTTATAAGCACATGAAAAAAGCTTTTGTGAAGTCTTGAGCGTCAAATCGACTTATTTGGGTCCTTTTTAGTAAATTTTAGGAGTGGAAAATGTTGAATTCCTATTAGGAAATCGTTCGCTTCGCTACTTTCGACTACCTTTGCCTCCGTAAATCTAAAACTAAACATGAAAAAAATTCTTATTCTTCTTTTGGTAGTTCCGTTCTGGTTCTCCTGCAAAAATGACCAACCTGAAACTGATCCTGCAAAAGACAGCTTAGTTAATGAAACCAATAAGCTAAATGGTGTAAATAGTACACAAGCTGCTTCTCTGGATTCCTTCTTCCGTGCAATGAACGACATTCAGTCGAACCTTGACGAAATCAAGAAAAAGGAAAAAATTATTAGCAAAGATACCGCCGGTGGAGATGTTAATGGACGTAAAGATCAAATCACAAACGACATTCAGTCGATTTATGATATGATGATTCAAAATAAACAGCGTCTTGCAGTTGCAAAGAAAAATCTGAAAAATTCAAATCTTCAGATCGCCTCTATGCAAACTACTATTGATAACCTGACAGTATTGCTCGCAGAAAAAGAAACTGAAATCACCGAATTGAAAAACAATTTGGAGAAATTAAATCTTGAGCTCAGTAACCTGACTATGAATTACACTGAATTGCAAGCAGAGTCGGATGTAAAAACTACAGTAATCAACACAGCTTATTATGCATACGGTACAAAAAAGGCCCTTACTGAAGCAGGTGTACTTAGTAAAGATGGTCTATTTGTAAAAAACAAAAAGCTAAGCGAAAATATGAATACTGATTATTTCACAAAAGTGGATGTTTCAGTTACCAAAGAAATTCAATTGAGCGCTAAAAAGGCAACACTGATCACTACACATCCTGCTGGTTCATATAAAATAGAAGGTGTTGATGGACATGCTGACAAATTAATAATTCTTGACGCTGATAAATTCTGGAGCGTTTCCAAATACTGCGTTATTGTTGTGGATTAAATTATTTTAATCGTTTAAAATCCCCTTCAACTATTTGTTGAAGGGGATTTTTTTTGACTGTCCTAATTTTAAAGATAAAACTTGTTCACCATTCCAATGTGAATAACACTTTTTCAAGATTGAAATTCTGAGGTCTTTTCGTTGCAATTTTAGGTAAGAATATTTCTAATGCGCAATTTCTTCTTTTTTATCTTTTGCTGCTTCCTGTTTTTCTCATGCCAAACACCGGCACCGGAAGTGAAGGTTCCTTCAATAGACAGCACCCCATTTATCTATAAGCAAATTAATGGCGCAGTCAAGACAAATCAATTAGATACTTTTTTCAATAATAGATTTGTAGATGGCCGATTTAGTGGTTGTGTTCTTGTTGCACAACATGGAGTCATTCTTTACAAAAAAGCATACGGCTGGGCTGATCATGAAAAAAGAGATAGCCTCAATTTAAGTTCTTCATTTCAATTGGCATCGGTATCAAAACAATTTACAGCGGCTGCAATTATGCTACTTCACCAGCAGGGCAAATTGAACTATAGCGATACGGTTGGAAAATTTATTCCTGGATTTTATTACCACGGCATTACAATTAAAGAATTGCTCACACATCGTGCAGGACTTGATAAATACACAAACATTTGTGATAATTATTATCGCGATAAAGGATGTGAACCAGGCCAATTTAATAATGACAGCGCCATCGCAATTATGTCGATGCTTCGTGTTCATCTGGTTCGAGAACCTGATACAAAATTTGATTATAGCAATACAGGGTATGTGATTCTCGCTTCACTTGTAGAAAAAATTAGTGGAATGCCTTTCCATCAATTTATGTTGGCCAATTTCTTTATTCCGCTGAATATGCATCATACCTGGATTGCTACAGATGGTTTACCTCATAATGAAAAAACAAAAGGATATTTTGGAAAATGGAGTAACTGGCAGGATAATTTTCTGGATGGTGTAAATGGTGACAAAGGAGTTTTTTCTTCTGTCGAAGATCTTTATCTCTGGGATCGTGCATTGAAAAACGGAACAGTTATTAAAAAAGAAATTTTGCAAGATGCTTTTGTTGGATATAGTCCTGAATTAGATTCAAAACGCTATTGGAATTATGGATTCGGTTGGCGAACAATCATCTTTGACGATGGAGCGAAAGCAACATTTCACAATGGATGGTGGCATGGATTTACAACAGCATTCTATCGTGGACTAAGTGATGACGTAACGGTTATTATTTTATGTAACAAAATGAATAAAGGAATTTATAATCTTCAGCCGATACTTGGAATTTTGGGGGCGCATACTTTACCCGTGATCGATGATGAAGGTGGCGAATCGGATACAAGTCCAAAAAAATCTTTGCCGAAATGCGTTGTGAAGCCAAAACCAAAATCAAAACATAAGTAGTGGACAAACGAAAAATAAAAGTTTCAAAAACTGCAAGGTATTTTACACAAGGCGGTGAATTGGAAAAAATTCGAACGGTTCTTTTTGTTTTGCATGGGTATGCTCAGCTTGCCGATGAATTTCTGAAAAGTTTCACTCCAATTTTTCGGGATGATTTATTGATTGTTGCTCCTGAAGGACTGCATCGTTTTTATGCACGTGGAGCAGGTGAGAAGGTTGTTGCTTCCTGGATGACTAAGGAAGATCGCGAAGACGATATTGAGGATTATGTGGATTTTTTAGATGAAGTTTATCTGGAGGTCATAAAAGCTGTTCAACAAAAAGTTGAAATTAAAGTTTTAGGATTTTCGCAAGGTGCAGCGACTGCAAGTAGATGGGCCGCTGCAAGAAATTCTAAAATAGATGAATTGGTTTTATGGTGTGGATTATTTCCGCCAAATGTTGAAGTCAAAAATTTACCTTCTAATTTAAAATTGACTATAGTAACTGCATCGGATGATAAATTTATTAGTGCTGAGGAAGAGCAAAAACAAATTGAGTTAATTAAAACAATTGTGCCTGATTTGAATCATTTTCAATTTGAAGGAAATCATGAAATAAATGAGAAAGCGTTAATCAAATTTATGTCAGGCACTTAACAATTCTTTTGCTGAGCTAATATTCCCCTTTTCAGGTTCAACTTTCCCGTCATAAGCCCACTTAATATACATTCCTCCCCAAGTAAATCCCGCTCCAAACGTAGTTAGAATAATATTGTCGCCTTTTTTTAATTGTGATTCCCATTCAGTAAGACAAATAGGCAAGGTAGCGGTAGTTGTATTTCCATATTTCTGAATATTCAACATCACCTTTTCATTTCCAATGCCCATTCTATTTGCGGTTGCTTCAATTATTCTTTTATTCGCTTGATGAGGCACCAGAAAAGCAACGTCATCAGCTGATAATCCATTTCTCTGCATCATCTCCTCAGATACATCGGCCATTTTTTCTACCGCCATTTTAAATACGCCTTGACCATTCATCTTAATGAAGTGCTCTTTGTTGTTTACCGTTTCTATACTTGCAGGTCGCAAACTTCCTCCTGCAGGCATAAATAATTGATTCCGTCCACTTCCATCAGAATACATTCTTGCATCTTGAATACCATTTCCGTTATCATCTGGTTCAAGCAATGCCACACCTGCAGCATCTCCAAATAGGATACATGTTTTTCGATCTGAATAATCTACAATGCCCGACATTTTATCGGAACCTATTACTAAAATTCTTTTGTGCGCTCCCGTCTCAATAAATTGTCTACCTACATTTAAAGCGTAAATAAATCCAGAACAGGCGCCCAACAAATCAAATCCCCAACAACGTTTTGCACCTACCATATCAGCGATAATATTTGCTGTGGCTGGGAATGGCATTTCTGGAGTTGCAGTAGCGCAAATGATAAGATCTATTGTAAGAGGATCAATATTTTTTTTCGCAAGAAGTTTCTTTACCGCTTCTGCTCCCATATAGGCAGTTCCTTTGTCAGGATCTTTTAAAATTCTTCTTTCGCTTACACCACTTCGATCTAAGATCCATTCATTGGTGGTATTGACTATTTTTTCAATGTCAGCATTCGTTAATTTATCCTCCGGCAACCAACATTCAATTCCGGTAATAGCAGCTCTAGTAGTTTTCATCGATTTAATTTTCTCTTAACAAAGGTAGATGAGTCCACTAAAGGATGGAATCAAAATATAAAATAGATAAGGTGCCCAAATGCTATATAAATCATTTATATACTATATATTAGGGCTTTATAAATACGATGTCCAAAGAACATTCAGATGCACTTTTTATGCTCATCAAAAGGATGAGCAAAAGCGAAAAACGTTTTTTTAAGCTTCGTGCTTCCCGATCAGGTGGTAACAAGAAAAAATTTGTGATTTTATTTGACCGATTGGAGCGAATGAAAGAACATCAAGCTTTTGTTATGCTGAAAGCTGAAAGATCATTTGATGCAAAACAATTGCCGAATCTGAAATTATTCCTTTACAATTATCTTTTAGATTGTTTAAGAACATGCAATACAACCGACTCAATAGATTTACAACTTACGGAACTGTGCAGTAATGTTCGAATATTATATGACAAATGCCTTTATCGCGATTGTATTAAAATGTTGGATCGTGCAAAAAAAATAGCGCTTAAATATGAAAGATCCTCCCGACTATTAGAACTGTTGGAATTGGAGAAATTAGTTATTCGGCAAACTGTAAATGTTAATCATGCAACTCGGGTAGAAGAATCGGTTTCCAAAACACAAGAAGTTTTGTCGGAAATTGAAAATGTAAGTCAATTTGAAAATCTCTCTATTCGATTAAATGTGTTTTATGTTCAAACCGGATTTATTAGAGATAGGAATGATCTTGTCAAGGTCGAGCAATTTTTTAAGAAAAATCTCCCGCCCTATAAAAAATCGGAACTGAACTTCCTGGAATCACTTCATTTAAATTTTGCATTAGCAGGATATTATTTCTACATCCAGGATTTTAAAAATGGATACCGAATTGCAAAAGATTCCGTTGAATTATTTAATGAGAATCCCGAAAAAATAATGCACCATACAGAGTTTTATATTCGGGCGCTCAATAGTTTATTAGTGGTATTAAATAAATTGCATGATCTTGAAGAGTTTGAAGTAATTCACAAGGAACTAGTTGCCTTAAAAAGAAGATCGGACCTCATTCATACTGAAAATATAAAACTCAACCTTTTTAAGGCCATATATGTTCATGAAATAAATCGTCATTTTCTCCGTGGTGAGTTCAGATCCGGAACTCGTATAGTAGGGCGTTTGGAAAATGAATTGAACAAATTTGTCCCTTTGTTGGATCACAATTCTTTGCTCTTACTTTATTACAAAATTTCCTGTCTTTATTTTGGTGCCGGGCAATATAAAAGCGCACTTGTTTGGTTGAATCGAATTATTCTGGAAAAAGATATTTCTGTAAGAGAAGATTTACATGTATTCGCTAGAATTCTAGAATTGATTTGTCATGATGAATTAGGAAATGATCGAATAGCTGAAGCACACATAAAATCATTGTATCGATTCATTTTGAAGAAAGCTCATGCTTCTGGTGGAAAGAAAATTTCTGTTTACAATCGATTGATACTAGCTTTTATTCGAAAACTGCATCGGAATCTCTCTGCAAAGCAAATGAAAGTTCTTTTTCAGGACCTAAAAGAAAAATTACTTCCATTAACTTCACAACGATTTGAAAAAAGAGCATTTTATTATTTCGACATTATTTCATGGCTGGAATGCAAGATTGAAAAACGTACTGTGGAAGAGGTTATAAAAAGTAAAATTAAGCGTAAAATATCTAACTGAATTGTCCTAACTTACAGGTATGAAAGCACCTCTACTTTGCGATATTGTTATAAACTCAAGGAATGTCATAACTACTCGAAAGTTTGAGGTAATTCATTCTGCAAATTAATTTCATGAAATACTTTTGTGCTGTTATTTTTATTTTATTATTTCATATTGGTTATTCTACCAATGAAGTGATTTATTTATGGAGCGGAGGTCTGACAGATACTTCTGTTAACATAAATGCAAAACTTACGGATTCAACTTCTGCCGCAAGATTAATTCTTTCGACCAATCCTCAATTTACTTCCCCTTTGTTTTCCGCTTATTATCACGTGGATTCTACAACGAATATGATGGTTGCAATGACGATTTCTGGTTTAACACAGGATACAAAATATTATTATGCAGTGGAATCAGATGGAATCGCCGACACTTCAGCTGATGACATAGGAAGTTTCAAAACATTCCACACGGGATATTTTTCTTATTACTTTACAACCGGTTCTTGTTGTTTATACTCAGATCATGTTGTTTATGATGTAATGAGCAATTGTAATCCACTTTTCTGTGTAGTTATTGGGGATTTACATTATGCAAATCCTAATAGTGCTACTGATATAAATGTTCATCGAAGTCCTTACGAAACTCAAGTATTATCAAAACCTCGTGCTGCTGCTTTTTATAAAAAAGTTCCATTTGAATATGTTTGGGATGATCATGATTTTTGTGGAAACGATTGTGATAGTTCTTATGTCGGTAAAGTGAATGCAAGACAAGCCTATCGCGAATATGTTCCGCATTATCCATTACCAGCAGGTACTGGAAATAATGCAATTTATCAAACGTTTACGGTTGGGCGTGTACGTTATATTCATACTGATTTACGTTCCGATCGTTATGGAACTTCAATGATGGGAGCGCAACAAAAAACGTGGTTTAAAAATGAATGTATTATTGCTCGAGATAGTAATCAGATTATATGTTGGATTAGTTCGGTTACCTGGAATGGAAATTTAAATGACAATTGGGGTGGATATCAAGCAGAACGGATGGAACTTTCAAATTTTTTCAGAGACAATTCTATTGTGAATATGTTTATTCTTTGTGGTGATGCTCATATGTTGGCAATAGATGATGGATCACATGGTGATTTTTCAAACGTTTTATCAAATCCATATCAATATCCGATTTTTAACGCAGCTGCCTTGAACATGACGGGTGGTTACAAAGGCGGAACTTTTTCTGAAGGTGGAGTTTTCCCAAATCCAAGTTATAATTGGGGCCAATTCGGGATTGTTACAGTTAATGATACTGGTGGAAGTTCGATATGCATTGATTTAAATGGTTACCGTACTGATAGTATTGCTGATCAGATAACGCTTGTAAATCATTATTCATTTTGTAGAAATCTTGGACCATCATGGAGTGGCATCCCCATAGTTTCAATTGTAGAAAATTATTCCAAAGTATTTCCTAATCCGAATGAAGGCGAATTTGTTTTTCAAACTAGTCTTGAATTAATCAATCCACAAATTTCAATTGTAGATTGTTCAGGAAGAAACGTAAATATGGATTATACTTTTGCAATAGAAAGAGGAGAAATTAAGTTTGATGTGAGAAAGTTTACTTCCGGCATCTATTTTGTCAAAATCATTGAGGGAAAGCAAATTCAAGAAAAGAAAATTGTAATTATTAATCAAGAATAGAAGTTAGGATTTATATTTTATTCTGTAGAACGCTTTTTGTAAAGCACGAATAATTAGCACTTCGGCCACTCTAATTTCGAAAACTTCTTTCGCTTCTTCGTTAAGTAAATCTTTTAATTTTGATTCTGGAATATCCGCTCTGTAAAGCAAGCGATAGAATGTTTCAGAACCAGGTCCGCCTGTTTTTACTATTTCCCTTGCAATAAGTTCTCTTAAGTCAAAAACATCACCAAAAATCTTTCCTGCAAGTTTTAACTCTAATCCAGCGGTTCTAAAATCATTTTCTAATAATACAAGCGCATCAGGTAATAAGAAATGTGTTAGATCATTTTCTGCCAATGAAGATGGCGGAAGTTCAGGCAAATTAGAAATGCTCATTTATTTTTTTTAAACCGTAGTCTTTCTACAACGCGATTATTTAAAATGTGTTCGGAAATAATTTCATCCACATCGCTTAATTCTACGCCGACATAAAATGTTCCGTCGGGATATATTGCAACAGTTTGTCCATAATCACAGATATCCAGACAACCAGCTTTTTGCGCCCGAATGGGAAAGTTTACTTGATGTTCCTTTAATTTCTTTTTGAATGCATCAACAATTTCCATTCCATGTGCTTCACCACAACTTCTTCTTGGTGCTCCTGCTGCACGTTGATTGGTGCAAATAAAAATATGTTTATCGTAAATAAGTTTTTCTGATTCAGACATGTTGTATCTTTAATTGTTAATACTATTTCAAATACAAAGCTAAGTCTAAATGAACATTCTTATCACAGGCGCTTCAGGTTTAATTGGTCATCATTTGACAAGTAAGTTTTTGATGGCAGGACATAAAGTAGCGCATCTGGGACGGACTAAATCGAGTAGTGCAATAATTCAACAGTTCCAATGGGATTTGAAAAGTCAAACGATTGAGGAGGGTGCTGTAACTTGGGCGGATGCAATTGTAAATCTTGCTGGAGCAAATGTTTCAGAAGGGCGATGGACGGATAAAAGGAAGTTGGAAATTATTGAAAGTAGAACGGAAGGCACTAAACTTATTGCAAAAGCGATTCAGCGAGAAAAAGCAAAAGTCAAATGTTTTGTTTCGGCTTCTGCAGTCGGTTATTACGGAATGATTACCACAGATAAAATATTTTCCGAAACGGCAGCTCCTTCAACTGATTTCTTTGGTGTTTGTTGTTCCAAATGGGAATCTACAATTGACTTGCTTGAGGAAATTGGTTTGCGTACCGTTAAACTTCGAATAGGTGTTGTGCTTGCAAAAGAAGGTGGCGCTTTACCTAAATTGATCTTGCCTGTGAAATGGTTTATAGGTTCTCCACTTGGTTCAGGGAAACAATGGATGCCGTGGATTCATATTGATGATCTGTGTGAGCTATTTCTAAAAGGAGTTGAAGATGAAAAAATGTCTGGTGCCTATAATGCAGTCACATCGAATCCAGTTACCAATAAAGAATTTGTAAAATCAATAGGTAAAATTATTCATCGGCCTGTGTTTCTTCCTGCAGTTCCGAAATTTGTTTTGAAAATGATGCTAGGTGAAATGTCAGGTATTGTTACAGAAGGTTCAAGAGCTTCAAATGAAAAGATTCTCCAAACGGGATTTCTTTTCAAATACAATAATTTAGAAATGGCTTTGGGAAATTTATTGAACTGATTTGAAATTGAAATTATCGGACCAGATTTACATGGCCAATCACAGCCATATTCTCGCCAGAAACTAGATTGGTGTAATCAATCTTCCACACATAAACATCCTCCTGGCATTTGTTTCCTTTGAATCGTCCATCCCAACCTTGATACGTATCATCCGTTTCAAAAATCAACATTCCCCAACGATCAAAAATCATAAAGTGAAAATCTTCCACACCCATAATAGCCGGCATAAACAAATCGTTTAATCCATCACCATTAGGTGTAAAAGTATTCGGAATGAAAAAGCGATATTCAGGAAGCACTTCTACTAAAATATGTGCAGTATCAGTACATCCGAATTCATTATACACAACTTGTGTTATCCAATAATTTCCATAGGCCCAATAGGTATGCATGGCGTTACAATCGCTTGTAATAAATCCATCACCATAATTCATAACACAAGAATCTGCATTCAAACTATGGTCAATCGTCCCTATGAATGGCGCAAAAATAGAAACAGAATGAGCCGTCACATCAAATCCCGCAGTTGGACTAGGAAATACATTTACCATTCCAGGAACAGAAAACGTATCTACACCAATACACCCATTGGAAGTTGTAATAATTAAAGAGACATCATAAGAGCCGGTATCAGTATAAATATGAGTTGGATTTGAAAGTGTAGAAGTATTTCCATCTCCGAAATCCCATTGGTAAGTAATAGGAGTACCAGCATTTGAACTGTCAACAAATTCAACCGTAAAAGGAACGCAACCATAGAGAGGAATGGCAGCAAAGTTTGCGGTAGGTGTTGGATAAACTGTAACACTATCTGTAAATACTCCTGTACATCCGTTTTCTACAACTGTAAATGTCACTGCATAAACTCCCGGTGCATTATAAGTAACATTTTGCGGGTCGGGAAGATTACTGGTTTGCGGAGTTGCATTTGGTCCGAAATTCCAAAGGAATGTTCCATTGCCCATAAATTGTCCGCCGGCAACAAAATTAAAACTGTTTCCAATAAAACATTCTCCGGCAGGTGCAACATAAGAAGGAACAACAGGAGGAAAAATCTGGAATGTAGAAGTGTTCGTATCTGCGCAAGGTGTTCCAGGATTACAATAAAGTGTAACGGTAAAATGACCGGTATCGGAGTAAGTATAATTTGGAGTAAATAAATTGGAAGTGTCAGAGGAAGAATTAGGATCGCCGAAATTCCAGGAATAGGTTGTTGCGTTAAAACTGTTATTTAAAAATTGAACATTAAATCCTGCACAAAAAATTGTTTGACTTGGAATTGAACTTACAGTCAACAAAGGACAAGGAGTAACGTTGAATTGAAAATCTCTTTTGTTTACACAAATTAAAACACCATTTCTATATTCACTACAACAAACACCCACAACCCATTGCCCTGCTAAATTTGGTGTCCCAGTTAATAATCCAGTAACGGGATCTATGGCCATAGCGGGATTTGAACTCATCGGATACGATCCGTTATAGGGCGCATTGAATGGAACGAATGCATAAGGCGGACCAGCGGGAGGTTGCGGCATTGGTAAAGCTGCCGTAGCTCCGTCGTAAGGATCACACAAACCATAAACTAAAGAATCACCGTCAGGATCAGAAGCGGAATGATCAAAAATAAGTGGAGCGCCCTGACAAAGATAAATAGGAGGAAAACTATTATAACGTGCACTATGATTACAAACGGCCAAATTAGAAGTAGGAATAATTATTTGATAAGTTGAACCGACACCACCTGGATTGACAAGATTTAGGATAGAATTATTTCTGCAGCATCGTTGATAGGTAAGATATAATCCTCCTGCAGGAATAGCAGGCATCATTTTTATTTCAGAGTAAATTGCTTCTTCTACGCAAACACTGGTCGGAGGTGTGTAACAAGGCGTATTGATCGTAGGTGGAACCAATGCAGATCCGGGGAAAAGCATAGCAAGGGTGTCCAATAAGTTTCCATTCTGATCAAATATTCCTACTGAGGCAGGGTTGTCATATGGTGCAACTCCGTTAATACAATCGCGATACACTTTTAAAGTAATGCGATACATATTACCACCAAGACAATCGTAATAAATTTCACCTCCCACAATATGTGTTGCTTTGACTCCTGTAGATGACAGAAGGAAAAGCAACACAAAAAGACAGAAGCGCCGAAGCAAAGTCATAAGGTTAATTCAACATGCCCCTTGTTTTCAATCGGGAGAAATTCAGCGACTATAAAAGCAGTAGCCGGAAAACAAAAGATTATTTTATTTAATAATAGTCAGGAATCCAGTCATGGTTGTTCCATCCGTTTGCATCAAAATGTAATAATACGTCCCATCACTCACGCCAGAACCATTCCAATCATTGCGATAGTCAGAACTTTCGTAAATTTTATTTCCCCATCGGTTATAAATGTAAAGCGCCGTATTCGGAAAATTGTCAAGACCAAAGAATACAAGATTGTCATTCGTTCCATCTCCATTTGGCGTAAATACATTCGGTGGAATTACATTACAATCGTGAATTGAAATATTAAACGTATCCAATCTAAATGCATTACAACCATCTCTAGTTACCACCATATAGGTTCCGTTAGCAGAAGGAGTAAATGAATTCGAATTCCCGTTTGGATTTGGAAGAATTTGCGTTCCTGCTAGCGTTGTCCAGCTATAGGAATACGGTTGAGAACCACCCGTCGCAGTTACCGCCATCATTGCAGGATCGCCGCTGCAAAGAATTAGATCAGGTGTTTGGAAAGTTGTAAGTGGACTTGTTGAAGGAAGATAAACCGTTACTGTATCAAAACCAGTTGGACTTCCACAAGGATCTGTTACGGCAACAATATAACTCGTGGTTACTGTTGGTGAAACCGTGATCGAACTCGTAGTAGCTCCAGTACTCCAGATGTAATTGTAAGGTTCAACACCACCAGTAACAATTGTATTAATTGTAATTGGAGCAGGGGAACAAATGGCAGTATCAGGACCAGCATCAACATCAATTGGTAAAAAATCGCTGATGTAAATGGTCAATGAATTTACACTTTGCACACAAGGTCCTGTAGTTGTAGAACTGATTGTAAGTGTTTCTAATCCTTCTGGTACTAAATCTTGTAAGGCAGATAAACAAAGTACAATGGAATCTTGACCTGGAAGGAAAATTACAGTAGAAGGAATCTGTGGAATAAAATCAGTTCCATTATTTAATGCAGTTCCACCAATAACAAGAGAAACAGTATCCGCTAAAGCTGTGCTTCCTTGACGCGCAAGAATAATACAGGCTTGTCCGCAACCTTCATAAAGTGTTGAATCGTTGTTGCTACCATAGCTGATTTCGGCAGATACATTTACTTGTCCTGCAGAGAAACTTCCGGCTTCGAGGAATACGCCTGAGTCATAAATGAAATCAGATGCATCAGCAATTGCGATTTTGATATGATAGGTTTCTCCGCATATTACAGGATATCTGGCAGTTAATACATGTGTGAAGCCATCATATTGAATCAATGGATAGGGACCTGCTGTCATTGGATTGTCATTGAAATATGCACAATTCATACAAGGCCCAGTTGCAAATGCAGGTCCGAATGCAGATCCGTTGTTAACATTGTTAATTGTGACAGGTGTTGAAGTACTTGGAATCAGTGCGATGTTAGTTGCGGGTAATGGAACACTGACCCCTGATAAAATAAAAGCGAATACATCGTTAATGGAATTTACAAAATCGTCATATTCCTCAGAGCCGAAAACATATCTGAATTTGACGGAATCGGATAATGGAATAAAATCAAATTCAAGTACAGCAGCATCGTGAGTAGTTGTACTTCCTATAGCATCCAAATCAGGGTCACCTGGAAAATTACAGTTCACACCATCACTTCCGGATGAATTAGGTCCCATCGGTCCAAGATTTCCAAAACCTAATGGATCATTTGCAATAACACTTCCTGATGTCATCACAATACCTGAGTCGATACCAAGCCCCGTATTGACTGAAGTGAATTTTCCAATAGCATTGGCATAACCAGTAAATGTAATATTGAATGCCTGAATTCCTTGACCAAGAAGGACATTCTGAACAAGTTGGGTAGGAGTGTAGGCGGTGCTGGTGGTTAATTGGGCCATTGCCGAAAAGGGCATAACTGCCAAAAGAACAATAAAGAAGAAATTGGATAGAGAATTTTTCATGTGACATTCAAATGTTTGCAAAACAAATGTAGTCAATTCTTTAAAGGATTAAAAGTCAGGCACTTGCTTTTTTGACCTGATTTTAAAGAAAAACGGGAATAGAAATAAATCTATCCCCGTTAAGTAAATTTAATTTTAAAGTTAATGCTGAACAATAATTCTCTTTGTAGATCTTAATTGATCATTTTCAGTTACCAGAATATAAATACCATTTTCATAAGTACTAAAATCCAATGATAGTTCACCATTCTGATCCTTATCGGAAACAACCGAATAAACAATTCTTCCGGAAATATCTGATATGGAAATTTTAATTGGACTCACAGGTTTAGTTTTGAAAACAAGTGTTAACAGACCTGTTGTAGGATTTGGAAACACATTCAATTCATTTTGTTCAGTAGTGATTGAATTCGGAGTGATAATATTTTCTGATAAGTCAGGATTTCCAAGACGGAAGAATGTGGACGTGTTGCTCCGGGCGATAAATCCCTGGTATGCTGTCAATGCAGTAAGCGGAGGTCCATTAAAAGTAACGCTTGGATAAATCGATCCACATGAAGCAAATACAGCCAGTGAACCGGCAGTAAATATGGAGCCGGATGAGGCATTTACTGATATTCCCATACCAGTATTTTTTCCTGCACATCCCGTTGTTGTAGAAAATTCAAGGAAATCCGGAATTCCTCCGTTTAAGATTCGGGCAACAAATACTTCATATCCGCCTGCAATGGATGTTACCGTGGTAGGTGTAAATCCTGCAAAAGTTGATCCACTATATGCAAGCCCAGTGAAGTAAACATCGTTATTATAAACTGTTATGCTATTGCCCGATTCAAGAGTACTCGATGCATTTGTCGAACCATAAGCATAGGACCATGTTCCAGTAAACGATAAAGCACTTGTGGCAAAACCTACATAAATATCAGGTGTTGCAGCGATTGTGAGTGTAGATCCTAAAGTCAATGCCCCCTTATAAGCACCTGTTATATAGCAACGTCCGGTGGCATCAACAAACAGATCTTTAAGAAATACATCATTGGTGCCATTTCCGCGAATTACATTTGATCCTCCATAAGCTCCGGTTCCAGGAATCAGCTTAACAATGAATAAATCAGTTGTGCCAGCCGTTGTATTCGTGGCAGCAACGGGGGCAATTACGCTACCACTCACAGAACAACCAACATAAAGATTCCCTGAAGCATCGGTGCCGATGCCGCCAGCAACATCGGGTTTTGTTGCGAAAGAAGAAGCTATTTTTGTTGACCATATTTCGGTTCCAGAAGAATTGTAGCGAGTAACAAAAACATCTCTGTTGCCTGATGTTGGGATGTTGGCAAGATTTCCGAATTTTACCGTTCCTTCAAAATCTCCGGTTACAAAAATTGCATTGTTGACAGCGTCATATTTTATTGCTTTCCCAATTGCTGAAGATGGAGAACCAGCAATCGGACTTGTGGATTGACGGGCATAGATTGTATTGCCTGTGGTTTTGTCAAGCTTTAAAACAAATACTTCTGTCAAAGAACCAGAAGGCGATGTTAAAATTTGACTATTTCCAAAATTGATATTTGTTCCTGCAAAAGATCCTGTTACAAGGACATCCCCGTTGTTGTCAAGTGTAATATCATATCCTGAACCACCATTATTCGAAATAGTACGGATCCAGATTCCTCCACACTGTTCATTGTATTTTACAATGACAATAGCGTCCTGTGTATAAGTTCCAAATGATGGAATATTAGAAGTCTGACTAATTCGACCGGTAGCATAGACATTTCCGATTCCATCAGTAATAATGCCATTAAACAAACTTCTATTATTCAGTCCTGTAATATATTTTGGCCAACTGCCCGGGCCAATACCCGGATTAACTACAATTGTAATTTGTGCACTCGCCGGACAACTTCCAACATTTCCGGTCCAGTTAATTAGGAAAGAGCCAACACCTGAAATTGCAGGATCAAATTGATTACCCACAACACCTGTTCCACTGAAAGTTCCCGTTCCTTGGGAAACTGTTAGGTTCTGCGCTGGGTCATATTGACACAATGGACCGACAGGAGTAATTGTTACCACTGGCGCAGGATTAACAACAACATTTGTATTTGCAGAAAGTGTACATCCTCCTTGAGTTACTGTATAAGTCAATGTGAATGTACCGGTTCCAACTGCGCTAGGATTGAATTGATTGGCAGTAATTCCCGGACCACTCCATGTTCCACCTGTCGGTTGTGCAAATAAGTTTTGAGGTCCCTGAGAACTGCAATATGGGCCATTAGCACCAAATACAATTGTAAAGCTTGCTGTAACAACAATATTGGTAGTCACTAAAGTTGTACAACCTGCAAATGGTACATAGTTATAAGTGATAACAAATGTTCCTGATCCCGCAGTGGAAGGCGTAAAAACTCCTGAACTGTTTACCCCGGTTCCAGTCCAGAAACTTCCTGATGCGGTTGGTGTTGCTACAAGTTGATGACCTACCGCATCATTAGAGCAGAAAGGTCCCGCAGGAGTAATTGTTGGAATAGCGCTTGGCGTCACTGTTACAGTTCCGCTTGCAGTTTGCGTGCAGGCGTAATTAACTGTAGCTGTAAAAGTTGTTGTGGCAGTAATTGGACCAGATGTAACATTATAACCATTTAAATTTCCGGGATTCCATGTGTATGTGGCGTTACAAGGTAGGTAGGGAGTTGGTAGAGCAGTTAATATTGATGAACTTCCATTACATACTGTAGTAGGGTTTGCTGTTGCGTTGAGAGTAACAGGTGGTGGAGTTGGATCAATCTGTTTTAAAGAAATATTGTCGATGAAAGTACAATGGGTTACTGTATAAACGGCAGGTGAAAAAGTATTTCCTAATGGAGTACCTACGCTTCCTGTACCTGAAACAACAATTGTGGGTGTAACAATTCCTTCAACAAGCAGATTCATATAGTAAGTGGGATCTCCGCAATACTGGAAATCAAAAACAACATGTTGCCAAGTATCCGGAGTAACTGTAGAAATTGTTACCTGAACAGGTGCTGTATAATAAAGTTGGGAATGAAAACCGGGGAAAGGATTATTGGTAAACTGAAGCTGGAATTGGAAAGTCTGTCCGACTGCAAATCCCGTCTTTTCAAAATTCAGGTCACATTCAAAATGATAAACATTACAACTGGAAACAGGGTTGATTAATGTTGAATAATTGTATGCATCCTGAAAATGATGGTACCGTTGGTTTGTTCCTGTTGTCGTCGGAATAGGATATAGAAAGCCACCATAATTTTGAAGGTTCCAATCACTAGAAGGAGACCCGTAATAACCGTTTTGTGGAATAGTACCCATGAAACAGCCATACCAAGGATTTTCTGTGACATCCCCGCCCGCGATATTCCACCAGTTAGTCCAATAATTAAAATTATGCCCACCTGAAAAATTCTGTCCTGCAAATACACTTTCATATTGCCCATCTGCAAATTGGGTGTTCTCAAAATTCGGATTGAGTGTTCTTTGACGCAATTCGGTTCCATCCTCCATGTCAGGATATACAACGAGTTGGTTTCCTGGGGTGACCGTATAATTTGAAGTAGGTGTAATGTCGATTGTGACAATTCTCAAAGCGCCTCGTTCGTGACCATCCCATAAATAAAAACCAAATTGCGCACGACCATGAAAACCTGGAATGGGTGTATATGTAAATGCATCTCCTAATGCTGATACCGCAACGCATAAGTGATTATTTGCACCTGTGCCATTTCCTCCATCAGAAACTCCACGAATTCCAAATAAGGAATTGGGCATTATACGTATCAGGTTTAACTCATTGTCAGCGACATTTGAAATTGCTGCTACTGTTGTTGTCCATGAAGAAGTTGGTGTCTGATTTGGAATATTTGCATTCGTCATTGTATGATCACTTTGCATCAATTCCATAAAATTGTAAGGTGTATTATAAGACAACATTGGAGTACCAGGGTTTGTTCGGTATGCTGGAGTATTTACCAAAATGGTGCTATTCAAATCTAAAGGATCATATGGGTTTAAGGTTGCGGCATTCCAAAAAGTTGGATTTATTTGATACCCCAAAGCCATAAGTGTCCTTATTTCCGGAATTGTCCATTCTCTTTTTCGTTGAGACACACCGACCGCAGGCCCCATTACATAATTGGGTTGATAACCAGGTGAAACCTGACTCATTCCTGTGAAAGAAAGCGTGTTTGCATTCAAATGTGACATGAACGACCCCGGATTAAAATTATAATTCGGGTCTACAACTCCTGCATAAACCGGTTGGTTTATGGGCTACGGTGAGTTGTTTAGCCAAATCATATTAGATCTCAAAGGATTTGTAAAACTGCTCATTGCAGAATTGATTACCGGGCCCGAGGGGTCAACAACCTGTACGAAACCTGATGGAGAAACTGGTGTACCATACCAATTAAAAAACCTGTCGTAACCAGAATAACTATTGGCAGCATTTCCACATTGAGCTGTTAAAGTAAATGGGTCTTCAACCACTGTACTTAGCCATCCCATTGCATGGGTTACCTCATGTAGCATTACAGTGAAAAGATCAAAGCGGCAGGTTTGAGTTGTATTCAAATAATTGTTCCAATAAGAAATGGGGAAAAAACTACTTGTTGAAGCATCAAAATATGAATCGAAGTTTACCTCAATATGCCCATCGTATTGACACCATTCAGGATCTATGCCTGTTGTCGCATGCGTGAATACATGCCCGTCAAAATATCCTTGTGTGAACCCAAATGTTCCGGGGGCATAATATGGACCAGCTCTTGCCAGAAAGTTATCGGCAACTGTGGCAGGATTATAAGTTGCGATTGAACGCATAATATAGATGTCGATATAATCTGCTGGTGGGCTAACCTGAACATCTATAACGCTTTCAACATAATCTAGCGATGCTAACAACGTATTAATTCTGTCAAGTCCATAGATTGGATCAGCAAATCCATCGCCTGTATTCATATTAATATCTTCAAAAAAGACTCTGAATTTTCCATTGCTACTCATGTTGATCTTGACAGCATTAGGACTCTGCGATAGCATATCACAAGGATTGGTGTATATGCTTGTTGCTTGAGTTTCATCATCTGCTTTGTGGTGAGCAACTAAATTCGATAGGTTTACATAATCAGGTGTAATCCCACAAAAATATAGTATTTCCCTTGAGGTAATATCTAAATGATTGGTTGGCACCGCAGTCGGCAATGATTGAGCGAATGTAAAACCAGAAATTAAAAAAAGCGTTGAAATGCAGATTAATCTGTAAGAAGAAAGTATTGAATTCATGAGTAATAGATTTAATGTATTTCAAAAATAGACCATTTGGCATAAAAACAAAGCAATAATTAAAAAATGACATGAAAAGTTTAATAATAAATGTGTTTCCTATTTTAATGTTTGTTTATCAGTACATTACGAATGTTCTCGTGTTACATGAATAAAATCTGCATTCTTTAATTAAATAGGTGAAGAATTGTTGCCCTAATAAGAATATGATGTCGATATTTGAAAAAAAAACAACATGTCCTCGCAAATCGAATACATCAACCAGAATAAAGACCGTTTCCTAAACGAACTTTTTGAACTTTTACGCATTCCATCCGTGAGTGCAGATCCAAAATATAAAGGTGATGTTCTTAAAACTGCTGAAGCAGTGCGAGCTAAACTTGAAGCTGCAGGTGGTGAAAAAACTGAATTGATTGCAACCGATGGATATCCTGTTGTCTACGGAGAAAAAATAATTGATCCTAAACTTCCAACCGTTTTAGTTTATGGTCACTATGATGTGCAACCTGCAGATCCTTTAGAACTTTGGACAACACCTCCTTTTGAACCGGTCATTCGCAAAACAGATATTCATCCTGATGGAGCAATTTTTGCGCGTGGATCTTGTGACGACAAGGGACAAATGTTTATGCATATCAAAGCATTGGAAGTAATGTTGCAAACCAATACTCTTCCTTGTAATATGAAAATAATTATTGAAGGAGAAGAAGAAGTTGGTTCCGCAAATCTCGGAGGTTTCCTTCAGAAATATAAAGACAAATTAAAAGCAGATGTGATTCTGATTTCTGATACTTCCATTATTGCAAATGATACACCATCTATTGATGTTGGTCTTCGTGGATTGGCCTATATGGAAGTGGAAGTTGTTGGACCAAATCGCGATTTACATTCCGGTGTTTATGGTGGTGCGGTTGGAAATCCAATCAATGTGCTTTGTAAAATGATTGCATCTATGCATGATGAGAACTTTCATATTACCATTCCTGGTTTTTATGATAATGTTTTGAATTTGACAGATGCTGAAAAAGCAGATTTGAATCGTGCTCCTTTTGATCTTGAATATTATAAAAAAGATTTAGCTGTGGATGATGTTCAAGGTGAAATTGGTTTCACAACACTTGAGCGTACTGGTACACGTCCGACTTTAGATGTAAATGGAATATGGGGTGGTTACACTGGAGAAGGTGCAAAAACTGTATTGCCATCCAAAGCGAATGCGAAAATTTCAATGCGCCTTGTTCCTAATATGACTTCAAGTGAAATTCAGAAAAAGTTCGAAGATCATTTCAGAAAAATTGCTCCTAAATCTGTAAAAATAAAAGTTGCAGTGCATCACGGCGGTGAACCTGTTGTGGTTTCTACAACTTCACAAGCTTATCTTTCTGCGGCCCAAGCAATGGAAGAGACTTACGGTAAAAAACCAATTCCAACTCGTGGTGGAGGAAGTATTCCAATTGTTGCATTATTCAAATCTGTTTTAGGATTGGATTCTGTTTTATTCGGATTTGGTTTGGATTCAGATGCTTTGCATTCACCAAACGAACATTATGGAGTTTTTAATTATTACAAAGGCATTGAAACTATTCCATTGTTTTATAGGAATTATGTTGCGATGACGAAAAAATAATTAATAATTTGAAAAGTGTATAGAATCATGGCAGGGCTTTTGTAGTTTAATTACTAATTAAGGTTCTGCCATTTTTTAGAACAATTTTAATTTCTATTGCATGAAAAAGTTCCTTCCCTTTCTTCTCATTCTTCTCATCTCAGGATGTAAACTTGAACCCATTGTGCCTTCGGGTGTACAGGATGTAAAGTTCGGTAAGATGGATATGATGAGTGGAATAGTTGAAGGAACTTTAGGATTGAAAATTAATAATCCAAATAAGTTTGCAGTAACAGTTTATGGTATTGAATTAGATATTACGGTTGCAGGTGTTTCTTTAGGTCATGTAAAACTGAATGACAAATTCAAAATTGAAAAAAATACGGAGACTGTCTATCCGATTAAGGTAAGTGCAACCATGACCGACCTCTTGGGCGGAATTCCAAAAATCCTTGCTGCTATTCAAAAACGGCAATCAAATGTTACGATGACTGGTCATATCAGAGTGGGAAGTGGAATTTTTAAACATACTTTCCCAATTAATATCAATCAGGATAAAGTAGCCACTTCGAAAAATTAATTGTTGGGCTTAAGGGAGCTTGCGGCTAAAAGAAAGCCTAAATTTGTTCGTGCAACTGAATCATTCCGCTTTAGTCGATTTACTCAAACAAGCTTACTCCGCTGAAAAAGCAGCAGCATTCGCTTATATCGGTCACGCAGGAGCAGTGAAAAACTTGGAAGAGAAAAAGGCAATTCATCAGATTGAAATGGATGAATGGGGACATCGTGAAGAAGTGTTGAAGATCATGAAGCAGTACAATGTTCCGATTTCAAAATATTACGAATTCAAATTTCACATTTTAGGAAAAGTTATTTCCGGCAGTTGTTATGTCATTGGATGGTTCATGCCATTTTATTTTGCTGGAAGATTAGAAAGTGGAAATGTTTGTGAATATTTTCGAATGATGCATTTCTTTCATGAGCTTGGAATAAAAGAACATGATGACGTTTTATACGCAATGGGAATTAAAGAAAAAGAACATGAAGTTTATTTTCTGGAACAAATTAAAAATAAAAAGTTAACGCCATTTTTTGAAAAGCTTTTTTCTTGGGGCAATAAGAAAAGTATGAATGATGTAGATCTGGATAAAAAATATCCAGTGGAGAAATCAGATCTGTATTGCAAGAAGTAATTAATTTCTATTTATTCCGTAATCTGGGAGCGTGCTTGTTAAATCTTGTTTCAATAAATTTTTGAGCACACTAAATAATTCAGGAAGTTTTTCCTTGAACTCAAGCGGCGCCTCAAAAAAGTGTTCTACACTCACCGCAAAAAATTCATGCCGATTTGTAAATGCATAATCACGCAAAAAATTATCTGCAAACTTTCCTTTTCTAAGCATTTTGTCTGATTCCTGGAGATAAGGATAAATATCTTGCTCTGTCATTTCTTCCTCTCCCGTATTCGCCTCTTTTAGAAATTCCATAAACAGCGCATGTCCTAATTCATGCAATCCAACATTCAATTTATCCGATGGATTTGCGAAACCTTGGTCAAAATCTTTAATGGAAATTCTTATAATTCCATTCGGAGTGGTTGCCCCTTTCATTAATGGGCCGCCTTCCTGCAAACGAAAAATTCCAGGAAAGAGAATGATGGTTTCAAAGTAGGAAAATGTAAAATCTTCTAGCCCAAATGTAAGTTGGGTAGCAGCAGCTGCAACATGAATTTTTGCATTCAAACTCGGTTCAAATTCACCCGTACCTTCAATGTCATGTGATTCAAGAAAATTTATAACCCGTTGAGCAAACTCAGCTTTACGAGCGGCTGTCAATTTTCGAAAATAAATGAAATCATTTAAGTGAAAAATTACTGCTGAAGTTGATTCTGTCGTTGGACTACCTTCCTTGTTGCCATTTGAAAACACAAGTCCCAATCCTTTGAGAAATAAAAACAATAGATAAAAGGCAGGAAGCAAAAGAATAAACAAAACCACAGTTGAAACAGTAGGATTTTTGTCAATACCCCAAAGTAATACTATCCAAAAAGCCTTCATTTGACTTTAGTAATGTTTAAATTTGTCTTACAAGAATACACATTCAATACCCGATTACGAAATGTCAGTAGAAGAAAAGAAATATACAAATGAACTGATAAAGGAATCAAGTCCTTATTTACTTCAGCATGCGCATAATCCTGTAAATTGGTTTGCATGGAATGATAGAACATTGCAGATGGCAAAGGACGAAAATAAATTAATGCTCGTCAGTATCGGTTACTCTGCATGTCATTGGTGTCATGTCATGGAACATGAATCATTCGAAGATGAAAAAGTGGCGAAGATGATGAATGAATTATTTGTTTGTGTAAAAGTTGATCGTGAAGAACGCCCAGATATTGATCAGGTGTATATGGCAGCAGTGCAATTGATGACAGGAAGAGGTGGTTGGCCTTTGAACTGTTTCACCTTGCCTGAGGGAAAACCGCTATATGGTGGAACTTATTTTCCTAAAGAGAAATGGAAAGAGATATTATTAAACCTGGCTGATCTCTGGAAAAATGATCCTGAAAAATGTTTTCAATATGCAGGTGAATTAACAGAAGGAGTAAAACATTCGGAATCCATTGTAATGGAAGATGCTGGAGAATCCTTTTCAAAAGAAACACTAGGACTTTCTGTTGAGCAATGGAAATTACGTTTTGACAATGGCGAAGGCGGACCAAACCGAGCACCTAAATTTCCACTACCGAATAATTATCAATTTCTTTTACGATTTGCGCATTTGAATCAAGATGATTTATTGATGAAGCACGTTGAACTTACGCTAGATAAAATGGCGATGGGAGGAATTTACGATCAGATAGGAGGAGGGTTTGCAAGATATTCTACCGACATGCTTTGGAAAGTTCCTCATTTTGAAAAAATGCTTTATGATAATGCGCAACTTGTTTCTTTATATGCTGAAGCTTATCAAAAACATAAAAAACAATTGTATAAAGATGTTGTTTATCAAACATTACAATTTGTTGCACGTGAATTGACAGCAAGCAACGGCGCATTTTATTCAGCCTTAGATGCAGATTCGGAAGGAGAAGAAGGAAAATTTTATGTTTGGACCGAAAAAGAATTGAAAGAAAATCTCGGAGAGGATTTTAAAATTGTAGCAGATTATTATTCGATCAACAGCATTGGACATTGGGAGCATGGAAATTATATTCTGCTGAGAAGAGAATCGGAAGAAATTATAGCCGGAAAAAATAAAATCAGTGTGGAAGAATTGCGCGCATTAATTTCTAAAGTGAATGCACAATTACTTTCCGTTCGAGCGAAAAAAATTCGACCGGGCCTGGATGATAAAACACTCACATCTTGGAACGGAATGATGTTGAAAGGATTCGTGGACGCATATGCGACATTTGGTGAAAATGAATTTCTTTTGGCTGCGCTGAAAAATGCACGTTTCATCAAAGAGATTCAATTAAGAGCAGATGGAGGACTATGGCATTCCTATAAAAATGGGAAAAGTACGATTAACGGTTTTCTTGAAGACTATGCTTTTGTAATTGACGCATTTATTTCACTGTACCAAATTACCTTTGATGAGACTTGGCTAGATCACGCAAAAAAGCTTAGTGAATATGTATTCCTGCATTTTGATGACAAATCTTCCGGAATGTTTTTCTTTACTTCAAATGAAGATGCTGCCCTGATTGCACGTAAAATGGAGTTGTCGGATAATGTAAATCCCGCCTCTAATTCAGTGATGGCAAAGAATCTTTTTTACTTAGGCCATTTCTTCGGAAACCCTGACTGGATCGAGCGTTCAGCGCAAATGCTTCGTCAGGTAAAACAGGAATTAATTGGATATGGGGGAGGATATTCTAACTGGATGATGCTTCAAAATCATTTCGTATTCCCATTCAGAGAATTGGTCATTGTTGGTAAGACTGTTGATAAAACAATGACCGACATGCGACAGGATTACCTTCCAAATCAAATCTTTGCAGGAAGTGCCGGTTCGTCTGAATTGCCGTTGCTGCAGAATCGATATGTTGAAGGTAAAACGCTGATTTATGTTTGCGAAAATAATACCTGCCTACAGCCAGAAGAAGATGCAGCAGTTGTAATTGAAAATCTCCGGGTACACTAACCCAGATGCTGAGAAAAATATTTTTTATTTCTTTTACCTGCCTCCTGCCGCTTTTCTCAGCTGCGCAATTATTTTTGCCTATTGATGATGATCCGTTTGCAGTGCCTGTGAAATTTAATGCAGACAGTATTCTCCATCATCGTATTCGTTCCATAAAAACAAATATTCAATATAAACCTGACGAACATATTATTGACGATAAAGGACTGAAAGAATATTATCAGTTTGATTCTATCGGTCGCATTCAATTGTATTGGCGAAACAAAGTGAGAACCTATACTTCTGATGTTGTATTGCATCCTGCCACTTACAGGAAAGGAAAAAAAATACGAGGAGAATATTCTGAATTCCGTAATTATTATGTTTACGATACTGTTTTTGTAAATTATTATTACGACTATAAAAATCAATTAGCTTGTCGACGTGAAGCGGATGGCGATTTTTATCATACTTGGTATTATATCTACAATACGGATGGATCAATAGCAAGGCAAACGCATTGCAGAGAAACAAATGTCGGACAAGGACATTGGAATTTTCGTTTAGGTGTACAAACGATTATTTCACAGGAAGATTTTTCTTATCAGAAATTTTCTCCTACCCAAATAAAAAAACTTTGTTTGAATGATGAAGGCAAGCCTTACAAAGAAACAATGATGTTGTTTGATAAATCAGGCCGCATTGTTGATTCAAGAGAATCGTATACCGCTGGAGGAATTCGAATCGTTACCACATGGAAATATGATTCCTTAGGTCGAACTGCTTCTACCTCTTATACTTCAAATGCAGGCGATGCCATTGCAGATATTACGCAATTCAATTATGATGCGCTTGGAAGAATTGAATCCATGAAAAGATTTCACAATGCAGTGTTGACGGATGAGTTCAGTTATCTGTACGAAGGAAATGCTGCCATCGCACATGCGTATATCAATCGCCGGCACCTGGAATTGGGAATTGATATTGTGAAGATGGATATTGTGTATTGGTAGAAATCAATTACTTCTAAAAAGAAATCTTAAAACTAGGCACAACCAACAATCCTGTTTGATGACTCGTAACAATGGAGTTGGTAGCCGCATCATAATCCTGCGTAAATACATTTTTATGATTGGTCGCATTCAGAAACTCAACTGATAATTGCTGAGTAATGTGTTTGCCATTATGTATCCAGCCTATTTTAGAATCAATTCTGAAATATCCATCATAGCGACTTTCAAAAGCGTGGCTGTAATCATAAACTGCATATCCGGCTAACTGAGACGCGGCGAGATTAATTGGAATATATCTTTTTCCGCCTGCAGCATTCATTTTTAGATCAAGAGAAATCGTATTCTTAGTATTCAATTTAAATTCTTTACCACCTAAAAGATTCACAACATAATTTCCTGAAAAAGCAGTTTGCCTTTCAATATTATCATAAGGAGTGCAATAGGAGCGATAAAAAGAAGTCGTCAATAAAAAATAATATCCTTTGCTGTAGAATTTTTCCACGGTTAATTCTATGCCATAATTTCTTCCAGTTCCACTGTTTAACAAACTGTCAATTCCAGGAGCATCAAAATTTGCTCCCTCATTTAATCCGGAATAAGTTGGGTATTGTGAACGAACAGGAATGTCATAGAGATATTGATAATAAACTTCTGCTTTTAATCGCATGTTCTTTGCAAAATTCCAATCGTCTGCCAATACATAATGAATGGCTCTTGAAAAATCAACATCCTTATTTGTTAGGACATAAGATCCGTCAGTCATTAGCGTCTGATTGAAATAAGTGAAAATACTTTGCATCTGACTATGCATTCCGGCTCCAATGGAAATAGAATTTTTTTCATTCGTTTGCCATCTGAAACCACCACGAGGTTCAACTGCATAAGAATTATTTAAAAGCAATAATTGTCCGTGTACACCCAAATTCAACGTAAGGCGATCGGTGAATTTATGTTGCCATTGTGAATACCCTTGTAATAGCAAAGTGACTTTATCAATATCACGAATAGTATGATCTAGAACGCCATTCAAAAATGCTGTATCATGGAGATTGACAAAAATATCAGTTGCAGTAACTCCTGACTTCAACGTATTCTTTGAATTAAATTTTTCCAGAAACATATAATTCGCAGTAATTTTTCTTTGAAGAAATACACTTCCGTAACTTCTCCATTTTGAATTGTCAGCACGTGAAAATGAATCCTGTCGAGTAAGATTCTGCATTCCTGTTGCTGCAATGGTGAATTTGCTCAGCCCTGTTGAACCAACGATATAAGTATGCGTAATGCCAGTCATTCCAGTTTTGGTTCCATAGTCTGTGTCATAACCTCCTTGTGTATAGAGGTTGAGTTTTGTAGTATCAATATCACTATCCCATAAGGCAATGAAGCTGATGCCACCAACTCCCCAGATATTAAAATCACCGAATTTATTGGTCGGAAAATTTAAATTATAAGAAAGATCTTGATATTTTGGAATGGCACTTCCTGTTCCGAAATCAACTCCTATTTTTTGAAATAATACCAATGATGAAAAACGATAATTTACTAAAAAGGAGGAACCCATTTTTTTTGAAATCGGTCCTTCCATTCCGCCTTCAAATCCATTAAAGCCAACTTGAGCCATGAACTCAAATTTTTCATTATTCCCTTTGCGCATTCTCAAATCAAAAACTCCCGAAGTTGCATTTCCATATTCAGCCGGAAAAGCACTGGTCATAAAGTCGGAATTGTCAAGCACGTTATTATTTAACATACTTACAGGGCCGCCTGTGCTACCGAAAGAACCAAAGTGATTTGGATTCGGAATGTCGGCACCATTCAATCGCCATAAAACGCCAAGTGGAGAGTTGCCTCGTATTACAACATCGTTTCTTGAATCATCAGCTCCGCTAACACCCGCATAATTTTGTGCCATTCTCGAAGGATCACCTAGGCTTCCAGCATAACGTTGTGTTTCTTCGATGGTAAATGATCTACCACTCACGGAAATCATTTCATTCAAGGGTTTTGTTTTTTCTGATTCACCGGTAATAACAACTTCTTCTCCATTAATTACCGACTCTTCCATTTCAACATTCAGTACAATTTCTTTTCCAGAGGTAACCACAACTGGCATAGAACGGTCTTTGTATCCAAGATATTTAAACACCATTAGATGTCGGCCGATCGTTACATTTTCAAAGCGAAAATTTCCATCAACATCTGTGGACGTATTGCGCATGTTTACACCCGTATCAGCTAATAAAACGATTACCCCAACAAGTTCGCTTTTGGTTTGATTATCCACGATTTGACCACGAACAGTTTGTGTCGGAATTTGCGCCAGGATTTCAAAACCTGAAAAAAGAAATAAGTAGAGGAAAATATTTTTCATGAGCGTGTAAATTTAGTCAATCTTAAACGAACGTAAAAAGGCTCTTTTGGGCTTAAAAACGGATGATTCTGTCTGAATTCTGTAGAAACCCTTGCTTTGGAGTAAAAGAGTAAGTTTACATTGCAATAATCTTAAATTTACATTCGGAATTATTTAGGGTTCTACATTCATTCAGATTTGCCATTATTAAACGAATTAAAAATGAAAAAAATCTTTGCATTATCATCCATGTTGTTCTTTGGCTCACTAGTCTTAAATGCGCAATGGAATCCTAGCCCAACTATAAATAATCCTGTCTGCATGCAAACAAATGATCAGAAAGATCTTCGAATGATTTCTGATTTTCGTGGGGGTGCAATTATTACTTGGATAGATTTCAGAAACGATCAGAATTCTCCTGGAGTATCAGCAGATATTTTTGTGCAGCGTATGAACTCAAATGGAACTGCTCAGTGGACTGCAAATGGCACTGCAGTTTGTATCGATGGTGCAAATCAAACCTTTCCAGTATTGGCAACAGATGGTAAAAAAGGCGCTATTATAACTTGGCAGGATTGGAGAAGTGGGGATCGTGATATTTATGCTCAACGAATAGATTCTTCTGGAAATATACTTTGGACTTTAAATGGAGTTGGGGTTGCCGTAAAAAACGCACATCAAAAAAGTCCAAGAATTGCGCCTGATGGAATGAATGGTGCTTTTATCGTTTGGGAAGATTCTATTAATGGATCTTGGGATATTTATGAGCAGCATATTGATGCTAATGGATTTGCCCAGTGGGCTGCAGGAGGAGTGGCGGTTTGTACCAGCGCAGATGAACAAATCAATCCTAAAATGGTCGTAGATGCTGCAGGAAATTCTTACATCACTTGGCAAGATAAACGAAACAGTGTAGATTATGATGTGTATTGCCAGAAGATGAATTCAAGTGGGGTTGCACAATGGACTGCAAATGGAATTCCAGTGGCAGTAACCACGAATACGCAATCCAATCCGAAAATTGTTTTGGATTATACTGGAATGGTAATAATCGGCTGGCAGGATAAACGAAATAACATTGATTATAATATCTATGCACAAAGAATAAGTTCTTTAGGTGTTGTTCAATGGGCTTCTAATGGTGTTGCAGTTTGTAATGCTGTTGGAAATCAAAGTGCAATTGATATGACTACAGAAAATATTACGGATGGTGCTATTATTTCCTGGAAAGATGGTAGAAATGCAAATGTGAATATTTACTCACAGAAAATTGATTTGTATGGAAATTTCCCATGGTCTATTCCAGCAAACGGAGTTTTGATTTCTGCTGCAAGTAGAGGTCAAATTAATCCAAACAGTGTTGGAGATGGATATGGAGGAGCAATTGTAGTGTGGCAGGATTCTTTAGCTGGTGTGTGGAACGTTTATAGTCAACGAATTTCAACTTATGGAGGATTGCTTTGGACAGCAGGCGGTGTAGCCATTGGAACAGCAGTAGACAATCAAACAAGTCCAAAAAACATTGCAGATGGAAATGGTGGATGTATTTTTGCATTTCAGGATAAAAGAAATGGCGATTTTGATGTTTATGCTTATAAACTAGATTATGCAGGAGTAGTTTCTTCTACAAATGAAATTACCGCTGAAAATAATACATCAATTAATGTATATCCAAATCCATCTTCAGGAGAGATTAATTTTGTTTTGCAAAATCCAGATCCTACAAATACAACTTGGGAACTTAAGATTTTTGACATGACCGGGTCGCTTGTATTTTCAAAAGAAATTTCAGGAACGGATCATTATTTAATGAATGAAAATCTTGATGCAGGATCATATTATTTTCAAACCATAAATTCAAAAGGTGTGAATAGAATTGGAAGATTTGAAATCATTCATTAATTCAAAGGAAATAAAAAGTCCGGATAGCATTAGATTTCTATTCGGACTTTTTCGTGAATTAACTTTCAGATCTCTTCGGTCCCGGTTGAAAAGTTTTCAGATAAAACGGTTCGAAATAAGCAAGATCTTCAAAATCATTTGCGAGAAATTTGGTTTCTGCGTGTGTCATCATGTTTTTTGATGAACAATTTCCCACTTAAGTTCAGATTTATAAATAACAACCCAATCATTTGTTTTTGTCTTGAATAGTTATAAATTAGCATTTCAACCACAAAAAACGCATCATGAAAATTACCCCCCCCCCTTCAAAATTTTAGGAACTCTTTCCTTTTTCTTATTAGTAATGTCGGCTGAATCTTTTGCGCAGCAAGGAGCAAAATGGGCAACTGGAGGGAACTCCATTTCTAACGTAGATTTTTTAGGCACAACAAATAATTTTCCACTTCTGTTTAAAGTCAACAGCACACAAAAAATGTCGTTAAGTACGACAGGTGTTTTGCAATTGAATTCACTTTCTGGAACAGGAATCGGTTTTGCGTGGTTTGATGCAAATGGAAATTTATCACGCACAAATTTTCCGAACGATACAAATAAAGTGTTGACTGGTAATGGAACGTTTGCCAGTTTTTCTTCCGCCGGAGGTTGGGCACATAGCGGAAATAATATTTACAATTCAAATTCCGGATTTGTAGGAATAGGAACGAATAATCCGCAAGCACTTCTTCATGTAAACGGAAATGCAATTGTCAACGGAACTTTATTTTCGACGGCAATTGCCGGTGTGCAAAGTTTCAGAGCAGATACGATTTTGGGTGCGGTAGAAATGATGGTTGCTAATATATTGTGCATGGAAGGAGGTGCGCTTGCGGGAGTTTGTACAAAAACAGGCGATCTTACTTTACAAAGTCATATTGGTTCAAATGGCAATACGATTATGAACGCAGGTACATTCGGTAATGTTGGAATTGGAAATTTTTCACCGCAATATAAATTAGATGTGAATGGTGATGCGCGATTCAGTGGTAGTATTAGAACACAACGCATCAGACCTTTGCCGGGTGACACTGCTGTAATTATCGGCGACAGTTCAATCTGGATAAGTACGAGCAATAGAATTTTTCCTTATGGTCCAAGCACGATTTATAAAGGCATCGCAATCGGGAATTTGAATTCTACTGCACGAGGACTGAATTCACTTGCGTTCGGAACAGGTGTCTGGACAACTTCAACTGCAAATTATGCGGTAGTACTTGGTTCTGGTGCTCCAACAGCCTCCTTGAAAAATGATATTGCTAATTCATTGATGATTGGATTCAACAGTAATATCCCAACTTTATTTGTTGGACCGGCAAGTGGTGCAGGAACTTATGGAAATGTGGGAATCAGGACAACCAATCCGCAAGCAGATTTTCAGGTAGGAAATAATGTACAAAAAGTGACAATGGGTTCTTCTTATGGCATTGTCGGATCAAATGGAAATACTTTTAGCAATGCATACATCGGATTTAATGTGGCCCGAACGTCTCCGGGGCAATGGGGAACAGAAAATGATGGCGGAGGAAATGGCGGAGTTGTTTTATTAGGCGATATGGGCGGAGGTTTCCGCATAAGTGGTATTCCAACAACAGGTCCATCAAATCAAACTTTGAGTGATCAATTTATAGCAGATCACACAAAATTTTATGTGCGGAATGATGGTAGAGTAATAATTGGCTCGGAAACAATGGTAAATGGGCCTCATGATCAGCCATCAACTTTATTGACTGTAGACGGTACTGCAATCTGCAGAGAACTTTTTGTTACACAAAACAATTGGGCGGATTCTATTTTTTCTCCTGACTATAATCTTATGCCGTTAACTTCCCTGCAAAATTATTTGGATTCTGCAGGACATTTACCAGGTGTTCCAAGTGCAACAGAAGTACAAAAAGATGGTAATAATGTCGGACAAACTGAAATAATTTTATTGGCAAAAATTGAAGAGTTGACTTTATATATGTTGCAATTGCAAAAGCAGAACGCAGAAATGCAAAAAGAGTTGGACGAAATGAAAGTGAGATAAGTTATGAGGGTTTTAGTGCTGTTTTTTGTTTTGTTATCTATATCTGGTTTTTCTAGGAATACTGGTGATACTCTATTGCCAAGAAATTCACTTTGCATTGGTGTGGCTGGCCGTTTTGTGGAAGGAATTGGGTTTAACTATGAATTCATATTGGCTAAAAAGAAATTAAACAATTATCCTAAAGTCTTTACTTCCCTTGAAGCAAATTTGGGTTATGCTGGATACATTTTTGTAATTTCTGGCATTGGCATTTCAAGAAATTGGTCATTAATGAAAAATCACAGAATGTATTTTAATGTTGGAGTTATTGGTTCTGGCTTAATTGCTTTGCCCCCAACACCAAAATACATTAGGGAAATGTATAAAAACACTTCGAATATTCCAGTTGAAGTTCTTCATCCAATTGAGCCCTGGCTTTTTGGAAATTTTGGGATGAGGTATTTTTTTCACCGTTATTTTATTCAATTGAGTTTTACACCTTTCCTTTTTTACGACAGAGTTTATAAACATAGGTTTTACGAAAGCCCTTGGGGTGAAATTTCCTTTGGAATAAATTTTAACTAACATCATTTTAAAAAAAAGAAAATGTACATATCCAATCGAATTAATATAATTAGTGTGTTCCTATTGATCTGCGTAAAACTTTCTGCACAGTATAGTGAGAACTTTGTGCAGAATGGTGGATTCGAAAATGTTGCTTCAGGTTATAGTTGTGTGTGGTGTCCGACTAATTCTCAAAATTCCGGCGATACACTCAATTCCAAGAATTCCATTTACGTTGAAATCGGAGGTGTAGGCGTTTTTTATTCTATTAATTATGAGCGAATGCTTTTTCAAAAAAATAATTGTAACATCAGTTTTAACTCAGGAATAAGTTGTGACCCTTTTATGGTTGGGTATTCGAATCTAGATAATTACTTCTTCCTGTTTCCCAATGCTATTTCTTTTCGCATAGGTAGACATTCTTCCAAATTAGAATTTAAATTTAATGGATCATTATTAATCAATCCAAAATTCTTTCCAACAAATATGCCTGAGCGACTTGACCTTAGAAAAAATTACATTTATGGTTATACCTATAAACCACTATGTCAGTTTGTGTTTAACCCGATTCTATCATATCGGTACGAAAAAAACATTTTTTTTTATACATTGAGTTACACGCCTTTTCTATATCGACAGTTTGAAAAAGTATCATTTGGCCCTTTTGTAAAAACAGTGTTTTTCTCATGGGCGGGACTAAGTGTTGGTTATCATTTTAAAAAAACGAAATGAAAAAATCAGTTTTGATCACGGGAATTTTGGTAATGACTTCGGTTTTTACAGTCATTGCTCAAACTAATTTGGTTCCAAATCCAAGTTTTGAAGATGTCACTGGAGGAAATTATTGTGAGAGTGCAGGGGATTGGAGCTCTGTAATAAGTTGGAAACTACCTGACGGAGGAAATACTTGCGGCCCGGGAACCGCAGATTATCGTAATTCAATTTGCGGTGGAAATAATAGTGCGCGAAATGGAACTGGGTGGGCATTTTGTTTTATTCAACCTGACCAAAATTATTATGAGTATATAACACAAGAATTGTCAAGTACATTAATAGTTGGCCGCAAATATTATGTTTCCTTTTATGTCCAATCATTATCAAATTCGGGAAATACATTTGGAGCAATTCTCACTTCTACTAGACCAAATCAACTGGAGTTAATAATTTAGTTTGGATAGCTACTGACAAAGGTTTGGCGAGTTATCAGCAATAATTTAAATAATGAAACGAACTAAAAAAATATCTATCCTTTTCTTTTTCCTTCTCGGAGGATATTTATTGCTTTTCTCAAAGTGTAGAAAAGATCCGCCTATTCACAAAAGTTTTCCCGGATGGAAAGTATATACTGCACGAGAGATGGGACTTCCTTATGATGATATTACAGTGATCGTTATTGATCGTTTGTCAAATGTGTGGTTGTACGGAGGTGTATATTTGGTGAAATATGATAATTCCACCTTCCGAGTAATTCCACCTCCGGCTTCACATCCGACCGCTTTTATCTGTAATTGTGGCGTGGGTAAGGGAGATTATATTTGGTTCGGCAGTAGTGATGCCGGATTATACAAAATGAATATTTTCGATAATAGTTTGCAACTTTTTACTCAGTCCAATTCCGGACTCCCGTCCAATGTGGTTTTTGATTTGGCAGCAGATACTGCGAGCAATATACTTTGGATAGCTACTTCAGGTGGTTTAGTTTTTTTTGATGGAAATAACTGGCAGGTATTTGATCAGTTTAATTCACCGATGACAGCTACTGAATCAAAGGCTATTACAATTGACGCGTATGGCTCTAAATGGTTTACTGTTAAAAGACACCCATTGTCGCCTAATGATACTTCGGCATATGTAAAGTTCGACGATCAAAATAATGCATGGAGTTTATTTAATACTTCGAACTCCCCATTCCCAATTTATGGCGCCTGGGATGCGGTTGTCGATAATGATAATGGAGTTTGGTTTTCAGGTGTTGGATTAGATCGATATTTCCAAGGGGATTGGATAAAATATAACTCAACTAATGTTCCCGGATTTCCAAATGATCAGGTACAATGGCTCGCAAAGGATAATAAAGGAAAAATTTGGATTACAACAGCTCATAATGGGTTAATGACATTTTACAATGGACAATGGGAACACCTTACTACAGAAAATTCCGGCTTACCTACCGACACAATTTCGTCTCTTGCAATAAAACAAAATGGAGAGGTGTGGATCGGAACTATACATGGAGTTGCGGTATTTGATAATCACTAAAAGTCATTGTTATGAAAAGAATTAGCAAATATTGTTTTTTGGTTTTTGCAATTTGTTTTTTTGTTAAAGCAAATGCTCAAACAAATCCAAACCTCGTTTCAAATCCCGACTTTGAAAGTTATACCCAATGCCCTATTGCTAATTTTAATAGTTTTTTTGTAACAAATTGGAATCAAGTTACATTTCAGGGTGGATCGTCAGATTATTTTAATGCCTGCAATAACATGCCAAACGGAAATGGAGACATGGGTGTGCCTAATAACAATCTCAATAGTAATAATCCAGCTGGTTTAAACGCGAATTCTGGCGTTGCTTATTCAGGACTTCTATCTCGAGAATCTCTTAATGAAATTGAATTTATTTATACAACAGTACAGTTAACAGCCGATGTTAAATATGATGTTTCTTTCTATGTTAGTTTAGCCTCCGTTTCAGCATATGCAACTCCTTTGTCAATAGCGTTTACACAAAATTCTCTTATAACGAACGACCCGCTAAATAATTTTTCCAATGCAAATTTCCGTACATCGCCCT
Source organism: Bacteroidia bacterium (assembly GCA_038237845.1). GTDB lineage: Bacteria > Bacteroidota > Bacteroidia > Palsa-965 > Palsa-965. Next base: position 36,328 of record JBBRYH010000013.1, read on the forward strand.
CTGTAATAGATAATAGCGAAACTTGGCAACAATTGACTTTTGACATTACTCCGAATTCAAGCGGAATATATTATTTGGTAATTGGAAATTTCTCCACCAGTAACGCAGCCCTTTCTACAACAGGTTGTTTTGCTTGTAGCGATTTCGCCTATTACTACATCGACGATGTTGTAGTAAAAGAACATGAAGGATGTTGTCCTGAAAATCTCACCATTAGTAATACTACTCTAACGGGGAATGAAATATTCGGCGCAACAAACACCATCACTGTTGGACCAAATGTAATTACAGAACCAGGAGCCCAGATAGATTTGATTGCAGGAAATTCAATTACGTTTCTTCCCGGTTCTGATATCGGCCCGAATGTGAACGCGATGATTGGAGAATGTCCGGGAGCATTTCAGAATGCTTCGAGTACATTACAAAATTATATTGTTACGCCCGACGGCGATGGAATTAATGACGAAGTATGTATTGCAATATCCGGCAGTCCAACATATAATGTACAAGTCACGAATATTTTGGGACAAGTAATCTTTAATGGTGGTGGAAATGTAAGCGCACAACCACTATGTGTTTGGAATGGAACTTGTAATTTCGGGACATTATGCAATAATGAAAGTGTTGCAGCTGGGTATTATTTTCTAACATTAACTATCATTGGTTGCGATGGCCTGCCGGTTATTCAGACTTATGACATTTTAGTCTCTTATCCAGGCGGAAGGATTTGCTTAATAAATGAAGGTATAGTTGACTCAACTGAAAATGGAAGTTTAATTATTTTCCCAAACCCCGCCACAAATTCAGTTCACATCAACAATATTTCAGCGAATTCCCAAATAAAGATTTTAGATGTAAAAGGTCAAATTATTTCTGAATTCATTTCTGAAAAGCAAGATATTGATATTGATTTGAAAAATATTTCGGCAGGAATTTATTTTGTTGAAGTAAATGATGGTCAGAAAAAAGCGGTTAGGAAATTGGTTGTTTATTAGTTAATTGTTTTTCATTTACCAAATGTGAAAACCGAAAAAGAAGTGAAAGAAAACGGATCTAATCTTGAAGAGAACGTGGCATTCGAGAAGAAGATTTTACTTATTTGCCCGTTGGCTTATATTTCTATAACATTTTGGGTAATCAAAACTCATCGGGGAAATTTATAATCGAAAAATAAACTGGTTAGCCCCAAAAATGAGATTCTTTCTTTTCACCTTAATTATTGCATCCTATTCATTTGTGCATGCGCAATGTTTTCCTCGTCTTTCAATAAAGCTTGGCACAAGTATTTCCGGGCAAATAAAAGAGCCTCAATATTTTGAAGACGGGGGCATTAAATATGGTTTAGCAGTTTCGGTTGAAACTACAATAATAAGTTTTGGAAAACAAAAACAATTTGATCTGAGTGCAGATATTTCCTTTATCCAGAAAGGAGGTGGTAACTATAGTCCAATCACAGCACCAAGTGGAGGTACAGGAGGTGAGCGATACCCAGTGACCATCAGCTATTTTTTTTTCGCCGGCATTTAAATGGAATTTATTTAAGGTGCTTTTTGTAAAAGCAGGTCCAAGGATCGACGCGTTAGTGAATTTTGATACAAAAGACATGTTTGCATCTGATCCCAGGACAAGAAAAAATTTAACTCCACCACATTTGGTATAACATATGGGATCGGAATTTGTGCTGGGAAAAAGACAACAAAATTTATATTTGAGCTTGTAGGTCAAAATGTTTTTTCGAATTCATCTTACAATCCTGCATCACGACAAACGTTTCGGAATTTTTGTTACTTGGTGAATTTGGGAATTACTTTCTCTCTGAATAAGGAATATTTTTTTTACGCCTCTGATCTTTTCGGCCCCGGTTGAAAAGTTTTCAGATAAAACGGTTCGAAATAAGCAAGATCTTCAAAATCATTTGCGAGAAATTTGGTTTCTGCAATCGACATTAAATGTTTCGCGGAACAATATCCTGAATCAGTAAAAACCGCATTCGGAAATTTACTCAGCATTTCTTTTGCCTTCGGCATTCCATCACCGGAAAAAAGGATGCGGTCTTCTGCAAGCAAAATGGAAAATGAATCTTCGTTTAAAATATGTGGTTCTACTTTTTCAATTTCATTTCCTAAGTGATCATAGATTGCACAATACACTTCCATTCTTCTAGCATCTAACATTGGACAAAGAAGATCGCCGGGTTTTGCTTCTGTCTGCATGCCGCAAGCCATTGCTTCTAAAGTTCCAATCGCAATTAAAGGTTTTGTTAAAGCGTAACAAATTCCTTTTGCAGCCGAAACTCCAATTCGCAATCCTGTATATGAACCAGGCCCTTTGCTAACTGCAACCGCATCTAAATCTTTAAAAGTAATACCAGCTTCCTTAACAACCTCTTCACAGAAAACAGTTAGCACTTCTGCATGCCGATTGGCTTCATTTATTTCGCGAAAAGAAATTATTTTTCCATCCCGCGATAATGCGACAGAACAGATAGTAGTAGACGATTCAAGTAATAAGATTTGCAAAATTCAAAATTGAAATCAGAAAAGATTATTTTTCAATTACGGATAATTGTTCTTTAGTCACCTTGTCCACCTTTGCCCCATTAAACAAAAGTGTACTAATGGATTTGTAGGGAGCACTTACAACTTCATCATTTTCTTTCAGTCCCGAAACAATTTCTATGAACATATTATCTTCCACTCCTGTTTTAACAGGAACCAATTTTACAGTTCCATCGCGATAAACGAAAACACATTCGATCGGTTTTTTCTCTTCTTTCTTTTCTTTGTTTTTAGAATCGCCAACAACAATAGATTGATTTTCATCACCACCTGGTCCGCCCGACATTTTATCATCCTTTTCACCTACACCATGTTTAGTTGTTGTATCCAATCGAGTAGTAACAGATTGAATCGGAATAGTAATAACTCCATAAACAGATTTTGTTTGAATTTCCACTGTTGCAGACATGCCGGGAAGAAAACAATAACGATCAGGATGTAGAGGATCAATAAGATCCAGATATGAATCTCTAAGAATGCGAATTTTCACAGGGAAATTTGTTACTTGATCACTGGAAACACCAAGTGTATTTGCTGAGTTTGCAACTTCAGTTACAATGCCTTTAAATTTTCTATTGTTGTGTGCATCTACTTCAATTAATGCGGTATCACCTTCCATCACGCGCAGAATATCATTTTCATTGACATCAACCTGAACTTCCATTTCATTTAAGTTAGCAAGACGCATAATTTCTGTTCCTTCCATTTGAGCCATACCGATGATACGTTCGCCTTTGCGCTTATTTAATTTGGAAATTGTTCCATCGACAGGAGCATAAATTGTCGTTTTAGCAAGGTTGTCGTTTGCTTCTTTCAAAGAGGCTTGGGTACTGCTAACATTAAAATCTGCACTCTTTACACTTTCTCCTGAAGCGTTAACATCTGCAACAGCACTTTCGTAAGTTGCTTTTATCTGTTCAAATTCTGCATCAGAAATAGCTTGCTGATCATGCAATTTTTTATTTCGATTATAATTTGCTTCAGCATTTAGAAATTGTGCTTTGGATTGTTCCATTCTTGCAGAGCTATTCGCCAATTGTGCCTTTGCGCCGTTTAATGTAGAAGACATTCGTTGTACTGCTGATTGATAAATAATAGGATCAATGCGCAATAATAAATCTCCTTTACGAACGGTGTCTCCTTCTTTTACAAGCAATTCAACAATCTCTCCTGACACATCAGAAGAAATTTTCACTTCTACTTCAGGCTGCACTTTTCCGCTTGCAGAAACAATTTCAGTGATGTCTCTTTTGGTGGCATTTTCAGTTGCAACTTTTAGTGTTTCTGCCCCGGAACCTTTTTTCCAAATGACAATAACAATAAGTAACGCTATCAAAATTCCGCCGATGATTAAAAATCGTTTCATGATTTGAATATAATTAATTGAATGATTTTAGAAAGTAAGTGGTTTTCCTTGATAATAATCAAGCACCTTTATTCTGAAAATGTAATCGTATTTAGATTGAACAAGATTGGACTCAGCTATTGTCAGATTGTTTTTAGAATTATTATAATCAATGGAGTTAAGTGAACCAAGATTAAATTTTTCTTCGTTGTACATGAATGCTTCTTTAGCTGCGTCAACTGCTTTTTGTGTTGCCTGGTATTTCAAATAGGCTGCCTGAGCATCTGCATAAGCTTGAGAAATGTTTTTATGTAATTGTTGTTCTGATAAATCAATCGTTAATTGTGCACTTTCTCTCTGAATTTTTGCTCTAGAAATTGAAGTGTTGACTTGGAATCGATTGAAAATTGGAATGTTTAGTTGCAAACCCAAACTTTTATTTACGTTGTTATTAAACTGATCTCCAAATGGAGTAGTTGCATAAGTATTGCTAAACGAAGGAATTAAAACATAATCGCCTGCCGTAGTAATTCCAAAAGTATCGACACCAAGTGTTGAACTGGTAACATCTTTTGCAAGTCCTGAATATCCAGTACCAATCGATCCTTGTAAAGTTAATTGCGGACTTAAAGCTCCGTAAGCGATTGCAACACCTTTATCCGCACTTAAATAATCCAATTGTGCCTTTTTAATTCCGGGTTGTGAAGTAAGTGCTGTTTGATAAATCTGCGCAGGTGTAACACTCAAAATATTTTCGTTTGGGATTTCAAAAATAGGTTTAACAATATTAAATCCTTCTGTCGTGTCGAGGTTCATTAATTGAGTGAGATTTAAATACGCCATGGTTACAGAACTTTGTGCAGTAACTTCATTCACCTGTTCATTCGCTAACTGCGATTGCAAATTCAAAAGTGTTCCTTTTGACTGCGCCCCTGCCGTTACAAATTTTTGCATTCGATCAACTTGAGCTTGCGTTTGTATGGTCTGTTGTTTTGCAAGTTCTAATTGTTCCATCGTATACAAAACATTCAAGTAGGCGCTAGCCACATTCATTCCAATATCATATTGCGTTTGCATTACCTGAAAACGATTTGCTTCTAAAGAATATTTTGATTGTTTAAGGGTATTGACATTCTGCAATCCGCTGAAAAGCGTAACGGAACTACTGACATAAAAATTTTCAGAGAGCACCTGACTATTGGCAAATGTATTTGTGTAACGATCAACCGTTCTTCCATACTGATACGTGTGCGACATACCGGCATTCAAATTGGGAAGAAAATTTCCCTGACTTGATAATACCTGAGCCTGAGAAAGCTGAACATTTAATTGTTGCTGTTGAACTGATAAATTATGTACTTGTGCATAATCCACACATTCCTGCAAAGTCCAAGCCTGCGTAATGTCGCGTAAATGCAAAGTTGTATCCTGTGGTACTAGCGTGTTCGACCAATTATAAGTTTGTTGCGGCTCCAAAGGACCATTTTGGGCAAAAGCAAAAGCAGACACAACGGTTGAGAGGACGAAACTGACGAAAAAAGATTTTAGTTGCTTCATAGTTTTACGAACGCAAAGTTATCGATTATGCGTTACTAAGTAAGGGCTTTTGTACCTTTATATTCTATGAATTTTCTGGCCCATTTCTACCTTTCCGGGGATAAGGAACACTTATTGATTGGCAATTATATTGCTGATTCCGTTAAGGGGAATAACCTGGAAGCCTTTGATGGTGCGGTACAGGAAGGAATTCGAATGCATCGCGAAATTGATTATTTCACGGATACACATCCTATCACTTCCAGAAGTAAAGCCCGTTTACGGGAAACCTTTAATCACTTTTCGGGTGTAATTGTTGACATTTTTTATGATCATTTTCTGGCCAAAAACTGGCATGAATTTTCAAAAGAGCCTCTTGAGGATTATGCGCAGAGGATTTATTCATTTTTAGAAAAAAATCAAACTCTTTTTCCGGAGGAACCGCGGAGCATGTTGGTTTTTATGAAAAAGCATAATTGGATAATGGCTTACACCGAAATTGAGGGCATCCGTAGGGTCTTGACAGGAATGTCGAAAAGAGTAAAGGTTGATTCCAAGATGGAATTAGCTGCAGATTACCTAGAAAAGGAATACCTGTTATTTGAAAAAGATTTCAGAGACTTTTTTCCTGATATAATTCGGCATACTGAAAAATACAGACGATGATTTTCGGTCTTAACATTTGAACCGATTTCTAAACAATTCATTCATTTTGTCTTCTTGTTCTAATAATATAGATCATAGTAATTTGTGAAAACAAAAACCTATGATGTCTTCAGAAAATCTTTCTCTGTTTATTCTACTTGTAATCATTGTAGCGTTCGTTGGTCTGGCGCTTTTACCAGTTGAAATTATTGTTGCAGATGAGAATAAATTTTCCGAAGAAGATAGTTTAACCACGGACAATTACCTTCCAGCAAAGGAATTCAGTAATTAGAATCTTTTTGGGATTTTCCGTGGTTATTTTTAGTCCATTTATCAGCGAAGTAAAAAGCTAATAGGGAAAATAATGGAGCAGAAATAATGTCAATGACGTAATGTACACGTTGAGCAGCCAATAAAATTCCTGCAATAAAAGCAGCAGCAACAAGCAATCCTCTAATCCACTTGCTAGAGAGAATAGGAATGAAGAGAATAATGGTGGCAACGTGACCTGAGAAAAACAAATCTTTCAAGTTTGGTCGACCATTATAAAATGTAGCATGCAAGAAGGGGTCCTGAAGTGGAATGATATTCGATGGTGGGTTGAGTGGAAAAATCAATAGACAAATCATTCGAAGTAATTGGAGTAGGAGATAGGTGCGAATTAATAAAAGGGTAGTTGTAGGATTTCGCAAACAAAAAATCAATCCGAGTAAAGCAGCTGCATAGGTAATCGAAAAAATATAGGGTGAGAAATCCTGTGGTGAAATAATTCCATCTAACCAACCCTTTTCAATGACAAAGCCATTTCGATTTTCAGAATATTGTAAAACAAAAAAGAAACCGGTCATCACCAAACCAAACAATAATAAACTCATTGCAAGTTTTTCTCTGAATGTTTTATCCTTCAGAGCAGCAGACCAGTTTTCTACGCTTAACAAATTTGCAAATTAAAATATTAGCTTATTATAAAGACATCATCTCTTTTAATTTAACGGCCTGTCTTCTCGAAATCTCTACTGTTTCTCCTCCACGTAATTTTACAAGCAATCCTCCATTGAACCAACTTTCAATATTTTCTACCCACTGCAAATTAATAATATGTTTTCTGCTTGCTCTGAAAAAGGTTTTATTGTTTAATCGTTCATCTAAATAATTTAATGAACGCAGAATTAAAGGCTTGCTAGTTCCAAAATATAAACGAACATAATTTCCTTCTGATTCAAATAATCTGACTTCACCAAGTTTTACAAACCAACAACGCTCTCCGTCTTTTACAAATACTTGGTCTGTTTCAGATAATGTATTGCTGTTTTCGGGAGCGTCTTTCTTTTCCGCTAAATGAGAGTTAAGTTTTTGAATGGTGTCGGAAAGCCGTGCAGGTTGAACTGGTTTTAATAAATAGTCCATCGCACTGACTTCAAAAGCCTTGATGGCGAATTCATCATGGGCCGTTACAAAAACAACTTCCGGAACAAAAGTCAATTCCTCCAATAAATCAAAACCCGTTTTGCCGGGCATTTGTATATCTAGAAATATAACATCAGGCTTTAGCGAATTTACATTTTCAATAGCAGTCTTTACATCTCCACATTCCGCAATAATTTCAATACCGGGATAAGTTGACAGCATTGATTTCAATTCCTGTCTGGCTAATCGCTCATCATCAATAATAATAACTTTCATGTTATTTAGATATTAGTTTGTTGAAGAAGAAATAAATGGGATGCTGAGTTTTGTTATTACTGTTTTTGCGTCCTCATTTAAAATTTCGAATTTCGCTTTGTCTGCATATAATAGTTGTAATCGATCGATCGTATTCTTCATTCCATAGCCACTTTCAGGAATTGCAGAGGAATTATATTGTCCTGAATTACGAATAATAATTTCTAATGTATCAGATAAACGTTTTGTTTCTATGGAAAGTGTGCCACCCTCAGGCAATTTAGCAATGCCATGTTTTATTCCATTTTCAACTAAGGTTTGAATCATCAATGGAGGAACTTCAATGGTTTCAGTAATCGGATCAATATTCCAAACTAAATTTAAACGTTCTTCCAAACGAATTCCTTCAATAGCTAGATAATCTTTTACGGCGCTTAATTCTTGAGACAAAGGGATGAATTTCTGTTTTCCCATTTGCAAGGTATTTCGAAGAAGATTTGAAAATTGTGTAATAGCTTCTTTTGCTTTTATCGGATCTTCAGCTACTAATGCACGAATAGAATTCATTGCATTAAACATAAAGTGTGGATTGAGCTGAGATTTTAATTTATTAAGTTCAGTTTCCTGAATTGCAGCCATCCATTTGAATTTTTCAATTTCGGATTTCTTATAGTCCGAAACATAATGAACCATAAAATAAATAATTGACCAGAATAAAAAGAATAAGGTGTAATTGGAAACGGTAAGTACCCAAACTGAATTGCTCATAGAAATAGCGACACCCGTCGCCGCTCGATCAAACCCGGTTTGAATGAAAGTCATTCCAAAGGCCATCAGAAAATTACTCACAAGTAGAAGCGGAATAACTTTTGGAATTGAAAGCTGAAGCCAATTAAAACGAATAATAAAAAAGCGAAGAGTCTGTGTAAGAATAATTCCAAAGAGGAAAATGAAGATCAATGAAAAAGCAAAAGTGGAAGTAAACTGATCTTTAAGAAAAACATAAAAACCATTTAGTAAAACATAGAACATCCATCCGCCAAGTTGGCACATCCAGTAGATCTGGCGCTTTTCATATGGGATGGTGAATTTTTCCATTGAGTTAAAGGATACTTAACGATTGATCCAGGCTTTTCGCAATTTTAATTGTTGCGGAGTTGGATTTGCCATTGGAGTCAAAATGTGTTTTTTAGTCACCGTAACTTTATGCATCGTTCCCTTTAATTTTTTTGTTTTCCATTTCCCGTTTTCCTGACGTTTTATTTTCATAATTACTTTTGAGCCATCTTTAGCATTAGCGGCATAATCATTTACTATCTCATCCAGATTTGCCAAAGTAATTTTCTGCCCATTTAATGAAACAGGAATATCTCCTTTTTGGTAACCCATTTCTTTTCCAAAATCATTTACCGATTCTGGCCACAAACGAAGATTTCCATCCTGATCCAATCGGAATCCATAACCGCCGAAGGGATCCATGATTTCCTCAGTGCCACGACGCTTGTATTCGATTCCTACGGCTTCAAATAATTCTGCATAAGGTAACGTCTCAGTGCCTGCAACATATCGATTAAAAAAATCTCCGATTTCTGGATAAGTAAGTTTAACGATGTCGCTAAATAAAGAATCATCTACGAACGATTTATCCTTTCCATATTTCTTGGAAAGATCCATCATCATATCTTGTGTTCCATATTTTCCATCTGACAACTGTCGTAGACGAATATCCAAACACATTCCGATTAAAGCACCTTTCTGATAAACATTATTGTATTCATCTTTATATTTATCTAAACAACCTTTGCTCATCTTTGTCATCGAAAGATCTTCATCATATTGCTCGGCAGTAACCATTTTCCCTCTCATACTCGCCAAAAAATCCTCAAGCGTTAAGTTGCCATATTTTATTTGAACATGATGTGCTGCATACTCTGTTAAACCTTCGTACATCCAAAGATGCTTCGACATTTGTGGATTGTTATAATCAAAATCTCCAATTTCGAAAGAATGAATACTCAGCGGCGTGAGTGTGTGAAAAAATTCGTGTGCAGAAACATCAATAATAGTTTGTGCAATTCTCGCCTGTTCCATTTCAGGTAAACAATACATGGAAGAATAAGAATGTTCCAAAGCTCCGAATGATCCCGACTTAAATCCTTGCGGATTTCCATTCAAATAAATTATAAATGCATAATTTTTTACCGGCAAAGTTCCGCCAAGATATTGTCGTTGCAAATCCAAAAGTTTTCGCAAACTATCAGCAAGAAATTTTACACTCACGAGTTTGTGCGGTGAATAAACGGAAATTAAAACATCAGCGCCGCCAACAAAAATGTGGGCCGTATCAGGACGATTGTACATCATTGGACCATCAACCAATTGCATGTAATTCGAAATAGTGTAGGTGTCTTTATTTCCATTGCGTTGCACATCACTTAAGCCGCTTGCACCGAAAAAACCTTCTGGATGAATAATATTTACTTTGTAGGTATTACGTTTCATTCCATCAAAATAGCCATAGAGACCATGATTATTTAAAACAAAATTGGTGTCGACTTGAAAATTTGTCCCTGCAGGTTCAAAAACAAATTCACCCTTTACATCCGTGTCCCAAGTATCTTCCACTTCATAAGAAATAGACGCGAGATTTTTAGCATTTGGAATTTTCCAGGAATTTAAATCTGTTTTAGTTGTGGTAATTTCTTTTCCAGTATTATCAAGTGCTTTGAATTTGGAAATCCATTTTCCGAAATCATAAACTTTATAAGTTCCAGGAACCATGGCAGGCATATGATAAATGATGGTGTCTACTGCCATTTTTGGAGTAACGAGATTCACCGTCAATAAATCAGAATGACATTTGGTGAGATCAACTGTAAATTGATAGGAATTGTCTTGCTGCGCAATTGAAAATAAAGGCAGCATTAAAAGGAAATAAAAAATTTGTTTCATAAATCAGTTAGCGATAAAGTTTTGAGAAATCCCATTTGTTGGTAAAGGAAAGTAGGGTCAGAAGAATAAGAAATGAAACGAGAAGGGTAATATTATCCGCCACTGGATTCATTCCTTTTGCCAACCAGATTGTATTGGCTTGAATTGCGCTGCTTGAACTTGTGACTGCAAATGTTCCGAAAAGATTATTTGCAAAATGCATTCCCATGGCGCTTTCTAATCCTTCGTCAAGAGAAGCCATAATAGCGAGACAAATTCCGGGAATCAAATAAGCTGGGAACATCGCCATTACTCCATATGCTGAAACTTCCGGATTGAACATGTGAATGCCAGCAAAAAGAAATCCAGTAATTAAAATCGGTAAAATTGCATTTTTTGTTAGCAATCCAATTCCTTGAAAAATATAACCTCTGAAAAAAAACTCTTCCCACCAAGTTTGAATCGGTAGAAAAATAACAGCAATCAAAAGTGTAAGTAGAAAAGGTTTTAAATTAAATACAACTGAATAATTGTCGGGATACATTTTCATAGAAATAAGTTGCCCTACAAAACATAGAATCATCCAGCTGAAAGCTGTAATTGCAAATCTTTTCCAACGAATTTTTGGAGCAGAAGTAATAACAGATGTAAATTTTTTTCGATGAAGTTTTGTGATCACAATCCACAAGGCAAACATGGCAGCAACGAAAATGAATAATTCTAGAATCAGAAATAAATTGGCATCGACATGGATAATTTCCGGATTCAGAATTTTCGTATTTAAATCTGGATCAAATTTATTTACATAACCTTTTGAGATCGCCCATAAGGCAACAATGGTAAGCGGTACTTGTCCAATCAGGAAATATCCGCCAACAATTACGATGATAATTCCAACAAGATATCGCCAAGCCTGATTTTTGCCAGTTCTTCCGATTTCAAGAAATGAATTGAAAAGCGGAATGACTTTTTTTTCTTCAGAAGACAGAATAGGATTTTCATTGTTTTCCATACACACAATAATAGCAGAAAACCACGCATTAAACGTGGTTTTCTTTGTTAAAGATTTATTGTAAAGATGAAAGGCAAGTAATGAGGATTAGTGGTTTTTTATATTGATATCCCAACCTTACATTCTTCAATTAATCGTGAATGATAATTTTATCAATTGTATCGCCCTGGCGAATGGTATCCAAAACATCCAAACCTTCGGTAAGCTTTCCGAAGCAAGTATGTTGTCCATCAAGATGCGCAGTTTTTGCACGACTTAATACCACAAAAAATTGTGATCCGCCTGTGTTACGACCAGCATGTGCCATTGACAAAACTCCTTTGTCATGATATTGATTTCCTCCTGTGGTCTCACATGGAATTTGATAACCGGGGCCACCAGTTCCAGGCATTCCTGTAGCACCTTCACGTGTATTTGGACATCCACCTTGAATTACAAAATCAGGAAGTACACGATGCCATTTTAATCCATCATAATATCCGCTCTTCGCAAGTTTTACAAAGTTTGCTACTGTTCCGGGAGCATCAGTTTCATAAAAAGATGCTTTCATTGTTCCTTTGTTGGTAATAATTTCTGCTGTCATTGGTTGATTGATATAGTGAATTGAAAAATTTCTGTTGCAAAGATCGTGAATAGTCTTTGTAATAGGAGGATTAAGAAAGAAAATATTTACTTTAAATCAGCATTATTATTTAGCAATCGAAATTTTTTCAATGCTGAATAACTGTCCATTTACAAGAAGTCTAGACAAATAGATTCCCTCTGCTAATTCTGTTCCGTTTATATAAATTCTTTTTTGGCTTGGAAGTATTTCCACATTTCTAACCAATTTACCTGTCATGTCAAAAAGTTGAATGCAGCCTTTACTTCCTTCTTCTATTGAAACAGAAAAAATCATTTCTCCATTCGTAGGATTCGGACTTACTGAAAAATGATTTGGCGAATAGATTTCATTTGGCTGATTTGAAAGTATAATATTTGACAAACAATAATCAGGAATTCCATAACCTTTCAAATTGTCGGGAGTCGACCATTGATCGGAACTCATTTGAATAGCATGAAGTAATTGCATGGCTGAATAACTTGGAGCAGATTGCCATAAACAAGCAGCGCCACCAGCAGAAAGGGGAGTAGCAAATGAAGTGCCGCTTGCGGTAGTTACTGATCCGCTTGAATTTACAACAATTGCGTTTACGCCCATTGCGCTGATGTCGGGTTTAATTCTTCCATCGGCAGAAGGACCGCGAGAAGAAAAGTTTGCAAGATTTCCTAAAGCATCAACCGCACCTACTGCAAGAATACTATCTGCATCAGCAGGTGAACCAATATAAAACCAGGGTGAAGTTCCAGAGTTGCCTGCGCACGCAAATGTTAACATGCCAACGCGTGCCGTGAATATTGCTGCACGTGCACATACTGTAGTACGTCCATCCATATCTGCATAAACATGATTTTGTGAAGCATCATCGAATTGTTCGTAATACAAAGAAGTAGAAATAATATCCGCTCCAACACTGTCCGCATATTCTGCTCCTGCAACCCAATTATCTTCTTCAATAATATATTCGGTTGCGGCCTCTTCTGTACGTAACAAATAATATTGTGCGCCAGGTGCAGTTCCAATAATTTGACCAGGAAGATTAGCTGCCATGTCCGACAAACATAAGGTTCCATGTCCGCCAACACCGTAAACATTTTGTACGCCAGCAACAAAATCATACGTTCCTAAAATCTGATTATTTAATCGAATGCTATCAAAAGCAGGAATTACATTCACATTATTAAATCCATCATCTAAAACAGCAATAATTTTTCCTGCGCCATTGAATCCCATTCCGTGAAGGCAATCCACATTGATTTGTTGTACTTGCCCGAGTGAAGCACCATAATTATAAGAAAGTAAAGAATTACTATTTCCTATTCGCTGCGTATTTGTTGCAGGAATTTCATCTGCTTCTTCAGAAAAATAATCAGCATGTTTTACTCTGAACACAGGGCCAACATTCACCACAAACGGAAGTGCATTGATTGCAAGTAACGCATTCGCATCAGAAGTCGTAATCGAAATCGCGTTCATCCATTTTGATTTGTAGTTTAAAGTCACAGCTCCTGTTGCTAAAACCTGTGCTATATAATTTGGGTCAACCGGAAGATCATAACTCGTAATCGCAATTCCCTGATTCTGTCTACGAAGAATCGATCGACTTGAGAGAAATGCGGATGGATTTGAAGTAGAATAGGGAGTTGAGTTTTTATCCGTGAATACAATCCAGTATTTCGTTGAAGCGAAAACTTCGGAACTCATCAGAATAAAAAGAGAAAGGGTAATTATTTTTTTCATGCTCAGGTAATTTAGCTTATCGAAGTTAAACAAAACCAAGCTGCCTCAATGAAAAACTAAAAACTAAACTGCATGATTACATCAAATAATTCATCAGGCTTATCGGCATGCACCCAATGTCCAGCGCCGGCAATGGTTTTGATAGATGCTCTAGGAAAAACACGCATAATTTCAGCGTCATCTTCTTTCGTGATGTAGTTTGATTTTTCTCCTCGAACAAAGAGAGTCATAACATCACTTCCTGCTGGTTCATCCGTTGCGTCAGAAACAACTTCGAGATTTTTACTAATGACAGGAAGATTAAAACGCCAAGCAAGATGTGAAGTTCCGTTCGCTTCCTCTTTATGATATAGATTTTTTAATAGAAATTGAATGGTGCCTTGATCTTTCAAATCTTTCGACAAAATGTCTTCGGCCTCTTTTCTGGAAGCTAGTTTTTCAGGATGAACTTTAAGTAAAGCCGCAACGACATCTTCATTTCCAATTGGATATTTTTTTGGAGCAATATCTAAAACAATCAATCGAGAAATATATTCTGGAGAATCAAGTGTCAAATACATCGCCACTTTTCCACCCATAGAATGGCCAATAAGAATTACATCTTTTAATTCTTCTTTTTGAATTAATTCAAGAACGTCTTCAGCCATGATCCAATATTTCCATTGATCCGAATGAGGTGATTGTCCATGATTTCTCAAATCAACAGTATAGACTGTATAATGATCAGAGAATTTTTTTGCAAGTGTTGCCCAATTATCTGAAAGTCCGAATAAACCATGAAGAATTATCATTGGTTGACCGGCGCCTGATTTTCTGAAGAAGAGATTCACAATAGAAAAGTTTTGAGTGAAGATTTTTATTTTTTATTAAGTTCCCGTTTGTACATCATTATTGTATTTTCCAATCCAAAATAAAGCGAATCAGAAATCAATGCATGTCCAATGGAAACTTCCATAAGATTTGAAATGTTTTGTGCAAAGTAAGATAGATTTTCTAAATCAAGATCATGTCCCGCATTTACTCCAAGACCCACTTGTTCAGCTGCACGACTTGCATCAATGTATGTAGCAATGGCAGCTTCTTTTCCTTCATGAAAATGTTTTGCGTAAGCTTCCGTGTATAATTCAATTCGATCTGTGCCCGTATTTACTGCACCTTTTACCATTGCCACTACCGGATCTACAAAAATGGAAGTTCTAATCCCGCGCTTTTTAAATTCAGAAATAATATTTTTGAGAAAATCTTTATTTGCAATCGTATCCCAACCATGATTAGAAGTTAATTGATTGGTTGAATCCGGAACTAAAGTAACCTGATGTGGTTTCAATTCTAAAACTAAATCCACAAAGCGTTGTTCGCGTGGATTTCCTTCAATATTAAATTCAGTTTTCAAAAGTGGACGCAATGCCCTTGCATCGCTATACTTTATGTGTCGCTCATCCGGTCGAGGGTGAATGGTTATTCCTTCGGCCCCAAATCTTTCACAATCCAAGGCAGCTTTAATCAAATCTGGGTTATTGCCACCGCGACTGTTTCGAAGCGTTGCAATTTTATTAATATTGACGGAAAGGTTTGCCATTTATTTAGTTGAGAGCGACAAAGGTAGTGGGAAAAAGGTAGATGGTATAGGGTAGAAGGTATCTAGTTTTTTTTTGTCCTGATACGAATACCAGATAACATATAGTAGCTACCAGATACCCAACTCCTTAAAACAATTTCTCCTGCGATGCGTTATATTCTGAAAGAAGTAAATACCTTTGCTAAACGCCGATTCCGATTGGATAGAAATGACCCTATGTTAGCTAGCGATTTAATTAACGAAGATATTCCGCCACTTAAGATTCAGGATTCTGCAGAGAAAGCTTTGAGTTGGATGGACGAATTCCATGTATCACATTTGCCTGTTGTGAATGGAACACAATTTATTGGAATGATTTCTGAAGATGAATTGTATGATCTCAATGATCAAGACGCACCAATTGGTTCTCATAAATTGGCTTTAATAAAACCACATCTTTTAGGAACACAACATCCTTACGATGTGTTGAAATTAATGGCAGAGCTTTCTTTAGATGTAATTGCCGTAAGCGACGATAAAGGAAATTTTTTAGGCTCCATTACTTTACCACAATTGGCGGAAAAGCTTTCTTCCTTAGCTGCTGTCCGTGAACCTGGTGGTATTTTGGTGCTCGAAGTAAATAATGTCGATTATTCCTTATCGCAGATTGCACAAATTGTAGAAGGAAATGATGCTAAAATTTTGAGCGCTTACGTAGCAAGTATTCCAGACTCTACAAAAGTAGAAGTGACTTTGAAAGTAAATCGCGATGATTTAACACGCATTCTTCAGACTTTTTCTCGTTACAATTATACCGTTAAAGCAACTTTTCATCAGAGTTCATACGAGGAAGATATGAGAAGCCGTTATGATGAGTTTATGAATTACATCAATATGTAAAGTCAAAACACATTTTTTTAAATCCAAATCCCAAAGTCTCTCAATCATTTGGAATTTGGATTTTTTTATTTGGCGGTTTTTAGCATGTATATTTGTTAACGAATGAATTCCCCCCTTCAATTTTTTGTTTTTAAAATGCGGTTTTTTAAATCTCCATTTTCGGCTAAGCTTTTTTTTGTGGCTGTCACCTTTTTCCTTCCGTTTATTTCGTCAGCGCAAGATTCAATTCTATCGGATTCTGTAAAATATCATATTGTAAATGTTGTGTATTCGGGAAATAAACAAACCAAAAATTTTATTATCGAACGTGAGCTTGCATTTAAACTAAATGATACTTTATCCGGAAGCAAAATAAAAATTGCTGCGAAACATTCAGAAGATAACCTTCAAAATACTTCCCTTTTTAATTTTGTAACTGTGTTAGCAACACCGGTTGGGGAGACTTCCTCAAATGGAATTACACCAATAATTATTTCAGTTTCCGTGAAAGAACGTTGGTACACTTGGCCCACTCCAATTTTTGATGTAGCAGAACAAAATGTAAATGTTTGGTGGAGAAACGGGCATAATTTTCAGCGTGCGAGTTATGGTTTTTTCCTTTGGAGATATAATTTCCGTGGACGAAAAGAATCAATCGCTTTGATTTGCAGATTTGGATATTCACAACAATTTGGAGGACAATATGCAATTCCGTCTTTCAATAAAAAACGAACATTTGGAGTCACTTTGACAGGAACTTATACAAGAAATCACGAAGTTTCTTTTGCAACCAGAAACAATAAACTAGTTTTTTATAAAGATAATATCAATAGAATAAGAGGAGAAACATCAGGAAGTATTTTGTTTTCATATCGTAAAGGTGTTTACTGGAAACAAACGTTTGATTTGCGATTTACAAATCTTACCATTTATGACACGGTAGTGGATCTTAATCCTGACTATTTTGTAAATGGAAGATCACAAATGGAATACTTTACCATTTCCTATCATTTGGTTCATGATAGCAGAGACATCAAAGCCTATACGCTAAGAGGAAATTTTGAAGATTTTGAAATTACAAAACACGGACTTGGCATTCTTGCTGATGAAAAGTTGAATCTTATTGCAATGGCAGCGAGCTTAAGAATGTATCAGGAAATTTATCCTCGTGTATTTTTGGCGGAGATGATTCGCGGTAGATGGAATCCTTCACGAAACATACCATATTATCATCAGCGGGCTTTAGGTTTTGGAACTTACATTAGAGGTTATGAATATTATGTAATTGATGGCGAAAGTTATGGTGTTGCTAAATTTTCGGTTCGTTACCAATTGTTGAAGCCCCACATTTATAAATTTCCCTTTTTACCCGTTGAAAAGTTTAACACATTTCATCTTGCCGTTTATGGTGGACTTTATGCTGATGCCGGTTACGTTCAGGATAGAGAATCTACACTTTCCGACCATAATGAATTGGGGAATTCACTCCTTTTTGGATATGGCGCCGGTATCGATGTTGTAACTTATTATGATGTTGCGATACGTTTTGAATATTCTTTTAATATCAAAGGCGAGAATGGTTTTTTCCTTCATTTTGGAGCTTCTCTTTAATTCAAACCCTAACCTAGGCTCCTTTCAAATTGCTTTTGCAATTGAATTGCGGATCATAAATAGTAGTCACCTTTTCTAATTTTTCATCTACCTTTGGGGCAACCTTTCTGGAGTCCACTCGTCTTTAAATCAGGACAGACTGTATAGGTTACAAAGCCATGAAAGTTGCTATTTACGGCCGAATAACGGATCGAAATCTGCCTCCCATTTTACAGGGGCTCTTTGACAAACTGGAAAAAAACGGTTGTGAACTTTTAATCGGCACCGAGTATTTTAAGTATCTCGAATCTCAATTTACACTTGGGAAAAAGATAAAAGCATTAGATGATTTTAATGCAATCAGAGGTCAGGCAGATTTTTTATTGAGCTTGGGTGGAGACGGAACGATTCTGGAAACTATTATTTATGTGCGCAATTCTGGAATACCAATTCTGGGAATTAACACAGGGAGATTAGGGTTTTTAGCAGGCGTTACAGTGGAAGAAGCAGTTGAGCATGCTGTAGAGCGATTGAAAGAAAGAAAATTTTCAATTGATAAACGTTCCTTGCTGAAACTCGAAACCAAAAAGAACCTATTTGGAGAAATCAATTTTGCTTTGAATGAATTTACTGTTCAGCGAAAAACTTCTTCAGCCATGATGACGATTCACACTTCTATCAATGGGGAATTTTTGAATTCTTATTGGGCAGATGGATTGATTATTTCAACACCAACAGGATCAACGGCCTATTCTTTAAGTTGTGGAGGACCTTTGATGGTGCCTGAAGCTAAAAGTTTTGTTATAACACCACTTTCACCACACAATCTCAACGTACGACCACTGATTATTCCCGAAGACAGTATCATTTCACTTCGTGTAGAAGGAAGAAGTTCAGAACATCTTGCAACACTCGATGCGCGATCAGAAATTTTTACAGAAGAAGTTGAACTGACCATCCGTAAAGAAGATTTTAAAATCAGTCTAGTTCGTTTCAGCGATCATCATTTCTTCAATACAATACGTGAAAAATTGATCTGGGGTCACGACGCTAGAAATTAGCATTTTCGACTTCTTTTTAGGATCAGCCAAAAGCACCCAAAACCGTTATTATATTCTTCAACTTTTACACCTTTGGACGACTTACAATGTGAATCCAAAATGTAATTTTATTGAATTTGTGTAATACATTGATATCCAGTTTACAAGATGCTAATAAGTGTTCAAAAATCTTACTCACTAAGGATGTTAAATTGAGATTACGAAAGGGCAAAACGGCTATATTTGCAACTATCAAAAAAAGACATACCAATTCTGATAAATAAGCGTTTTAGAATTGAAATATATTTCAGCTTGATTCGCAAAAAAAAATGATTAAAAAATGAAAAAAATTCTCTTTTTTATTTTCTTGTTTTGCTCCTCCTCACTTTTAAACGCACAGCGTTCCGATGAAATTGGAATAATGCTGGGAGGTACTTACTATATTGGAGATTTAAATCCAACAAAACATTTCAGCAGCCTAACCCGTCCTGCTGGAGGGATAATTTTTCGTCACAATTTGAACATGCGATTTGCCTTGGCAGGTTCCATTTTATTCGGAAGTGTACAAGGGATTGATGAACGTTCAAGTTCATTTGAACAACAACAAAGAAATTTAAGTTTTCGCTCTACGATCTATGAATTAGCAGTTCGTGGAGAATTTAATTTCATTGAATACAAAATTGGCGTCGATAAGCATCAATTCACTCCCTTTATGTTCCTAGGAGTAGGTGTTTTTGATATGAATCCAAAAGCCTCATTTGGAAATCAATGGGTTCCCTTACAACCTTTACATACCGAAGGACAAACAAAAGCGTATTCAAAAATTCAAATGGCAATTCCATTTGGCGCAGGAGTTCGCGTAAATCTTGCTAAGAGAATTGGTTTAGTAGCAGAGTGGGGCATGCGCAAAACTTTTACAGATTACATTGATGATGTAAGTACCGTTTATGCAAACCCAGCAGACCTTGCAACCTATGGAGCTCTTTCGGCTGCTGTTGCCGATAGAAGTAATGTTGGAGCAGCAAACATCGGTCGTCAGCGTGGAAATCCTAGAAATAAAGATTGGTATTCATTTGCGGGAATTACCCTGACGTTTCAATTAGCTGACAAACCGCACAAGTGTTCAGCATATCAATACTAGAGGAATTTTGTGGTGATGAGCCTGAAAGAAAAAATTGACACTTCGCGATTGCCAAAACATGTGGCTGTGATAATGGACGGAAACGGACGTTGGGCGCAGCAACAGGGAAAAGTGCGTGTCTTTGGACATCAAAGTGGTGTTACTGCTGTGCGAGAAACTTCAGAAGCTGCGGCAGAATTAGGAGTAGAGTTTTTAACGCTTTATGCATTCTCAACTGAGAACTGGAATAGACCTAAAGAAGAAGTGGATGCATTAATGGAATTATTAGTTCATACCATTCACGCTGAAACTGAAACACTGAATAAAAATAATATTCGTCTTGCTACTATTGGTGACACAGAAAGTTTACCAGAAGCTTGTCGCAAAGAATTAGACGAAGCAATTGCCAATACATCTAAAAACACTCGGATGACTTTAGTGCTTGCTTTGAGTTACAGTTCGAGATGGGAAATAATTGAAGCAACGAAAAAAATTGCAAAACAAGTAGCAGAAGGAAAATTGGCGGTAACAAACATTGATGCGGATTGTATTTCAAAATATTTAAATACTTCAGCATTTCCTGATCCGGAATTACTCATTCGCACGAGTGGTGAACATCGTGTAAGTAATTTTTTACTTTGGCAAATTGCCTATTCTGAATTTTATTTCACCGAAACATTATGGCCCGATTTTGATAAAGAAGAATTTTATAAAGCGATTCTCGATTATCAAACGCGTGAACGTAGATTCGGCAAAACAAGCGCACAGCTTGATGCAACATTAACAGCACTCACCGGCGGAACTTCCACTGGTGATCACATTACCCGCTAATTGGCGGATTCGATATGAAAAAAGTATTTTTTGCATTCATTTTTATTCTATTCGCTCGTAGCATTGCTGCGCAGTCTACCATCATTGACTATACAAAGGTGAATGACTATACACTCGTTGCTGTTTATGTGCATGGTTGTCATCTGGTTGATTCCAATGTTGTACGCTTAATTTCCGGTTTACCAATCGGGGATAAAATTTCTGTACCAGGAGAAAAAGTTGCAAGTGCAATTGACAATCTCTGGAAGGAAGCCATGTTTGAAGATCTTACAATTGAAGTGGCAAAAATTGAAGGCGAATATATTTGGTTAGATATTATTGTTGTTGAAAAACCAAAAGTTTTTGGAGTTGATTATTCCCATTCTCCAACACATCTAAAGAAAAGTGAGATTGAAGATTTGAATAAAAAAATCGGATCGCTTTCTGGACTAATGTTGACAGAATACCGCAAACGTCATATCATCGAAACCTGCAATGAACATTTTGTTGCAGATGGTTATATGAATTGCACTACTTCACTTGTTGAATTGCCAGATGCTGAACATCCTGGAATTGTAAAACTTCAAATCAATATCAACAAAGGAAAAAAAGTAAAAATTGAAAATCTTGTTATTACTGGAAATAAAGATTTTAAAACTGGAAAAGTTCGACGCAGTTTGAAAGACACAAAACAAAAGCGTTGGTACACATTCTTTAAGTCATCAAAATATCTCGAAGAAAATCTGGAGAAAGACGAAGCG
This sequence comes from Bacteroidia bacterium, assembly GCA_038237845.1. Taxonomy (GTDB): domain Bacteria; phylum Bacteroidota; class Bacteroidia; order Palsa-965; family Palsa-965. The sequence goes on from JBBRYH010000013.1 coordinate 58,116, forward strand.
AAATTATTGGCAAAATATAGTAAGAAAGGATATCGTGATGCAAGGATTGTTCGTGATACTGTTTATCCATCACCTGATCAGCCAAATCGTGTTATTGTTGAAATAACAATTTCAGAAGGACACATCTACAAATTCGGAAACATCAATTGGATCGGAAATACAAAATATTCTTCTGAGCAGTTAAATGATCGTCTTGGAATTAAGAAAGGTGATATTTATAATCAAGAACAATTGGAATCACGCTTGTTCATGAGTGCCCAGGGAAACGATGTAAGTTCATTGTACATGGATGACGGTTATTTGTTTTTTCAGGTAAACCCTGTGGAGGTAAATGTGCATGGCGATTCTATCGATTATGAAATGCGTGTTTACGAAGGACGTCAAGCAACTATAAGAAATGTAACCATCGTTGGAAATACGAAAACAAATGACAAAATTATCATGCGTGAAATTCGTACGCGTCCAGGTCAACTGTTCCGTCGTTCTGATGTTATTCGTTCACAAAGAGAATTAGCGTCTTTAGGATTTTTTGATCCGGAAAAAATTGAAATCAATCCAAAGCCAAATCCATATGACGGTACAGTTGATATTGAATATCGTGTTGTAGAACGTCCTTCAGACCAAGTTGAACTTTCCGGTGGATGGGGTGCGAATCGTATTGTGGGAACTCTTGGTGTCTCGTTTAATAATTTTTCTACAAAAAACATTCTTGATCGTACGGCATGGCGTCCTCTTCCTTCCGGCGATGGACAAAAATTAAGTATCCGTGCACAATCAAACGGATTATATTTCCAATCCTATAATGCTTCCTTCACAGAGCCATGGTTGGGAGGTAAAAAACCAAATTCACTTTCTGTTACACTTTATCGTTCGGTGCAATCCAATGGTTTGAAATCGAGTGATGAAAATCGTCAGGATGTAAAAATCACAGGAGCTTCCGTTGGATTTGGAATGCGTTTGAAACGACCAGATGACTTTTTCCAGTTGTATCAAGAGGTAACTTATCAATATTATGATTTGAATCACTTCACTTCTGTTTTTGCATTCTCTGATGGGTATTCCAATAACTTAAGTTATCGTGTTACCTTAAATAGAAATTCTACGGATCAACAGATTTATCCAAGAAGCGGATCGGATATCAAAATTATCGGTCAGTTTACTCCACCTTATTCGCTGTTTAATAACAAAGATTACTCCACCCTTTCCGTTCAGGAGCGTTATCGATTTGTAGAATATTACAAATGGAAATTTACTTCTTCTTGGTACACTCGTTTAGTAGGAAACCTTGTTTTGAATACACGTGTTGGTTTCGGTTACCTTGGAATGTATAATCAGGAAGTTGGATTATCTCCTTTTGAACGTTTTTATCTTGGTGGTAGCGGTTTAACGGGATATGCATTGGATGGTCGTGAAATTATTGCTGATCGAGGATATGATGATCAATCATTGACAGCATCCAGAACAGGATCGCCAATTATTGCAAAATATACATGGGAACTTCGTTACCCAGTTTCATTGAATCCAAGTGCTACTGTTTACGGACTTGCCTTTGTTGAAGCAGGAAATACATGGAATTCAGTTAAGGCTTTTAATCCTTTTGATGTATACCGTTCAGCAGGAGCAGGTGTCCGTGTATTCCTTCCAATGTTTGGTTTATTAGGACTTGATTGGGGTTATCGTTTTGATGATGTTCCTTCGGCACCATTTATGCAAAAATCACAAGTTCACTTTACAATTGGAATGAATCTTGGAGAACTCTAATGATCTAAATATTGTACTTTAGCGCCGCCTTTTGCGGGTTTATTGTCATCAACCGAATAAAAACAGCAAAATGAAACAGAAAATTATCGCTTCTTTAATTGCGTTTATCGCTTTAACAGGTTTTGTGAATGCACAAAAATTCTGTTTTGTAGACACCGATTATATTCTTAATCAAAGTTCTGCTTATCAATCAGCGCAGGATCAATTAAATCAATTGTCGGTAGGCTGGCAAAAGGAAGTAGAAGGAAAATATGCAGAGATTGACTTGCTCTATAAAAATTTCCAACAGGAACAGCTTCTATTAACGGATGATTTGCGTCAGAAACGTGAAGCTGAAATTGTCGAAAAGGAAAAAGATGCAAAAGAATTTCAGAAATCTAAATTTGGAGTAGACGGGGAACTTTTCAAAAAACGTCAGGAATTGGTTAAGCCAATCCAGGATCAGGTTTATAATGCCGTAAAAGAAATGGCTGACCGTGGAGGTTATGGTATTGTTTTTGACAAGGCTAGTGATATCACCATGTTATATACCAATTCAAAATATGATAAAAGCGATGACGTTCTGGAAATTTTGGGCTGGAAAAAAGCCGGAGGATCTTCAAAGCCATCAGGAAAATAATAAATTTAATACTAATCAATAAACAAGCAACCAACCACACATCAACATAATTCTAATATGAAAAAGTATCTCTTAATCGCTGTTGCAGCTCTTTTACTTGTATCAGTCCCGAAGACTTCAAATGCTCAAACAAAAGCATCTCCTACAACTGTAGCCCACATTAACCTTGATTCGCTTTTGGATATCATGCCCGCTTTTAAAAAGGCAAGCGATTCTGCGCAACTTTTCTACGGCCAATTGGAACAGATGATGTACCAAATGAATCTTGAATTGCAACGTAAAGGCAATGAATACGATTCTTTGAATAAATCATGGAGCCCACCGATCAAAGCCATCAAAGAAAAAGAAATCACTGATTTACAGCAACGAATTCAGGATTTCCAGCAAACCGCTCAGGATTCTTACACACAACGTCGTACAGAATTGCTGGTTCCTATTTTTGAAACCATCCAAAAAGCAGTAAAAGATGTAGCGCTTGCTAAAGGATATAAATATGTTTTAGATAGCAGCAAATCGGCAACCGTTGTACTTTATGCAGCCGACAGTGATGATATCTTTACGGATGTGAGAATAAAATTAGGAATTCCATTACCTGCTACACCAGCACCAAAAACTCCTGGTCACTAATCGTTTTTGATAACGTCTTTTTCAAATCCCGAAAACTGAAAGGTTTTTGGGATTTGATTTTTTCGGAACTTTGTTAAATGCATGAAATGAAATCTAATGCAATCGGTGTTTTTGATTCTGGAATCGGAGGAGTGAGTGTACTTCGTGTGATTCGTGAATTGTTGCCGCATGAAGATTTGATTTATTTTGGCGATAATGCGCATATGCCCTATGGAGAAAAATCCTTAGATGAAATTCAACTTCTTTCTGAAAACGTCACGAATTTTCTGCTTGAAAAAAAATGTAAAATAATTGTCATTGCATGTAATACAGCTTCTGCTTCAGCCCTAAAACATTTACGCCTTATTCATCCACAAGTAAGTTTTGTTGGAATGGAACCAGCAGTAAAACCTGCTGCGGAACAAACACAAAGTGGTGTAGTTGGAGTAATTGCGACGACAGCAACTTTTCAAGGAGAATTATTTGCGAGTGTTGTAGAAAGATTCGCAAAGAGCGTCACAGTTTTGAAACAGCCTTGTCCCGGGTTGGTCCAGCAGATAGAAGAAGGTAAAGTCCAAAATGCTGATACCGAAAAAATGTTGCGCGGTTGGTTAGAGCCAATGATGGAAAAAAATATTGATACGCTTGTTTTAGCTTGTACACATTATCCATTTGTGGTACCTATGCTTCGGAAAATTTTGGGTGAAAAAGTAGCCATTATAGATCCAGCTCCTGCGGTAGCAAAACAAGTAAAAAAAATCCTTGAGGAGAAAAAATTATTGAACGAAGCGGGCGGAACGATAACCTATTTTACAAGCGGAGATGTCAAACATTTTTCGGATACGTTTTTTATGTTGACAGGAAAAAATATCATCGTATCGAAACCTGATTAGTCTAACTTTAATTTCATGATTTTTCCAAAATCTAGAAAAGATTTCTGCTTAACATTTTTGCAGAAAAGTAATTCTTATTATCAGATTTAATTATTTAAACCAGCTGGAATACATTACGTAATTATTCGCAATACGTTCAACTTCTCCTTTTTGAAGCTCGGAAGAAATATCTTTAATCTTTCTTGCAGGAATACCTGCATAAACACTATTGGGTTCACACTTCATACGCTCCGTTACTACACTTCCTGCTCCAATAATTGTATTACTGCCCACTTCTGCATTATCCATAATGATCGCACCCATTCCAATAAGTACGTTGTCATGTAAAGTACATCCATGCACCAAGGCATTATGGCCAATTGATACGTTATCTCCAATTACAACTTTTGTCTTTTGATAAGTACAATGAATTACCGCGCCATCCTGCACATTTACTTTATTACCCAGTCGAATACTATTCACGTCACCACGAACAACGGCGTTAAACCAAAAAGAACATTGTTCGCCACAAATTACATCTCCAACAATAGTTGCGTTTTCTGCGACATAACAATCATTGCCTAACTGAGGTGTATGACCATTTACTTCTTTGATTAGCGCCATCCTTATACTTTTTGAATTTTTTGAATTTTATTTAGTTGAATCGGCTTTTGGTTTTGGCTGGCAACAAGCAGGCAAATCACGTTGGGCACGATTATTTGCTTTAACATCATCAGCATCATATCCGATTTCGGCAAGTGCTTTTCTGAGTTTATCCGGCGAAGTTTTTTTAGTAATATATTCTACCGTCACATCTTTGGTTGCAACATCAAGAGTTACCTTTTTTACTCCCGACATTTTTCCAAGGGTAGATTCAATTTTTTCCTTACACATATCACATTCACCGCTTGTTTTAATAACAACCGTTGCGGTTTTGGAAGGACTTGCTGGGTTTTGCGCCTTTAAATTCACAAAAGAAAATAACGCGAGAACAAGGGTAAGTAGGGTGATGTTTTTTAGATTTTTCATTTTGTTTTATTATTGGTTGAAGATAGTTTGTTTATTTAAATTTTAAATCGAAGTCCTCCATAAATAACGCGACCATCTGTTGGACCGTATACCTGAGAAGCATCAAAATGTGGGCCGAAAGGATCAATTGCATCAATAATCGGATTAAGTTGCATAAAATTTAGGATATTTTCTACTCCTACATAAAGATCCATTCGACGAAATTTTCTAGTAACGTGAGTTCCTAGTAGGAAAAAAGAAGCGCTTTGTTTTTCTGGATAAAGATAGCTCTGCGGAAGCCTTGTTGGTCCCATCCATTTAGTAGTAAAATCGAATGACCACTTATCATATTTTGTTGCATATGCCAAATTTAAAAATGCACGGTGTGAAGGAGTGAGTGGTTTTTGTTTCAAAACTCCTGAATAAGTAGTTTTGACTTCATAATATTTATAAGCAATTCGAACATCAAATCGTTTTATAGGTTGAAGGGTGAGGTCAGCCTGAAAACTATTTGCAAAGGAAAGACCATCTAGATTATAAATTTTTAATAGGCCTTGAGTTTCCATATCAATCACAACTTGATTAATAAAATCAGTCCTAAAAAAATCGACAACAAATGTTGCGTCATTTTTCAAAAATTTAAATTTCTGTTGAATACTTCCTCCATAGTTCCAAGCAATCTCTGCATTCAGTTTTTCGGAAATGATCAATTGACGGGAACTAGCAAATACACTTGAGTTTTCTGTAAAAATATTTGAAGTACGGAAACCTTTTCCTGCTGAAAGTCGCAAAGCAGTGGTTGGCGTAATGTCGTACTTCATATGTAATCTAGGAGTTACTTGAAACCCTGCAGTAGAATGTAAATCGCCACGAATTCCGGCAACTACTGTAAACTTTGAAGTCAGATGTCCTGTATATTCTGCAAATATTCCGGGAACAGTTTCCGTACGGTTGAATGTTGAATCATTAAACTTTTCATGGTAACTATCATATAGAAAACTGAATCCTGTTTTATACATGTGATTGGTATTTCCAATCATATCTTGCCAGATAGCATTCAAATAAATACTTTGCTGTTCTGCTTTGTACGTTTTTAGTCCAAAGAACATATCTTCCTGATGCAAACGTGCAGAGAACATTGTTCCTATACTTCTTGCTGGTGCCTTAAAAACAAATCCTGTTTTATTAAATATTTCTGCTTGTTTATTTTTTACACCAACACCATAAAATTGTGTTCCACCAAAATCGCGTGCTTTTTCAAAACTTCCTTGCCCACCGATTTTATCATCATAAACAAATCGTGCACCAAATTCTCCTTGAGCTGGGCCTTTGCTTATCCAATTCCATCTGTTCAATACATTGTATTGTGTATACAATGGCATATCCAGAAATCCATCGTGATTGTTATCACTTTTCAGTTGTAGTGTGCTGGCATGGGTCAATAAAGTAGTTCCCCAGTTCGGATTAATTTTTTTGTTCAAATGAAAATTAGCTTCCGCTCTTCCGAAATTATTTCCATAAAAATTCGCAAAAAATTTATCTGCTCCTTCTTCAGGTTTTAATAAATCAATATTTAATTGCCCTGCGATGGATTCATATCCATTCACAACAGAACCAGTTCCTTTTGTAATTAGAATCCCCTTGATCCACGTTCCTGGAACATATGAAAGTCCATAGGAAGAAGAGAGTCCGCGAATAAGTGGCAGGTTTTCAAAAAGAATTTGTGAGTAAACACCATCAAGTCCCAAAAGTTGAATTTTTTTCGCTCCTGAAACGGCATCTGTAACTGCAGCATCAACTGTTGGATTTGTTTCAAAACTTTCCGAGAGATTGCAACACGCTGCTTTTCTCAAACCTACAGTAGTTATATTTTCTGCCATAATCGGATTGATAAAAGAAAATTCTGAAGCATCTCTTTTATCACTGATCGTAACCGTTTCTAGGGAAGGGCCTTCAATCAAATCGACTTTGATCTGATTCGGATTTTTTCCGGTGAAGACAATTCCTTTGCTTTTAAATCCGGTGCAACGAACAATTAAGGTGGCAGGGAAGGAATCTGGCCAGGCAAGAATAAAATCGCCCAAGGAATCTGTAGCTGTTCCTATAAGTGTATGTTCCCAAAGAACAATAGCACCCGGGACTTTTTCTTTCCCTTGTTTGGAAGTAACGGTTCCCATTAAATGGTCCATCGCATTTAAATGCGTACTTCCAAATAGAAAGAGCAGAATAAATCTGAATAAAATGTTTTTATGATTTTTCATATGAATTACTTAAAAATTTATACTTCGCACTAGTTTTATAGCGAACTAAAATTCAAGTAATCAGATGCGAAAAGTACCAAGCAATGAAAGCTGGGAATTGGCCGAAAGTAAATCAGGAGGGTCCTGATATTTAGTGGATTTAAATTTCGAATTTGAAAATTTTGGAACGGAAAATAAAAGTTCTTGGTATAAAATCGGAGAAGAAATTTGGGAACATTTTATCTGAACCTGATTCTGACTTACAAATTGATGATGTTGAAACGTTAGATTATTCAAGTCGCAACATTGACCTTTAAATTCAGTTTTTCCTGACTCATCTTTGCAACAATCCTTCGCTTCAGTAGTAGAAAGCAAAACTACTCCAGATTTTAAACAAACCATTTTACCTATGACCAAACCAGAGCCGCTCACGAGAATAATCATCGAGAGGAGCAAAGAAGTGGAAATGCTAATGAGTTTGTTCATTTATATAAAATTACTTCTTTTGCAGGTGGTACACAATGTAAATAATCATAATTTAACTTAATTACTTTACAGGTGGATAGTCAAGCGAATAATGTAATCCACGACTTTCTTTTCGCTCTCTCGCTTGCTTAATTATAATGTAGGCCACGTTAATAATATTTCTTAATTCACAAACTTCTTGAGAAAGGGTGATTTTTTTGTAAAGTGCTTCATTCTCATTCCAAAGAATTTCTAAACGATCATGTGCACGTTCCAAACGTAAGTTAGAACGAACAATTCCAACATAACTGCTCATGATAGATTGAACTTCTTTCATGCTTTGTGTAATCAAAACCATTTCTTCGGGCGCATCTGTTCCTTCAATATTCCAATCGGGAATGTTTTTTTGAAATGCTATTTCCTTGAAAGTTGAAATAGCATCTTCACTCGCCTCGTGCGAATAAACAACAGCTTCAAGAAGTGAATTAGAAGCTAATCGGTTTGCACCATGAAGTCCGGTACAAGAACATTCGCCTACTGCATAAAGATTTGTAATACTACTACGACCTTTTTTATCCACTTTAATTCCACCGCACAAATAATGAGCAGCAGGAACCACAGGAATGAAATCTTTAGTGAAATCAATTCCGACTGTCAAACATTTCTCATAGATATTCGGAAAATGTTTTTTCAGATCTTCTGCTTCCAGATGCGTACAGTCGAGATAAACAAAATCATCTCCTGAGATTTTCATTTCACTATCAATTGCGCGTGCAACAATATCTCTTGGTGCTAAAGATTTTCGAGCATCATATTTTTCCATGAATTCTTTTCCCAAACGAGTTCGAAGAATTCCTCCGTGGCCACGCATCGCTTCTGTAATTAGAAAAGAAGGTTTCGCGCCGGGATTATAAAGTGAAGTAGGATGAAACTGCATAAATTCCATATTCTCGACTTTCCCTTTTGCACGATAAACCATTGCAATTCCATCACCAGTTGCAATGGTTGGATTGGTAGTGGTGGAATAAGCATGGCCAGCACCGCCAGTAGCAATTAAAGTGCTGCGCGATAAAATGGTTTCTACTTTTCCTGTTCGCACATCCATGACGTAAGCACCATAACAAGTAATGCCTGGTGTGCGTGAATTGACTTCTATACCAAGATGATGTTGGGTAATAATTTCGACCGCAAAATGATGATCAAGTATTTCAATATTCGGATGCGAATGAATTTGTTTTAAAAGTGCGCGCTCAATTTCAAAACCTGTTATGTCTTTGTGATGAAGAATACGATGTTCCGAATGACCTCCCTCACGCGCAAGTTCATAATCGCCATCGGGAGTTTTGTCAAAATTTGCGCCCCATGCTGCTAATTCTGTAACGCGTGCAGTGGATTCGCGGATTACCATTTCCACTACGGAAGTGTCGCAAAGTCCGTCACCACAAATTAAAGTGTCTTCAATATGTTTATTATACGAATCCGGTTTATACATCACTGCGGCAATGCCACCTTGTGCATATTTGGTATTTGATTCGTCTTCGTTTGCTTTAGTTATCATCAAGACTTTACCATGCGCAGCAACTTTTAGTGCATAGGTAAGACCCGCTATTCCGGATCCGATAATGAGGAAATCTGTTTCTCTTGACAAATGAATATGATTTCTGTAAAGATAAAAATATAGGTACGTTGCAAACCATCTTCTGGTTTTTTGTTTTTTTTGCGTGAGGGATGCGTAGGGTTAAGTGCGCAGCACCGAAACGAATGTGTAGCCCGCAGCAGCCCGACCCTGCGCCTAGGCGTAGGGGCACGCCCAATCAATTTTATCTATACATGAAACAAGTTTCTCCGAATTCCCTACGCTCAACTCCAAACTAAGAACTACCTTTATACAATGGAAACGAAACCAATTGCAGTAGTTATTTACGCCGAGAGTACACCCAATCCGGCCTCAATGAAATTTGTTGCGAATCATATGTTGATTGCGGAAGGTGCGACAGCGCAATATTTATCTGCAGCAGAAACTTCAAAGGCACCATTGCCTGCGAAACTTTTTCAGTTTCCATTTGTGAAAGGAATTTTTGTTTCTGCAAATTTTATCACCGTAACAAAAAGTGATATTGTTTCCTGGGAGGATATTACACATGAGTTGCGTGAAGTGTTGCGCGATTATTTATCGAAAGGACTTCCAGTAATTGAAGAATTACCAACAAAACAAGTAGCAACAGATTCGTCCTTCAAACAAACCACAACAGTTTTTACTGAACATGCAGTTCCTACAACAGAAGACGAAACCAAAATTGTAGAAGTGTTAGAACAATACATTCGTCCAGCGGTAGAGCAGGATGGAGGACTTATTACTTTTCAATCTTTTGAGAATGGAATTGTAACCGTTCAGTTAAAAGGATCTTGCAGTGGATGTCCTTCTTCAACAGTAACCTTGAAAGCAGGAATTGAAGCGTTGTTAAAACGAATGGTGCCGAGCGTGAAAGAAGTTGTGGCGATGGCTTTGTAAATTGTCAGCATTCGATACACTTTGCTAATTAGTCTAACAACTAAAGAGTTTTAAGAATAACAATATTCGAAATCCGTGAAAGAGAAATCTTTCATGGATTTTTTTTTGTCAGTTTGCATTAGGTTTGTTTCACCTTGAAGTGGAAATGGAATTCAAAAATCAAATCTCACTTTGTCAGACTGAGTGCCGAGGAACGAGGTGTATCGAAGGCTGACAAAGATTTTTTATCGAATCAAAGATACGTGCCCGATCATTTTATGTTTCTTCTGATGTTTATCGGTATATAAAATCCGCCACACATAAACATCTTCTTGGCAAACATCACCTTTATACGTTCCATCCCATCCGTGATTGATATCAGTGCTTTCATACAACAAATTTCCCCAACGATCGAATACAAGCATTTTGAAATCGGTAACATTTGTTCCGTAAGCAAAAAACAATTCGTTCGTTCCATTATTATTTGGTGTGAAGGCATTCGGAACATAAATCATTGTTTCCTCTTCAACAATGATTGTCATATATAAAGTGTCGTTGCAGCCGTCGGCATTCGTAACAACCAACATCGACAAATAAGTTCCAGCCGAAGGATAAATATGCGAAAGACCATTGAAGTTGCAGGTATTGATCGAATCCCCATCACCGAAATATAAAGTGCAATTTGTGCCACCAACTGAAAAGTCGGTGAACAATACCTCAGGCGAAAGTTCACTCACAACTGAATCACTAACGCCGAAATTCGCATTTGCAAAAGCCGGAATTACAACTGCGGTATTAATGGTCATCGTATCAGAACATCCACCTGCATTGGAAACGATCAAAGTAACATCGTAATTCCCCTGTTGACCATATGTATGTGTCGGCGTTTGCACGGATGAAGAATTCGTAGCAGAAGTCGGATCTCCGAAATTCCAATTGTAAGTTAATCCACCAATGGAGGTATTTGTGAATCCAACAATCGCTGGTGGACAAGCCGGCGGTCCAGCAGTAAAAGCTGCGGTAGGAGTAGGGTTAACCGTTACAGTAAAGGCTTGTGTTGTATTACAACCATTTGCATCTGTTACCGTTGCATTATAAATAGTAGTAGTGGCTGGAGAAACAGTTTGATTTAAACCATTCGGTAAACTGTTATCCCAAGTTACGGAATAAGGTCCTGTTCCACCTCCAGTAATTGCGTTTATACTTGCAGGATTGCCACCGCAAATTGAATCGATCCCTGTTAAAGATAAAGTTACTGCGGAAGGTTGTGTTACAACATAACTAGCTGTATTTGAACAACCATTGACATCCGTAACAGTAACCGAGTAATTTCCTGCACACAATCCTGTTGCAGCATTGGTTATGCTTACGTTAGGTATCCACGCATAAGTGAATGGAGGGATTCCTCCATTGGGCGTCACAGTTAAAGAACCATTACAATCACCGAAACAGACAGGATTCACCTGTTGGTTATTCAATAAAACACTTCCTTGATTAGGAACAGTTACAAGAATAGTATCTCCAGTTCCGCAGGCAGAAACATCCGTTACAATGCACGAATAAGTACCAGCACAAAGGTTTGTTGCTGTCGCAGCATTTCCTCCACTCGGCAACCATTGATATGTGTAAGGAGGAAGGCCACCTGAAATATTTACTGTCGCACTTCCATTGCATGCGTTGCACATGTCAGGAGTCGTTCCTGTTGTAGAAGTAAATGCAGTTGAACAAGACATCAAATCAATAAAAACACCGGAATCCAAAATGCAATCAGAGGCATCGGCAATTGCAATTTTGAAATGATAAATAGTACATGGAACTAAGCCTACAGTTGAAGTAAGGACTGTAGTCATGCCATCATATTGTATAGTTGTTCCTAAACTGTTATCAATATAATAGGCGCAATTGACACAAGGACCAGTATTGGTATTTCCGTTATTTACGTTGTTGATGGATACATATTGACCCGAAGGTAAAGTGGCCAAGTTCAATCCAACATAATTGGGACCTGATGGATTTTGTCCCGTGATAAAAAAGCCAAAAAGATCGTTGATAGAATTTACATACACAGGATATTCTTC
>JBBRYH010000014.1:0-70163 GCA_038237845.1 Bacteroidia bacterium
ACAATTAGTCTTCCAACAGAACTTACACAAAATGGAAAAGACGCATGCAATAAAATAAATGGAAAGGAAGGAAAAGAGTTTGATAAGGAATATTGTGAAATGATGGTGAAAGGACATAAAGAAGCAATCGAGATGTTTGAAAAGGCATCAACAGAATCCATTGACATCGATATTAAAGCTTGGGCAACATCAATGCTACCAATATTGAGAACTCATTTGGATCATGCACTGACTTGTCAGGAAAAATGTGGGAAATAAAAACAAATAAGTAATAAACCCTAAAAAAACCAATTATCCTTTTTGAATTACCAAAACTACCTTACGCCTATGATGCACTTGAACCGTACATAGATGCGCAGACGATGAAGATACATTATACAAAGCACCATGTGCAGATATTTTTGAAATAGAACTTAGCAAAAACTGGCAAAGCAATCATTCAGCAAGTATTCATGGTAGGGGAAAAAGAAAAGGGACTTTAGTCTTTACGACCAAAAGTCCCCTTCGGTACCCGGGACCGGAGTCGAACCGGCACGGGCTTTAGGCCCACAGGATTTTAAGTCCGGCGTGTCTACCAATTCCACCACCCAGGCATTGACCATCGCACATTGGTAGTTGTGCGAATCATTCGAAATAGATCAAACAAACAATGTCATTCGATACAATTTCAAAAAAAAGTCCCGCTAACTGCGGGACTTAGAGCGAAAGACCGGTCTCGAACCGGCGACCTTAACCTTGGCAAGGTTACGCTCTACCAACTGAGCTACTTTCGCGTAATAAAGAACTTAACCTTCCGTTGTATCAGTCCCAACAGAACTGTTGGGACGCTCTACCTCCGCCTTGGCGGATGAGCTACTTTCGCGTACTTTTAAAGAACTGCCCTCATTTCGAGGAGTACAAAAGTAGGTTTCCATTCCTAATCTGCAAAATTTGATTTCATTTATTTTAAATGCTTGAAAAACAGTCCAAAAAGCCCTAAAATCAAAGGTTTCCGCTATTTTTGACCCAACATTTAAGCTTTATTAAACATGGAAAGAACCCTTAACAAACCGATTGCAGGATTTCACCTACTGATGATCCTTACTCATGCTGATGGCATTTTTGCTAAAGAAGAGGGCGATGTGATCATCGAATACCTTACAGAAACCTTTCCTTTTCGCGTTGAAATTGATGAAGAAGTACATTTTCTTTCTACACTTCCGAGAGACCAGTATATGGAACATTTTCGAAAAGCAATGAACGACTTTTATAACGATACCAGCCAAAAAGAACGCGATGCGTTTTTAGAGTTTGCTGTGAAGCTTGTAAAAGCAGATCATGTTATTGCTGAAGAAGAAAATATTTTTCTTAAAGAACTTTTTGATAATTGGGCTTCTGAATTTGAAGAGGAAGCCTAATTATTTTAAACATTTTACGTTTCAAAAAACAATTATGAAAACAGGAACCATAAAACAAACCGCTTCATTCAATGCATCACCTCAAGAAGTATATGAATTGTTGATGGATGCAAAAAAGCATGCATTAGTTACTGGAAGCAAAGTTAAAATCAGCAATAAAGAAAAAGGACCTTTCGTAACTTTTGATGGTTACTGTCATGGATTTAATGTAGAATTAATTCCAGGAGAAAAAATTGTTCAAGCTTGGCATTTTGCAGAAGATGGTTGGCCAGATGATCATTTCAGCATTTGTACTTTTGAATTTAAAAAAGCCGGAAAAGGAACAAAGTTAAATTTCAAACAAGTAGGAGTTCCTAAACATAAAATTGATGCACTGAATGATGGATGGAGAGATTTCTATTGGAAACCAATGAAAGATTATTTAGCATCCTTGAAATAATATTTTGAATTGAAAAAGCCTCTACTTAATTGTTAGAGGCTTTTTTTTATTAATGCAGGTTAACATCTAATGTAATTCAATAATCAATCAAGCATAAAAGAATTAATATTTAAGCGTAATTCCTGCGCCGAATCCCATGTCACTATCGTAGTGTGTTCTAAAAGCAATATGTTTCGTAACAACATATTGTAAACCTACCATATATTCTTTATCTGAATTTACCATCAGATGCATTCGTAATCTCTTTGAAAGTGGAATGTCATCTCGTTTCAATTGCAAACGTAAAGTTCCATCCAAAAAATATTCAGCTTCGAATTTTATCAGCATAGGAAGCGTATAATCCATTCCTATCGAAAATGCCTGTCTCGTGTCTTTTGTATTTATCTGACGAAATAAATTCTCACTTTGAATATCCATTCCTCCTTTTCGATAACGCCAGTCATAACCAATAAAAGGCATAAACCATTGGTTCCTTCCAAAATATCTTCCCAAGTGATTTTCCAATTCATAACCATGTGTTTCATGAAAGCCAATGCGCCATTCTGAACTTAAGCTCCATCTGGTATCAGCAAACATTGCCATTCCATCAATTCCATTACTTGCAAAGTCAGATTCTCCCATGAAATGAAATCTTCTATCATCTGCGAAAAGTTTCCTTTGCGCTAATTTCTTATTGGTAATTTCCGGATTTTCAGGCTGACCTTCGTATGTAAATACTCTTCCCATTCCACTCATCATGTGGTATAGGATATGACAATGAAAAAACCAATCGCCATAAACATTCGCATTGAATTCAAGCGTGTCTGTTTCCATTGGCATTATGTCAACGACATTTTTCAACGGAGAATAAGCCCCTTGTCCATTCAGCAATCTGAAATCATGACCATGCAAATGCATCGGATGACGCATCATGGAACCATTATATAATATGATCCGAACATTTTCTCCCTTGTGAATTAATATTTTATCTGTTTCAGAAACAACTTTATTATCGATACTCCAAACATATCTATTCATGTTCCCACTTAACTGAAAATAAAATGTTTTAGTGGAGGTATCCGGCAACGTGGTTTTATTTGTTGCTTTTAACATTGTATAATTTAATGTAACAATGTCAGGAAGATTTTCATTACTACTTTTATCTCTTTTGCTTTTAACTTTTCCGCTGATTTCTGGATACATCAATGTATTCATATCCATTTGTGTTAAACTCATTTGCATTCCCATATCATCCAACTTCCCATTCATTTTCATCATTCCATTCATCATTTTCATTCCCTCAAAATATTTTAAAGTTGGCAATGGATCGACCAATTGTTTAATCCCATTACCAAGCCATAAAGAAGTTGATTTTGTCCTGTCTTCCGCTGTTGCTAAAAATTCATAAGCAATCCCATCAGCAGGAATGGTGACAATAATATCATACGTTTCTGAAACTGCAATTAATAAGCGATCCACTTCTACTGGCTCTACATCATTTCCATCATTGGCGACAACAGTAATTTTTCCTCCTGCGTAGTTCAACCAAAAATAAGTAGAGGCAGCTCCATTAGAAATACTCAAACGAATTTTATCTCCTGCTTTGAATTGTTTCTGCTGCGTTTCATTCTGTCCATTATTCAAAAACTTATCATAATAAACATCACTAACATCCATTGCATTCATTCGTTTCCATTCATTGGTCACTTTTGTTTTTAAATATCCTTGTTGGATAGCTTCAAAATAACTTTGAGTTGTTCCTTTTTGAATTGCAAACCAATCGGACGCATTATGTAAACTACGATGTACTTGCTCAGGTTTCATATCAGTCCACTCACTTAAAATAACGGGGATCATAGGTAAATCGTCAATTCCCTTGCGAAACATTTCTGAATTATTTCGTTTTAAGAAAATCATGGAGCCATACATACCAATTTGTTCTTGCAATCCAGTATGCGAATGATACCAATGCGTTCCGTTTTGAATAATAGGAAAACGATACAGATGCGTCGTATGTGCTTTGATCGGCATTTGAGTCAAATTAGGCACACCATCATACTGATTCGGTAAAAAGACGCCATGCCAATGCATAGATGTTTCTTCATTCAATTCATTGTGTACGTAAATCTCAGCGGTATCTCCTTCAGTAAAAATAAGCGTGGGCATTGGAATTTGTCCGTTTACAGCAATTGCACGTCTTTCTTTACCGGAAAAATTCACAATCGTATCACGAACATATAAATCGTATCGGACAAGCTTTTGGGCTACAATAGTGAACGAAATACTCATCGCCAAAGCAAAAAAGCATACTTTTTTCATAGGATTTTTTTCTTCTAACTATTAATACTTTTCATTTTCAAAACAAAACTAATGCCCCGAACTATTTTCGCATGAAAACAGATTCGGGGCAAAGTTAAGAATTAGCTTACTTAATAGTCTCTTGAACTTTTCCGCAGGTAGGCATTCCTTTTCCCATATAAGGATTACTGATAGGTTGTTGTTGACTCAACCAATTTGCACCTTTGCCATCATTCGCCATTGGACAATAATCATAATAAACAGGAGTATCCATTTTAATTACTTTCATCACTTCGAACATATTTTTCGAAAGCGAAATAAAATGTTCACGCTGATGTTCTAGCTCAGTTACCCCTTTTATATGTTCTGCATCATAGGAAAGTTGTTTCGAATATTTCATCCAAACAATATGCTGATCACCTCTTAATTTATCCATTTGCACTGCATCGATTGCTTTGAATAAATCCTTTGCTTTTGTTGAAGCAGTTAAACCATCATCCTTTGCTAAAGCATCTTTAAGTTCAAAGTATGATTTGTAAACTGACAACAAAGGATTGACAGCAACTACAACTGTTTTAGAAGTATCGGGAACTACAATAACAGTTTTTACTGGAATAATTGTTCCACTTGGCACTGCAGATGTTTTTCTTTCATATTTACAACATCCATCAAGTTTCGAATAAGCAGCATCCGGAGCAAGATATTTCTCATTGTCATAACCATTTAATGCAACATTTTTCAATATTGCGTCCGAAGTAGTTTTGGTGCTATCATAAGTTACTACCAATGTTTTAAGATTCATATCCCAAACACCTTTCGAAACATGCTTTTTAAACGAGGCCGTTTCGATTTTGCGCTTACAAGTTTCACAATTACCTGAAACTTTTACTACTTCACTTTTTGAATTTTTTATCTGTGCGTCGCAATTAACAATTAGAATTGAAAATAGTGCAGTGAACGCAACGACCATTTTATGGATAGTTTTCATTTTTTAAATATTTTAAGTGGATATAATTCTTTTACAAACATCTTGTGAGCCAACAAATATTTTGAAGACCAAGGAAATTTTCCAAATGTTATATTCGAATTACATTGTTAAGTAAAAAGACTTTCTCAGAAAGCTTATTTGGAGGATGGTTCCTGAAGCTTAAATAAGCTACTAAACTGTCCAAATGTTTTGGTTCAGGATTAAAAACCGAATAAGAAAGAACCTGAAATGGATATTTATAAAATTTACCATAAGTAATTTCCGAGACTTGTTGAATTGAATTTATTTTTAAAATCACTGTTTGCGATTCACAACCACCTTTCTTCGGCATGGTCTCAACACAACAACATTTTTTTTCCGGCAAATTCAATAATGAAAAAGAGCTTAATCTACCATCACAATAACGCAAGGTGAGGCTTATACCGGTAACTGCGGTTAAGTAAATACAACTAAAAAGAATAATCGCAATCTTTTTCATTTCAATTTTTAATCAACTTTACTGTTACTATATTTTCAGTCCCATCAATTTTCAAAATATAAAAACCCTTACTCAAATTCTGATTATTGATTTTTATGGAAAAGCTATTCAAATGCTGTTCTATTGGAAGTTCAACAACAACCTCGCCAAATGCATTGTAAAGGACTGCATTAACGATTTTTGTGTCTGATTTTCCATTTACATTCCAGATATCATCAGAAGGGTTCGGATAGACCGAAACTAGTGCATTCGAAATATATTCCCTTACCGAAGTTCCGTTCGTATCCAAGACCAAAAAACTTCCCATCATTCCATCATCCTCATGGTGAAGTATATGACAATGATACATGTAAGGAACAGAGTCATCAGCAAAATCCTCAAACTTGGTAATGAAACGAACAGTATCGCCAGGCATCACCAACACTACATCTTTTTTTCCATGTTCGTAATTCGGAACAGGCGCACCATTGATATCCACTAAATAAAATTGAACATCATGAACATGAAATGGATGTGCCACCAACGTAGAATTAATTATCGTCCAAGTTTCAATATCATTCAAGTAAACAACTTCATTGATTGAATCCATTGCAAAAAACTTTCTGTTAATTCCAAAAGGACCTTCAGCTGGTTGAGGCATCGTAAATCCTTCTGTCAAAGTATCCAACACAAAATTTCGATTTATCGTTGCACTTGCAAGACTCCAAGGAGTAAATGGAACCAAAGATGTTGGAATTGTTGTAACAGGATTTGAGGTTTGAGCCCCAACAACAATATTCATGACTTTATAATCCGAGCCATTCAAAGGATTATTGTAATAATCAAGAATTTGATAAGTTGCATTTCCAACAGAATCTGCACCCATTATCCCAAGTGGAATTTCTGTTCCATAATTCATAAGTAAAACAGAACTGTTTAACAAGGCAGAAAGATCTACTAGAATTTCAGCGCGCTCTCCATTTGATAATAAAATACGATTTAATGTAAGAGCAGTATCTAATAATCCACCGTCATTTGCAATCAATTGAAAATTCATATTATTAGAAAAACCAAACATAAATGTTCGTCCAGAAGATCCGTTTAACAAACGCAAACGCACCACTTGTGCAGGTGCATTTAGAAATGGAGCAATCGTACCATTTACCATCACCACGGTATCATATTGCGTTGAAATTGCAATTTGATTTAATACATCAAAACTTTTCGTTTGAACAATAATTGGAAAGTCATCAATGCCATAGGTACGAGGCAACGTTAATGCCGCTTCAGCAGCATCTTTCACAATAATCATTCCAGCAAGACCTTTCGAAACATGAAGATCTGTTTTACCAGCACCATGTGGATGATACCAAAAAGTTGCAGCATCATTTTTAATTTCAAAGCTTGGACTCCATGTTGTATTTTGTAAAATCAGTTGATGTGGTCCACCATCATCCATAGCAGGCACATGCATCCCGTGCCAATGCATCGTTGTTGCATTTCCGTTTCCAGTCAAAGAATTCGTAACATTCATCGTTACAATATCCCCCTTGTTAACGATTAATGTCGGACCAAGGAGTGGCCCGTTTATTCCATAAGTTGGTGTGTTAATGCTTGGATAGAACTGAGTAACTCCATTCTGAATATTCAGATTAAAAGTTGTTCCTGTAAGAGAGGGAGGGATAAAAAGTGGGTTCTGTGCATTAATTATAACACAAAAAAACAAACCTATTAAAATCAAATATTTCCTCATCGCTACTGATTAATGCCCAATAATTATTTTTTGCACATATCGATTTTTAAACTCATCCTGCAGTGTAACAAAATAAAATCCGACAGCCAATTCAGAAACAGAAATTTTGACAAAATCATATTCTGATTTCCCGATCAACACTATTTTCCCTGATTGATCTGACAATGAATAACTAAAACTGCTTAAAGAATTTGAAGTAATTGTAAAATCTGAATTTACTACTGTAGGAAATACTGAAAAAGAATTATTCATCTGCAAATCACCAATCGAAAGCGATCCATTAGCGGAAATAATCCATGTCAACGTATCTTTTTGAAAAGGTGTGTTCACATCCCAAACTGCGTATCGTATAGTTGCTGTTCCTGCAATATTTGAAGGGTCAATTGCTACAGCTAACAATCCGTAATCAGTTGCAGAAACGGTATCCATTGTTCCACTCAATGGAAAATTAGTAAAACAGTTTCCGTTATCACATAAACTAGCAGTCCATCCTACTGGAACAGAAACTGAAATCTGTTCCCAACTCAAAACAATTGCTTGCCCTGAAATATTGGGTTGCTGAATGGTAAAATGATACAGGTTATTAAATGGCATAACATCCACTAAACTATCGCCTGGATTCAAAGTATAAGTTTGTCCGAAAACGAATGTACTGGCAGTAACAAATGCTACTGCCAGTATATTCCTCAATTTTCTTTTAATATGACTTCTCATTTTTAATGAGCTACTGTAAACTTATAATTCTGAGTTGCAGATTCACCATTGATACGGATAAAATAAATTCCGTTGCTCAATTCAGAAGTAGAAATCTCTTTTGTGAACGTTCCGTTGCTTACCATATTATCATAAACAGTTATAACTTTTTCGCCCAAAATATTAACGAGTTCTATTTTCAAAACTGAAGGCTTCATCACATCCATTGAAAGTTGAATCTTCTCATTCGCTGGATTAGGAAATATATTTACAGAAGAAACAGAATTATTCAGATTATCAATTCCCGAAGGCGATAATAAATTGAGAATCGAATCACGCATGATGGTAGTATCGCTTGTCGAAAAACTCTGTGTGCTAAACATCACACGATGATCTGTTCCGCCTAACAAAACAACAGTTGGCATTCCAAATCCGCCGTAATATGCAACCATTGCTGCTCCGCTGTCCATTGGCATATATAAGGACAGATTATTATTAGTTACCCATGTTTGTGAGTAAGTACAGGTAGTTGAATTATTAAAAGGAAACGCATAAGCTTTAATCATGCCAGGATGCGTGTTCATAATATTATTAGCCATTGTTTGAATTTTCTGAGCCGGAGGTGGACATGAACTACAGTTCGGCATATAGAAATGTATAATAACAGCCTTACCTGCATTTAGATCTGCAAATAAATCGACCATGTTACTATTGCAATCTACTCCTGTAAATTGCATTGCTGTTGTTTGCGCTTTTGAAAAAAGAATCGCAAATACAAATGCTAGTGTTAAGAATATGTTTTTCATGTTTCGGTTTTTTTTAATAAAGAATTGAATTAATTTAAATGGATCTTATTTTTAGAAATAAATACTAGAAATTATAATTTATTGAACAATCAATTTCTTCGTAGAAGTAGATCTATTGGTGGTTATGTGTACAAAATAGATTCCTTTTTGAAATAAAATAATTAGGAAGGAAAATGAATGGCAAAGCAAAGCCAATTCAACTGAATGAAAGAAAAAATTCTAAATGCGAAAGGTGCTGTTGAGGATCAACAGCTCATTGCTTCCTGCCCGTATAGGGGGCGAATGAAAATCAGAGATAATTACAGTATGCTGAGAAGGATAAAAGAAATTTACAAGAACGGTCGCTTCAAATTTTAAATATTGTGAAAAGGATAGCGGAATTGTGGCAGAATGAATCTGATTGTGCTCTGAACCGCATTTAACTACAATAACTTTATCCTTACAACAGCTTTCTGGATTCTTCATTTCCTTGTTCTCGCAGCAACAACCAGTGTGCCCAAAGCCAGAAAACGAAACACTTTGCAGACTTCCTCCGCAATAATGCATATCAAAAGTAGCCCCGGAAATCGAACCTACATACAAAAGCATTAAAAGCAAGGAAAGTACTCTTTTCATTTGTAATCAAATATACAGAATTTACGATATATCTACAACCTCGGACTTAAATTGTCAATTTAAGTCGACTTAAAGTCAAATAATGACCACCAAAAAGGCTATTCTGCCTAAACGATGACTTCATTAAGGCCCTAAAAATTCTAATAAATTTAATTTATTGTTTAGAAATTCCATTAACATCTAGGAGTTTAATTTTTCAAAAAATATTAAAAAAATTATTTCCCTCCAATCAGTTTCTTAATATCGTTCAACTTCATTAATGCCTCAACAGGAGTTAATGTATTAATATCAATATTCAGAATCTCTTCACGGATATTTTCAAGAACGGGATCATCAAGCTTGAAAAAACTTAATTGAAGATCATCCTCCTTTTTAGAAGTATGTGGTTCATTCATTAACTCTTCACCACTATGCGATTTTTCCAATTGCAATAAAACTTCTTTTGCGCGCTCCACTACTCGTCTTGGCATCCCCGCCAATTTCGCCACATGAATTCCAAAGCTATGTTCACTTCCTCCTGTAACCAACTTGCGAAGAAAAATAATTTTCTGATTTACTTCTCTTACACTCACATTAAAATTCCGAATTCTAGGAAAACGATCCGCCATATCATTCAATTCATGATAGTGTGTCGCAAATAATGTTTTTGCTCTTGCTTGCGGTTGCTCATGAATAAATTCAGCAATAGCCCATGCAATGGAAATTCCATCATACGTACTTGTTCCTCTTCCTATTTCATCCAACAACACTAAACTTCTAGAAGAAAGATTATTCAAAATACTTGCCGTTTCATTCATCTCCACCATAAATGTAGATTCTCCTGAAGAAATATTATCTGAAGCCCCTACTCGTGTGAAAATTTTATCTACCAATCCAATTTGCGCATGCGTTGCCGGGACAAAAGATCCCATTTGCGCCAACAAAACAATCAAAGCTGTCTGTCGAAGCAATGCCGATTTACCAGCCATGTTGGGACCAGTAATCATTAATACTTGTTGTGAATCCGGATCGAGATAAATATCATTTGCGATATAACTTTCTCCTACAGGAAGCATTTGTTCAATTACTGGATGTCGACCATTTTTAATATCAATAATATAAGAATCGTTAATGTGCGGACGAACATAATTCTGTTGTTGCGCCAATTTTGCAAACCCAATTAAACAATCCAGTTGACCTAACAAAGCCGCATCCCTTTGCACAGGAACAATCCATTCAGAAAGCGAAAGTACCAAAGCAGAAAAAAGTCTTTGTTCAATCGCAAGAATTTTTTCTTCAGCTCCAAGAATCTTTTCTTCGTAAGTTTTTAGTTCAGGCGTAATGTAACGCTCCGCATTTACTAAGGTCTGTTTACGAATCCATTCTACAGGAACTTTTTCTTTATGTGCATTCGAAACTTCGAGATAATAACCGAACACATTATTAAACGCAACTTTTAGCGAAGGGATTTTTGTTGCTTCACTTTCTCGCTGTTGTATCTTCAATAAATAATCTTTTCCTGAAAAAGCAAGTTGACGTAATTCATCCAAATCAACATCCACACCATCTGCCATCACATTTCCTTTATGCACTAACATTGGCGGATCAGGATGCAATTCTTTTGAAATTCGATCACGAAGGGGCGCACATAAATTTATTTTCTCACCAATTTTTATCAATTGCGTTTGCCCACTTTCCAAACAAGCTTCACGAATCGGAACCAGCGCATCTAAAGCACGACGTAAAGCCTGCAATTCGCGCGGATTAATTCTTCCTGCAGCTGCCTTTCCTACCAATCGTTCTAAATCACCAATATGACGAATGATTTCAGAAAGTGAATCACGCAATTCCGCACGTTCCAAAAATGCTTGAACACCTTCAAGTCGTTCATTGATGGGCGCAATATCTTTTAAAGGAAGCGCCAACCATCGTTTCAATAAGCGCGCGCCCATTGGAGAAACAGTACGATCAATGACATCCGTTAATGTTTTTGCATTTTCATTTGCTGATCCGAATAATTCAAGGTTGCGAATAGTAAATCGGTCCAGCCAAACATATTTATCTTCTTCAATTCTTGATAGTGTAGAAATATGTTGAATCCGTTCGTAATTTGTTTCTGTCAGATAATGTAAAGCCGCACCTGCAGCAATTGTCCCAGCAAGCATTCCATCAACGCCAAAACCTTTTAATGAATTCACAGAAAAATGTTTCATCAACTTCTCTGTAGAAAATTCCTCTGTAAAAATCCAATCTTCCTGTCCGAAAATATAAAACTTCTCTCCGAAAGTATCTGTAAATAATTTTTTCTTCGATTTTTGAAACAACACTTCACTCGGACGGAAATTCTGCAATAATTTATCTACATAAACTAAATCGCCCTCTGCTGCAAGAAATTCTCCTGTAGAAACATCAAGAAAAGCAACGCCACAAACATTTCCATCCATATACACCGCCGCCAAAAAATTATTCGAACGATGATCCAAAACTTTATCACTAAATGAAACGCCTGGTGTTACCAATTCCGTTACATCACGTTTTACAATTGTCTTCGTAAGTTTCGGATCCTCCATCTGATCACAAATGGCAACACGCATTCCTGCACGCACTAATTTTGGCAAATAAGTTTCTAAAGAATGATGTGGAAATCCTGCCAATTCAATATAGGAAGCAGCACCATTTGCTCGCTTCGTTAAAACAATTCCTAAAACTGATGAAGCCTTAATCGCATCATCACCAAAAGTTTCATAAAAATCGCCTACACGAAACAACAACAAAGCATCTGGATAGCGAGCTTTGATCGAATTAAATTGCTTCATCAACGGAGTTTCAACCACCCCATTTACGACATTTTTCACCTTGGCCATAAGCCTCAAAAATACCTCGTAAACCCAATGAAATCAGGGAAAGTTTTTAACAGAATACGATCTATGTTAATTACTTGAAGGAGCGTAGAATATGCCTCGTTTTTGCAGCATTTCACCTGCTTTCCGCTCGCGGAGCTCACTTCTATCAGGGCTATTTAGTACCATTTCCATTTCTATCAAAAAAACCAAGACCCAAAATCTACGGAAGGATGCATGATCAATAACTATCAAGTCAGTAACATATCTTTACTGCATGAAAGTCACAATAATCGGTTGTGGAAATATGGGCCTTGTTTATGCAAGATCCTTCCTCCGTTACAACATCGTAAAACCAGAAGAATTATTACTCGTTGAAAAAAACGAAAGTCGCAGAGAAGAATTAATTAAAATGAACATCGGCGAAGTAGTTCTTGCCGACAATCCTAAAATTTCTCTTAGCGAATTAATAATTCTTGCTGTCAAGCCTCAGGATTTTGCAGTGCTTGCACCTCAAATAAAAGCTGTGTTAAAACCTGAAATAATTGTTTTGTCGATCATGGCAGGTATTACTATAACACAACTCGAATATTTATTGGCACATAAAACTATTATACGCGCCATGCCGAATTCGCCTGTTGAATTAGGAATGGGAATGACGGGCTTTTGCGCGCAAGAAAGTGTAACAATGGCCCAAGTACGTAAAGTAGAAAATGTTTTAGCTACAACAGGGCGTACATCATTTTTTGAAAATGAAAATTTGCTGAATGCAGTCACCGCTTTGAGTGGAAGCGGCCCAGCTTATTTTTATTATATCCTCCGAGCAATGATCGACGCTGGAAAAGAAATGGGAATGGACGAAGTGACCGCAACTACATTGGTAAAACAAACCATGTTGGGATCTTTCCACCTGGTAAACAATGCAACAAAATCATTCGATGATTTAATCAAAACAGTTGCGTCCAAAGGAGGAACGACAGAAGCCGCACTCAAAGTTTTTGAAGATCGTGAACTACACAAGGCAATTGTGGATGGAATTGTTAGGGCCGAAGCAAGAGGAAAAGAACTAGCAGGTTAATTACAAATTACAGATGTGAAAATTTCAAATGTGCAAACCTACATTGAAGCAGAATCTGCACATTTGAAATTTACAAATTTGTAATTAATCCAGATTTATCGAAATCCCTGCAGAGAATGGATACACTTTCGGACCCTGATTCTTTTTAAAAAGTTCTGTCATTCCATAATTCGCGAAGAGCGTATATTTTCCAAAACCTACACGAGCAGCTAAACTATAACGGAAGGGATTGATATTAAAATCATCTTTTGTTTTGCGTTTTTGCTCATCTCCTCCGAACATATATTCCTGCTTCAAACGATTCTGAAAAATATTATAGGCGAATTCTGCTCCTACTCCAACATGAAATGATTTGTCTTCATCCTTGCTGGTATTGAATTCGATCATCAAAGGAGCTTTTATCCAAGTTGATTTTAATTTATTTTTTGTAAAATCAATTGTTTCATTCACTCCAGTTATTGAACTTGAATTCGGAACCAGTGATACATTTTGTTTTAGAGCATAGCTATTCCACTCAAAACCAATTCCTGTGACAAGATTGACATAATTTTTAACGATGTGAAAATTGTACTGACTTACATTCCATGAGAAACTGCGGGAACGTGCATAGTCCAATTCAAGAAAAGGAAAAGTTTCGGGAGTCGCAATGCTATTTTTAACATTCAAGTATCCATTAACGCCAATATCGAGGCCTTCCCAGAATTTAAAATGGTCGTTGTTCGGAATTTTGCATGATGTAGAATCGTCGCATGCTAAAGCTGGACTTGTTGAAATCAGGAGTGCTGCAAAAAGGGAGTAAAGCTTGGTTTTCATGATATGTTATGTTAGGTGGTTTCTGTTTGTTTTGGATAAGACGACTGACTAGTCCTTAAAGTTACAGGCCGATCAAATTGTGCTTTTTCCAAGCCTGCAATTCTACCTATTATCTACCTTTACCCTATGCGAAAGCTTGGAAACGAAGAATTAGACCGCAAAACCAAGGAGGAATTTCTTGAGGCCGAAAAAACGCCTTTGATCATTCTTTTAGATGATGTAAGAAGCATGAATAATGTCGGATCCGTATTCCGTACCGCAGATGCTTTTCTTATTGAAGCCATTTACCTCTGTGGATTTACTCCTGTCCCACCACATCGTGAAATTCAAAAAACAGCCTTAGGTGCAACGGAAACTGTAAATTGGAAACATTTCGAATCTGCCTTAGAGGCTTTAAGAGAACTTAAAAAGCAAGGTTGCAGAATTTATGCTCTTGAGCAAGCCGAGAAAAGCATTTCTCTTTCCGATTTTCATCCAACGAAAAAAGAAAAATTGGTTTTAATATTTGGGAACGAAGTGGAAGGAGTGCGACAGGAATTAATCAATGAAAGTGATGGAGTAATTGAAATTCCTCAATATGGAATGAAACATTCTCTGAACATATCAGTTAGTGCAGGAATAGTAATGTGGGATATTATTGAAAAACTGAAAAGCTAATTTTTACTGGTGAGGTTTTTTTCCCTGACCGTACGGTACTGATTTTTTCGGACCGTTTGAATTTATTGTAGCTGGTTTTGTTCCCGCCGAATCAGCAGCGTTATAGTTCGATTCTTTCTTTTTCAAAGCGTAATATTCACGATACATTTTCTGTAGGCCCGCATTTGTTTTATTAGTGTAGGCTACATCATATGTAAAAGTTTTATCAAAAGACTTGTACACGACTTTCGCCACGGGAGAATTTAAAACAGAAACATCTAATCCATTTACTGCTTCAAAAATGTCAATGTCATAAGTGAAATCAAAATCTTTTTTGTCATCCTGATTTACATGTGTATCAACATTAAAGAATTTTTTTACAAAACCTTTTTTAGAAAAAGACATTGTGAACTTTTTTCCGAGAGGCAATTTGATATTTAAACGTCCTTTTGAATCCGTAAATCCGTACCAAATAGTTTTTCCACCTTCATTCACCACAGAAACTATTGCACTATCGAGTGGCATTTTTTCACCTTCTCTTTGTTGACCCTGAGAACGATAAACCCGACCATGCATGGTCAATGCATTTTGTCCATATTGAATCAATGTATCCACACCGCCGGCACACAAGGTATCTGTGGATATCCATGATAAAAGAAGAATAAAACTAAACCGAAAAAAGAAGTGATTCATTTTGGTTTTTGATTAAAATCAAATTTAACCTATAAAAATTAAATAGTCAATAAAAAAGCCCCCTCACAATGAAGTAAGGGGGCTTTTGTACCAAATAATAACCTGATTATTGAACTACCGCTTTGAATTCAGCGCTATCGCGCATTTTGAGGAATTCAACATCTGTTTTTGCGTGTTCTTTGAAAGAAGGATCTTTTTCAATTGCAATTTTAAGGTTGTTGATCACAAGATCACTGTTTCCTTTACGTGCACCGATAACTGCTCTCAAGTAGTAAGACAATGCGTCTTCTTTCTCAGGGCCTTTATCCAATGTTGTCATTGCACCATCTAAATCTCCTGCAAGTACTTTAGCAAGAGCTGCATTGAATGTTGTGTTTGTTCCGAAAAACGTTACTGCATCAGCATATTGACCATTCTGAATTGCAATTATTCCCAAGTTGTAAGAAACTTCAGGACCAGCAGATTTAGATTTCTCTAATTGATCTTTTGCAGATTTACGATCACCTTCCCAACGCATAACAATTGCTTGGTTGTTCATGATGATAGGATTGTTAGCATTTGCTTTAGCTGCTTTTTCAAATTCAGCTTTAGCATCTTGAAGTTTGTTCTGCATTAAAAGAATACAACCTACGTTGTTAGAAGTTCTCCAGTCAGCAGGATACATACGTTCAGCTGATTTGTAGAAATTCAATTTCTCATTCATATCTGTTGTCAATGTGGCAGCGTAAAGAATCTCTTCAACAGAAAGACTATCAGCAGTTGTACGAGCAAGTTTCAAAATTTGCTCATCTGTACGGTTGTGCTTAATAGCATTAACAGTAACTACAGAACGACGAAGTTGTGGAAGAATAGTATTTGCAAGTTCTACATAAGTAGCAGACATGTTTTTGATTTCTTGCTCACGCTTCTCACCATCAGGGTAAGTAGAAAGAACACGTAAAATCAAATCTTTGTCTTTAATAGTAGAAGCAGAAACTGCAGTTTGGAAACCAGCCCAATCTTCAGCAGTAGTAGCTTTCACGTAGAAACCATCTTGTGTTGCTGGCTCGTAACCTGTCTTTTTATCTTTAAAAGTTGTCTGTAAATCTGTTTCTGTTTTTTTCAAACGATCTTCAGCCAATTTTGCATTGCCACCTGACTCACCGTCTGGAGAAGCATAAGCAGAGATAGAAATATTTTTCAATTCCATGTTCACATCTGTACGGTGTGCCTTCATGAAATCCATTGCTGGTTTCATTTCATCACCCTTCATGTCTTTCTTAGCGATGTAAGAAGTACTGCTGATCACGAAGTGAGCTTGTCCTTCAACAGTTACAGGAATAGTTTTTACAAATGCATCTTTTCCGATAATCGGACGATCATCATTCTTCAATAAATAAGGAGTAATGATTGTACCATGTCCGATCATACGAACTGGCATATCCTTTGTTTTCTTTTTCACCTGACCTTGAGCGCTGAGGTTAAGATCAGCATCTTTCATATCCGATGTGTAAGCAACTTTATCTGTGTATGTAAATGAACCGCCAGTTTTGTAAGCGATTTTTGTTCCAGTTCCAACTGCTTTTTCTCCAAGAAGAGTTGCAGATTTGAATTTATGATCGCCACACTGTGGTGTCACTGTAAGAACAACTTTTTTACCAAAATACTTTGGTGGATAGGTAACAGAAATTGATACTGTAACACTGTCGTTATGCTCTTCAAGAGGATTTGGTGTCACGGTGTATTTCACCAATGATTCTTTCTTGGCCATTTTGCCAAGTCCGCTACAAGAAGCGAAGCCTAATGCTGCAATAACAGCGAGTCCGAGGACGTAAATTTTTGATTGTTTCATGGTCAGGATTTTTTCCTTTTTTATGGTACGGTGGCAAAAGTAATCAAATTCCCAAAAAAAGAAAGGAAAATCGTCATTATATAGATTTACGTGTGGGTACAGAAAGTGCGTCCCTTCAGGGAATTATGTGCAATCCCTTATCAAATTGCTTTCTCAAAAGGCCAGTTACCTCATTTAACAAGGCTTCTGGACCATAATCATTCGTTAGCCAGATGACAGGCATTCGCTTCTCAGCAGCAAAAAAATCGCGGTAACCTGCACCAACTTTTGCAAGATATTCCTGAGGAATGTTTTGTTCAAAACCTCGTCCTCGTCTTTCAATATGGGCCAAGAGTCTTTCGGTGGGTCGATGTAAATAGATAACTATTTCAGGAACAGGTAATTGACTTGACAAAACAGTATAAATCCGTTCGAAAAGTCTCAATTCTTCGCCTGAAAGATTAACACGAGCAAAAACAAGTGATTTTTCCCATAAATAATCGGAAATCAGCGGTTCGTTCTTAAGTGTAGCTTCCTTTATTTGTCTGAAACGTTCTTCAAGAAAAGATAATTCCAATGGAAAAGCATAACGATTCTGATCTTCATAAAAGGAATGTAAAAAGGCATTATCCTCAAAGTGTTCAGGCAAATATCGGGCTCCGGTGCGCTCTGCTAGAAGTTTAGCCAAAGTACTCTTACCCGCTCCGATATTTCCTTCAATGGCGATGTGTTTGTAATTACCTAGCATTTCCAGAATCCTGTTTTAAAATGATATTCACGCTAGAATTATCCTTGCTTAGTTCAAGGAGTTCGGAAATTTTTATTTGCATAGTTGGATGCACAAATTCAGATGCAATTTCTGCTAAGGGAATTAATACAAAATTCCTATTGGTCATTTCTGGATGAGGGATTGTTAATCCTTCCGTTAATATAATTTCATTTCCAAAAAGCAAAATATCAAGGTCAATGAGTCTTGGACCCCAATGATCATTTCTTTTTCTTCCCATTTTTTCTTCAATTTCCATCAGCACTATAATTAACTCCTCAGGCTTCAGTTTGGTATGGAGTTCGATGACCATATTTAAAAAATCTGCCTGATCCTTTTTTCCCCAAGCGGCAGTTTTATAAAAAGCTGACGCTTTTACAATTTCAATACCCTCAAAAGATTGAATTAAAAGCTGCGCTTGCAACAAATTAGCTTCGAGATGACCCATATTCGAACCAATTGAAACAAAAACAGATGGGAATTGAAGATTCATTTTACAAAATTACCCTAAACTATCACTGGTTTAAAATAATTTATCATTTGAACTATCAAATTTACTTCATAAAAAACGCATGATATTTTTTTATATCTTCGGTAAAAATATAAAGCTATCAATATGAAAATCATACGTTTACTTTTAATCGCTTGTCTAATTGCACCAACTTCGAGTCTACTTGCTCAGGTGTATACAACTACAAATATTTGCACAGGACTTCAATATTCCGTTGCCTTTGACTTTACAGGTGATGGAAGAATTTTCCTTACTCAGAAAGGAGATGGTTCAATTCCTTCCGTACCTGGTTCTGCTATTATTAAAGCTTATACTAATGCTGGTACTTTACTTGGAACGTTCTATGATCTTTCCGATTCTGTGAACTCGGATTTTGAGCGTGGTTTATTAGGAATTGCCTGCGATCCAGATTTTGCAACAAATCATTTTGTTTATGTGTATTACAACCACCGTGCAACAGCAAATGGAAGTGAACGAATTCGTATTGTAAGATTTACTGAAGTTTCAAACGTAGGAACCAATCCACAGATAATTTTTGATTTAGACATTACCTCCTACAATATTCCAGGAAATCACGTAGGTGGAAATATTCACTTCCGTCCTTCAGATCCCAATCATATTTATTTCACAATTGGTGATTTAGCATACAATCAAACGACTGCAGGAAATTATGCGCAGATGCTTACACTTCCCTTCGGAAAATTTTTGCGTATAGGAAAAGATCCGGTTCCAGCAGGAAGTAATATCTATGGTGTTGGTGCATTCAATGTTAATGTTCCAACAGACAATCCTTTTTATGATGATGGAAATCCTCAAGTAGGAAATTGTGATATCATCTGGTCATACGGTCACCGAAATGCATTTGATTTCTGTTTTAGCACCGTGAGTGATTCGCTCTATAGTTCAGAAAATGGTTTGAATACTTGGGATGAAGTAAATCAAATTCACAAGGGAAGTAATTATGGTTGGAATACCTGCGAAGGAAATTGGGCTAATAGTTCAACTTCTACGCCTTGTGCACTTGCGGGTTCTGTTTTACCAATTGAAGAATGGGGATCACCGGTTCCTGCTGTAACTGGGATTTTGTATTATTCTTCATCTGTTATGCCTGAGTTTGACAATCACTTGTTGGTTGCAGATAATAGCTCTGCAAGAATTTATGATTTAACATTAGGAAATGCCCCTGCATATAATACACTTATCAGCAGAACACAATGGCAGAATCTTAACGGTGGATTAACCACCATGAAGCAAGGACCTGAAGGATGTATTTATGCAATGAAAGGCGGTTACACTACTAGCGGACTTATTTATAAAATCTGTCCACAAGGATTAGGAACTGAAGATTTCATGAATCCGTATTTTTCATTGAAGCAGAATTTCCCAAATCCATTTAGCACTACAACAACTTTGAACTATAATATTAAGCAGAATACAACTGTAAAGATTGTGCTTTACGATATGTTCGGACGTGAAGTTGCTGTCCTTACTGATGGAATGCAAACAGAAGGAAATCACTCCTTAGAAATAAATGCACAGGCTTTGAATTTAGCTCCTGGAAATTATTTCTGTTCTATGCAAGGTGAAGGCGCAGTGCAAAGCGTTAGAATTGCTGTAGTTCAATAATAATATTTAATTGGAAAGAGCCTCTTCATTCATTATGAGGAGGCTTTTTTATTCCCACTAATCGGAATTTCTAGTATTGAATAAGCCTTACCTTTGTAGTAATGCAGGAAACAGTTACTCCTTATCATACCGATAACGCAAAGAAAGAGCAGGTCGCAGAAATGTTCGACAACATTGCTCCTAAATATGATTTTCTGAATCAACTACTTTCACTTGGAATTCACAAAGGCTGGAGAAAAAAATCAGTCAAATTATTAATTCCTTCTGCTCCCAAATTAATGCTCGATGTTGCAACTGGTACAGGCGATTTTGCAATTGAAGCAAATAAAAGATTGAATCCTGATAAAATTATCGGCGTAGATATTTCAGAAGGGATGATGAAGTTTGGCCGCGTTAAATTAAAAAAACTAGGACTAGATCATAAAATTGAACTCCTTGTTGGTGATTCCGAAAATTTATCTTTTTCTGAAAATACCTTTGATGCAATTACGGTAGGATTTGGCGTTCGAAATTTTGAAACACTTGAAAAAGGAATGGCGGGAATGTTTCGTGTTTTAAAACCAGGCGGAACAATTGTGGTGTTGGAATTTTCTAAACCTAAAAAGTTCCCGATAAAGCAATTATTTAATTTTTATTTCAATACTGTTACTCCTTTTATTGGAAAAATATTTTCGAAAGACAATAGGGCTTATACTTATTTACCAGAAAGTGTAAAAGCATTTCCAGAAGGAGAACAGTTTATAGAAATCATGAAAAAAACCGGATTTGTAAATTGCACGAGGCAACCTTTATCGTTTGGCATCGCCTCTATTTATGTAGGCTGCAAAAGATGACAGTACAAAACAATAATATTAATTTCGAACCGTTAACAATAACACATGCTAATTAGACGTTTCAAAACCTCGCTTCTTTTTATTTTCGTTTCACTTTCTGTTTTTGCACAGCAAGGATCCATGGGTTCTGGCGGACCACAAAACATTGCAAATTATTATGGCGAAAGAATTCACTTCGGATTTTACCTTGGCGTAAATCGTACGAACTTCGTAATTACTACTGTAAATAATTGGCATGCTCTTGCTGGTGATTCCTTAAAAACAATTTTATCAGCTCCATCTACTGGATTTAATTTGGGAATTGTTTCTGAATTGCGTTTGCAGGAATATGTAACACTTCGCTTCTTACCAGATATTGCATTCGGACAAAGAAATCTCGAATACCATTTTGCTGCAAGGGACACATTTGATATCACTAAAAAAGTAGAATCAACCTTCCTTGATTTCCCTCTTGATTTTAAAATTAGATCAAAAAGATTTGGAAATTTTGCTGCGTACATGGTAGGTGGTGGAAAATATACACTTGACCTTGCTTCACAAAAAGACGTACATAATACAGGACTACCACTAGCAAGTCAAGTAGTAAAATTAGCGAAGAATGATTTCGCAGTCGAAGCAGGTGCAGGCGTTGACTTTTTTCTTCCCTACTTTAAATTTGGAATAGAAGTGAAAGCTTCTTTAGGATTGAAAAATATGCTTGTGCCCGATGCAAGTAGTATTTTATCAACCACCATCGACAATCTACATTCGAAAGTATTTCTTGTTTCCTTTACTTTCGAAGGATAATTTCTGATGATTCATTCGCTCACACTTGCGTTAAGTCCGCAAACTGCTTTTGAACCGCAGGAATTGCATTTGGCACTTTGTGAGGAATTAGAAATTTACGAAGAACAACTTAGCGGCTACAAAATAAAAAAGCGTTCAATTGATGCGCGTGGACGAAATATTAAAGTTCATGTTGTCATAGATGTTTTTGTAGATGAACCGATGCCGGAATCCAAATTCAAATGGGAACCGAAAGATGTAAGCAAAAGTAAATCCGTTCACATTATTGGTGCGGGTCCTGCTGGAATGTTTGCTGCATTGCGTTTTATCGAACTTGGAATAAAACCAATTATTCTTGAACGCGGAAAAGACGTACAACAACGTAGAAGAGATTTAGCCATTCTCAACAGAGAGCAAATTGTAAATCCGGATTCTAATTATTGTTTTGGTGAAGGTGGCGCAGGAACTTATTCTGACGGAAAATTATTTACGCGTTCTGGAAAGCGAGGAGATGTAAATAGAATTTTAGAATTGTTTGTAGCACATGGCGCGGATGAAAACATTTTAGCAGATGCACATCCGCATATCGGCACAAATAAATTACCACAGATTATTATTGCCATGCGAGAAAACATTCTCGTAGCCGGTGGAGAAATTCATTTTGAAACCCGAGTGATTGATTTTGAAATAAAAAATGACAAAATAATTTCAATCATTGCACAGCAAA
The DNA here is from genome assembly GCA_038237845.1 of Bacteroidia bacterium. Taxonomy (GTDB): domain Bacteria; phylum Bacteroidota; class Bacteroidia; order Palsa-965; family Palsa-965. Next base: position 22,503 of record JBBRYH010000014.1, read on the forward strand.
AAGAAAAACAAACAAATTTTCCTTGTCAACAAGTCTTGCTTGCAACCGGGCATTCCGCTCGCGACATATTTGAATTGTTGGCAAGAAAAAATATTTTACTAGAAGCAAAATCTTTTGCAATGGGCGTTCGTGTAGAACATCCACAAGCGCTTATTGATTCCCTGCAATACCGCTGTCGTCCGGAAGAAGTTTCTACTCGAAGAGAATATCTTCCTGCTGCGCCTTATAGTTTGGTGCATCAAGTAGACGGAAAAGGTGTTTATTCTTTCTGTATGTGTCCGGGTGGAATTATTGCACCATGCGCTACTGCACAGGAAGAAATTGTAACGAATGGTTGGTCGCCAAGCAAAAGAAATAACCCTTATGCCAATTCCGGAATTGTTGTGGCAATTGATCCGCTGGAACTAACCGAATATAAAAAGCACGGAGCATTTGCAGGATTACGTTACCAACAAGATTTAGAACGAATGGCTTGGGAAGCAGGTGGCAAAACTCAAACAGCACCTGCGCAGGCTTTAGAAGATTTTGTAAAAGGAAAACTTTCAAAACAATTGCCGGATTGCTCTTATCAACCTGGAGTTTTATCCGCACCACTGCACGAATTACTTCCTGAGTCGATAGGTAAAAGATTGCAGGAAGGATTTAAAGCTTTCGGAGAAAAGATGAAAGGATATCTTTCGAATGATGCAATTGTTGTGGGTGTTGAATCCAGAACTTCTTCGCCAGTGAGAATTCCCCGTGACAGAGAAAAATTGCATCATCCACAAATCACTAATTTATTTCCTTGTGGAGAAGGTGGAGGATTTGCGGGAGGAATTGTTTCTGCAGCGATGGATGGGGAACGATGCGCGGAGATGATAACATTGAATTTTGAATGATGAATGATGAATGTAGAATTTTGAGTTTTGAGTTTTGAGTTTTGAATTTTGAATTTTGAATTATTAAATCAATTCCATTTTGCTTTTTTGCTTTAAGCCATTTTTTGAGGATGGATTTTCTCTTTGCATAGTTGATATAATTCTATAGCCCCGATTGAGCCGAGCTCTGTCAAGGTGAAAGCGGGAAAAGTAGCTCTAGAAAAATGAGATGCAATGCTCCTAACAATTTAAATATTATTTATTTTCTTTTCTCGCACAAACTTAAAATCAACAAAGGGCCCCGAACAAGTCGAGACCCTTTGATTTTCGGACCGAGAAAAACGCTACATAAAACCCGGTCTTCGGTTCGCATTGCTGAGCGGTCAGCAATTACGAAATATTATGCGTGATAGTTATTTATGTACGTTGCTAGCTCATCGATACTACTAGAAAACGTAAATGCATCATTGACTTGATAATAATTATTTCTATCCACTGTTTTGCCATAAGCAAACTTTGCAATTTCCAATTTACTGCTATCGAAGTCGAAGATTCCAACGAGTTCTTTTACCTGTGCTGCAGTTAGTGTATTACTTGAAATTGCCTGCTTTGCAATAGAAAGTTTACTGCTATCGAAACTTTGCGCATTGATAGAATTTTTTAGTGCAGAAAAATCTGCAGTTGACATTCCATAATTTACGGGAGGGTAGTTTCCATATCCATAGTTCGGGTTTTGGTAACCAGATGGATTTTGACAGCCATTTCCATAAGGGTTCCCATAATTATATCCCGTTCCGTACGGATTACCGTTGTTGCCGTATGGATTACCATTATTGTATCCGTTGTTATTATAATTGGGATCATAAGGATTGTAATAAACTGATTGTTGAATTAATGGAACAATACTCACAATGTTCAGTTGTGTAAAATTTATTGGGTAAGCGGTGAGTCGCGTATTCTCCGGAATATTTACAAAACCATCGAAAAGCATTTGTGGAATTGACCAGGATCCATTTAATAATTGTGGAGCACTTGTCATACGCACATGATGATTACCGGGCAAAACATTCGTGACATTATAAGTTGTGGATGGCGTTGCATAAAAATTATTGTCGAAAGCCATTGTAAATTTTTGTTGATTAGCCATACCAATACTTAATTCAGAATTGATGGCGAATGCAGGCAATGCGATGATCGCTGCTAGTGCTGTAGAGTAGATTAGGTTTTTCATTTTGTAATTCCTTTCAAGGATTAGTTCCTTGTATAAGCTTATTTCAAAGGCTGTGCCAAAAATTGGTGATTGCTCATTCGACTTCGTTTATTCGAATAAGTGGCAGTGAATGTTTGTTAAATGGCCATAGCTGGTCTTTTATGTAACTGTTATAAAAGAAAATCAAAAATAAACCACAGTCCCAATCACCAATTACCAATTACCAATTACCTTCGTAGAATGAACTTCATTGTCCGAATTCTTATTTCAACTCTTGCCGTGTTAGCAACCTCTTATTTGCTTCCACATCGCATGGTACAGGTAGATGGATTTACAACTGCAATTATCCTAGCGCTTGTTTTAGCATTTTTAAATTCCGTTGTGAAACCGATTTTTATTTTGCTGACAATCCCTGCTACTATATTGAGTCTTGGATTATTTTTATTGGTAATTAATGCAGTAATTATTTTATTGGCTGATCATTTTGTAGATGGATTTAATGTGAATGGATTCTGGTCAGCTTTGGTTTTCAGTATTGTTCTTACGATTATCAACAGTATTTTCAACGGGATTAAAAAGCGAGACGAACAAAATCAAGGGAGATCATTTTAAAAATGAATTGGTATACTCTTTTTTCGGAAGCTCGTATCGGCGATAAAAATCCACAACGGATTTCAACACCTGATCGTACAAATTTTGAACGTGATTTTGATCGTGTTGTTTTTTCCTCTGCATTTCGTCGACTTCAGGATAAAACACAAGTGATTCCACTTCCGGAAAGTGATTTTGTTCATTCGCGATTAACACATTCACTGGAAGTTTCCTGCGTGGCGCGTTCGTTAGGAAAAATTGCAGGGAAAGTAATTATTGATCGCTATAAACTTTCTGATTTACATGCTTCAGACTTCGGAGCAGTTTGTGCGACTGCTGCATTGGCACATGATATTGGAAATCCACCTTTTGGTCATTCGGGAGAATCAAGTATCAGCAATTATTTTTCGAATGGAAATGGGAAAATTTTTGAAGCGAAAATAGATGATGCGAATAAATGGGCAGATCTGACCAACTTCGAAGGAAATGCGAATGGATTTAAAATTCTAACAAATTACAATGAAGCTTCTGGTGGAAATATTAATCTTACCTATACCACTTTAGCTGCGTTTACAAAATATCCGACACGTGCAAATAAATTGATTGAACATGCGGAATTATTTAAAGGAAAGGTTTCGCAGAAAAAATATGGTTACTTTCAATCGGAAGCGGAAATTTTCAATCGACTATTCACGCATCTTGAAATTGATCAGTTAACAAATTATTCTTTTAATCGTCATCCCCTCGCCTATTTAGTTGAAGCGGCTGATGACATTTGTTATCGTATTATAGATTTTGAAGATGGAATTCGAATTGGTTTGATTGACTTCAGAACGGGTGAAGAATTATTAAAAGAGGTAGTAGGGAAAGATTTTGATGCAGTTCGATATGCAGCAGTAACGGATCAACGCGAAAAGATTTCTTATTTGCGTGCTAAAGCAATTAACGTGCTTATCAATGCCTGCAAGACTTTATTTCTGGATAAAGAAAAAGATATTTGTGAAGGAAAGTTTGACCTTTCGCTGGTGGATATCCTGGATGGGGAAATTGCAAATCCGTTGAAGCGCATCCATGAAATTTCAATGGCGCAGGTTTATCGAAGCAAAAATGTTTTACAAATAGAAGCAGCAGGGTTTAATGTGGTGGCAGAACTTTTGGATTTATTTATTACAGCTGTCAATGATTTTCACATTCACGGAAAAAATTTACGAAAGGCCCGTCCATATAGTGAAAAAGTGATTAGTTTACTTCCTGCACAGTTTATACAGAACAGCGAAGGCGATTTATATTTGAGAATTTTACGTGTATGTGAATTTGTAGCGGGAATGACAGATACGTACGCTGTGAATTTGTTCAGAAGATTGAAGGGAATTGAATTACCGAGGTAGACTTTTTTCAAAATCTATTTTTTAACATTTATTCACTGTAACCTTTCCTCGATTCAAGCTACTTTATACCTGAAACACGGAATAAAGAAATGGCAGAAGTCCAACATGAGGCATTTTTAAAACTTTACCAGCCGATCCACAGCAGGTTTGTAAAGTATTGCAGTAACCATGCCTATGGGATTATGGAGACGGAAGATCTTGTACAGGAAACAGTTCTTTCTACGCTTCAACGTTTTGAAACTATTCGCGAGAAAGAAAAATTATTGGGCTATCTCTTTGCAACGGCAAATAATATTGTGCGCAATCAATTGCGCAAGAAAAAGTTCACTGGTAAACTCAGCGAATACGGTTTCGGAAAAGTAGAAGCAACAGGAGTTGATGCTGAAACTGCCATGGATATTCATTACTTACATCTTGCGCTGAATAAATTACCTGTAAAAGACAAGGAAGCAATTCTGCTTTTCGAAATCAGCGGATTTTCAATTGAGGAAATTGCAGAAATTCAAAATTCCACTGAAGGAGCTACTAAAACGAGATTAAGTCGTGCAAGAGACAAGGTGCGGTTGCTAATGGAGGATGGGCAATCTGAAAAGAAAAAACTTTCAACAAAATCGCTATTCACTTTATTATAAATCCCATGAATACGAATAGAAATACAGATCACCTTTTTCAGAAACTACGGGAAATGCCCGATGAAATTTCGCATGACAAAATTCATCAATTTATTCTGGCACAGGTTGCCATTGGAATTGCTCCAGCTTCAGCAATAAAAGGATTAGTAGGAACACACAAATTATTTTACAAATTTTATCTTAATTCCATAGCCATGATTACTACTCTATCAAGCGTATCGTTGATTTCTATTTATTTGCATGCGTCCCATTTGCACAAACCGACAGAAAAAATAAGTCAACAAATGCAAAACAAAAATGAAATTGCACAAAACTATTTGGTTCCACCGCTTACATTATTGGCAGACACACCAACAACCAGATCCACAGTATCTCCAAAACAGAATAAAGAGGAAAAAGTTGTAATCATTAAAGACAATGGAACAAAAACACCTCATCAGAAAAAAGATTCTGTTGTTACAATCGTCATGATTGAAAACCGAGACACGTTACCAGCTCCTCAGACAAAAGCAAAAAATGTAAGAGTAGAAAAACGAGTGATCATTAATACGGATGACGACCAAAACAACATGGCTCCATTACCACCCCTACCACCTTTGCCACCCTCACCTCCACAACCGAATTCCAAAACCACTGAGCTTCCAAGCTTGCCGCCACTTCCTGAAAAGAATTCTGATGAATCGAGTCAGGCAGTAATTATTGAAAATATTGAAACAGAAAACGATGGACAAAATAGAATTGAAAAGACAGAGAAGATTCAGGAACTTAATGAGAACAATGTCGAAATGGCTTTTGCGAATGATGGTCCTAGTCCTATGACAAGTGGAGATTCTCTAGTGTCTAAGCTAAAAACTTCACTTTTAGAAGATCATCTGATAACTGATGCGAATCAATTTACCTTCAGCATCAATGGGCGAGAAGTAAAAGTAAATAATAAAAAATTGGACAAATTAGTTTGGGAGAAATACAAAAACATAATTGAAACGACAACACACAGCAAAGTCAACAAGAAGTTCAGTTATGAATTGATTGCAAAAGGTGAAGAGCTCACAATCAATGTTACTAATTACGAGGATCAATAAAAAGTAGAGATCATCTGTTTGAAAAAAAATTAGTGGTGTACGTAGCTAACAACTTACACCACTGATTTTTCCAACACCTCAAATATCTTCACCATGCTCATCGTATCTAGTTCACAATATTCAGCCAATGCAGTCAATTTCTCTGCTCTGGAAAATAAATCTTCGTTATCTAATTTTTCATAAATCGCCATCGCATGATTTCCATTTTGAATTGCGAGATGTGAATAATCCATTCCCGGAACCAAAGCAGGCAACACACTTTTCAAAGATATAGATCCATTCATTTTCGGACCGTGGTACCAGCCCTGCTGAAAGGGTTGCATTAAATCACGCAAACGTTTTGTACGTTGCTCTAATTCAATTGAAAATTCCGGAAATTGTTGACGCAATAAATTCAATGACATACGCTCAGCAGTAATGTCATAAGCAAGAATCACTGACTCTCCTTCTGTTAGTGCAAGAAATTTTTGAATGAATTCTTTTCTTGGATCCGGACCTGATTCTGCAATGAAGGAATGATAAACTAAAGTTCCATCTGGTTTCCGTTCATGCAATGAAAATGCAAAAGGTAAAGCTGCAAAAGGTTTTGTTCCGTTATATTTAGGAATCGCGGGTTGAAAATTTTCTATGTCTAAAAAGAAAATATGATTTCCCAATGGCTCAAGAAATCCTTTCAATTTTTCTTTATCAATAAAAGCCTCTTGCGTTTTTTTTGTTTTGACCTGCAATCGTGCAAGCAAAGGCAAGGATTCTGCTTCGGGAACAAGTTCTGTTGTTACATATCCTTCTTTAAATAATCGAGCTTGTTCCGAACGATTAATGCCCGTCAATTCAAAAACACTTCCATCAGGTAAATGTTTCCAACATTGTCCGCGGTAATCACATTCGTAAGGAGAAAAACATTGTTCACCAATTGCAACTTCCGGAATTTGCGGACCGCTTAAAACCTCTTTATGCGAATTTATTTTTTCGATAATGGAAGCCAATTGTTCTTTCGCTTGCTTCATTATAGAAACAATCACAAAAAACTGATTCAGGTCCAATGCTCCATTTCGAACGTAATCGGAATTCACATGCACCAATGAGAAATCGCTTATTGGAAGTCCCGTTCCAGTTAAAACATAATATTGAAGTGAAGCGTCCTGATAATAAGATTTACTCAAGCGCAATGAACTTTTTACTTCGTAAGCTTTCCATTTTTCGCCGTCACGCACCAACACATCTACCAGCACCAAAACTTCATCATGCACAAAAGCCGCTTCATAAATTACATTTTCACCAGCCGCCATTAATTCTTGTGTGCGTTTGACAGCTTTGGATGATTTTGCGCCAACCTTTGCTGTTGCATCTGTACCTCCAGGAAATAATTTCCGAGCAAGATTTCCAACATCATGTCCCCGATTAAATAAAGCTTGTCGTGCAGGAGGAATAGGATCACGCAATTGCGGATAATGTCGATAGAAGAACAATGCTTTTGAACATTGTAATCCTTTTATATAAGAGGTTTTTGAGAGAATATAGTGCGACAAAGTATTACGAAGATACAAAGTTGTCAGGCACCTGAGATAAGACAGATAATGGTAGGAAATTTTGTTCGAATTACAAATAAAAAACCTGATCGACTTAGATCAGGTTTAATAAAGAGTTGGCTTTTTTTAATTCGATACCGTCTCTATTTTTCCGATCATTTCGGAGGATTTCACTTCCAGAGACTTTGAAAAACGAAGCAGATTATCAATAACATGCTGTCTTGGTTCTTCCAGTTGCTCCCCGTTTGAATAGCGAAGAAGATCTTCACTGTTTATTCCGAGGTTCATAATTTTCAGAGTAGAGTTTTTAATCATTCGGGAGAATGTGTTTTGGTTTATACATGTAAAACGACAGTATTCAAGGACTTATTGTATGAATTCTAAAAAAAACGAAAACCGCTCCGAAACTAATCGGAACGGTTCTCTCTGATGGTGTTGAAATCGCCCTTAGGCTTGGATTGATTAACGATGCATCGAGAAACAATTAAGCAGACAGGGCAATATGTTGATGTTCGAGTGACTTTTTGAGGTTAATTAAAGCATATCGCATTCTTCCCAAAGCTGTGTTAATACTGCAATTAGTGGTATCTGCGATTTCCTTAAAGCTCATATCAAGGTAATGTCGCATGATCAGAACTTCACGCTGTTCGTGAGGCAATTTCTCAATCGCCTTTCTTACATCAGAACGAATTTGCTTCCGCACAATTTTATCTTCTGCATTTCCCTGACGTAAGGTCAGAACCGAAAATATGTCGAAATCTTCGCCGGCGTCGACCAAAGGCATACGCTTAACGCGACGAAAATGGTCAATGACAAGATTATGTGCGATTCTCAAAACCCATGGCAAGAACTTTCCTTCGTCGTTATAACAGCCTCGTTTTAAGGTTTGTATCACCTTAATAAACGTGTCCTGAAAGATGTCTTCGGCCAAATGACGATCGCGAACAACCATCATTACGTACGAGAAAACACGTTTCTTGTGGCGGGCAATTAATTCTTCTAGGCAGGATTCGTTCCCTTTGATGTACAGGTCGACCAATTCATGGTCTTGTAATTGAGCATTGCGCATGTTAACCTCCGTTTTGGATTTATCTTATTCAGACTGGTGAAAAACGTAGAGATTTGCGCTATACTTTACCTGTATTAATGGTCATTTTACTGACCGGGTGGAACAATTATGAGATTTATCTATTCGGTATTTAACGGTGATTAAGAAAAAAAGTTGCGTTTAACACAATAATTTTATCAAACAACCACCGGCATTTCTACCGTCTTGAACAAATATAGTTACTTAAAGTTACATGACAAACCTTGTGCCGAATTTTCCTTGCCAAAAAAATACGCTTAAATAAGGTTACTTTTGAATTTCTAGCCACATAGGATCGCAATGAAAGAAAAATATAGAATCTCTTTATTTATTCTAACAATTTTTGTTCTTAATTCCTTCTTTTTGAGAGCTCAACGTGTTTTCCCACTAGTTTCAGGAATTACGGTTGATTCTGTTTTATCAGTTCCACAGGGTGTCACAAAAATGGCGCTTGATCCTTTGAGTGGAAATTTGTTTTTTACGACAATTGCCGGAGATATTTACGAAGTTTTTATTCCCCTTACAGGCGCAGCATCCGATACCCTAAAATATACAGCAGTAGATCATGGTATTACTTCGGTCCAAGGTTTGTGTTTTCGCGACAGTGTTTTGTATTTAGCAGGAAACAATTGGTCGTCAACCACAGGAATTGGAAAAATTGTAAAAGGAGTAATGCAAACAAATGGCAGCAGAGTATGGATTGATATTGCTACAACTGCTCCATATCCTACTGCAAGTTCAGGTGGTGATCATGGATTTACAGATGTAAATATTGATCCTTCTGGAAATTTTATTTTTGTTTCAAGTGGAGCAAGAACACATTTAGGAGAAATTCGAACGAATAATAATGCATGGCCTGGATATAGGGAAGTACCTCTTACCACCCGCATTTTTAGATTTCCAATAAATACGATCGGTGCAATTCTTCCTAATGATTCTATATTAATAGACAACAGTGGATTTGTATTCGCTTGGGGAACTCGAAATGCATATGATATGGCTTGGGACGGAAATGATACATTATTTGCAATTGATAATTCTGGAGAAAGAGATGATCCTGAAGAATTAAATTGGATGAGGAAGGGTAAAAATTATGGATTTCCTTGGAGAATGGGCGGCAACTATAATCCACTAATGAATTCACCCTACGACGTGAATCAAGATCCATTAGTGAATCATTTGAGTGGAGGATTTCTTGCAGGTTGGTTTGCAGATGATCCAACTTTTCCAGCAATACCTGTTGGAACTATTTTTACTGAGCCTGTTAGAAATTATGGAAATGCTGCTGATTTTTATCGCGATTCAATTACAGGACAGGTTAAAAATGCAAGTGATGAAGGAACTTATATAACTTCTTTCACTTCTCATCGCTCACCGTTAGGATTAGTATTTGACAGAGATAGTTTGATCGCATCTCCATATAGAGGTCATGGTTTTGTATTGAGTTTTATGCCCGGTGGTGACAGTGCTGGTTATTCACAACTTGCACCATGGGGCACGCCAGGTCCCTTTGTTGATCCTTCAAGAGAACTCGTTCAATTGAAACTTACTTACAATGCTGGGATAGATAATTATACCATGACCACTTCAAATATTGTGGAGGGATTTTATTTGCCGGTAGATGCAGAATTAAAAGGAAACGTTTTGTACGTAATTGAAAATGGCGGTGGCGATCTCTGGAAAATTACTTTTCCACCCTATACAAGTGTTCCCGAAATCCCTCATTCTTCCGAAGTCCTTGTTTTTCCGAATCCAGCACAGAATTATATTCAGTTCCAGTTCTATTGTACAAATTCATGTCCAGTAAAAATTTCCATTTCAGATGCGCAGGGAAAACTTATTTCAATTCCGATTGACCACGAGTTGCCAAGTGGAAATCAAAACCTTGTGATGGATATTAGATATTTAAGTGTTGGAGTTTACTTTTTCACGATAGTCGTTGATGGTGTTTCGACAACTAGAAAAATATCCAAGGTTTTCTAATAAATTAATTGCTCTGACGAATTCCCATTGCCATTCTTATTTTATAGGAATTAATGGCGTAATTTTGCATTCCTGAAAATCAGAATTTAGGTAACAGAAATGTGGCTGATCCGATAGAGTCCTATAATCCGAAACAATACATCGTTATCAAGGGTGCAAAAATGCATAACCTTAAAAATGTAGATCTCGCACTTCCGCGAAATCGGTTTATTGTCATTACCGGACTTTCAGGTTCAGGGAAATCCTCTCTTGCTTTTGATACTTTATTTGCCGAAGGACAACGTCGTTATGTGGAAAGTCTTTCTGCTTATGCAAGGCAGTTTTTAGGTAAAATTGAAAAGCCTGCAGTAGAATATATCAAAGGAATATCGCCTGCAGTCGCTATTGAACAAAAAGTAAATACAAAGAATCCAAGATCAACTGTTGGTACTTCAACTGAGATATTCGATTATTTAAAATTGCTTTTCGCTCGTGCAGGAAAAACATATTCTCCAGTTTCAGGGAAAATTGTAAAACGTCATACAGTTACGAATGTAGTTGATACGATTCTAGCTTTACCTGTTGATACAAAACTAATTTTACTTGCACCGCTCAAACAGAAAAAGGATAAAACACTTAAAGAAACACTTGGACTTTTATTACAACAAGGCTTCACACGAATACTTTATAAAAGTGAAATTCTGAAGTTAAATGAAATCAATGTTTCATCGCTTTCCGCAAAAGAAGAAATCTGTATTGTTATCGATCGTTTTTCTGTTAATCCGAATGATGAAGAATTTGCTTCACGTGTAGCGGATTCAGTACAAACAGCTTTTTACGAAGGAGATGGTGATTTAATTATTGAGAAAATAATAGCTAAGGAAGAAGCTGAACCAATTATTGTAAAAAAGGCAGCAGCGAAAAAAATTGCATCGAAAAAGGTACCAGCTAAAAAGTCGAAAGAAGGAAATGTTCCTTCAAACGAAAATCGAATTCAATTTTCAAATCGCTTTGAAGCGGATGGAATAATTTTCGAGGAACCAAGCGTGCATTTTTTCAGTTTCAATAATCCAATTGGCGCATGCAAAATGTGCGAAGGTTTCGGAACAGTAATCGGTGTTGATCCGGATTTAGTGATTCCGAATAAAAATCTTTCCATATACGAAGAAGCAATTGCCTGTTGGAAGGGTGAAAAAATGAGTGAATGGAAAGATAAGTTGCTGATGCATGCTTATAAATTCGATTTTCCTATTCACAAGCCATTCAATGAACTTTCCAAAGCACAAAAAGAAGTTTTATGGACAGGCAATAAATATTTTTCAGGACTGAATGATTTTTTCACATTTCTCGAAACTCAGAGTTACAAAATTCAATACAGAGTTATGCTTTCACGTTTTCGTGGAAAAACAACTTGTCCTGACTGTCGCGGTACCCGATTAAGGAAAGATGCGAATTATGTAAAATTTGCTGACAAGTCGATCAGTGATATTGTTTTGATGCAGGTGAAAGATGCTTATAAATTTTTTACAGAATTAAAGATTAAAGAAGAAGAGAAAGAACTTTCGAGACGGTTGCTTACAGAAATTACGAATCGTTTTCGTTTTCTTTCAGATGTAGGCTTGGGTTATCTTACAATGAATCGCCTCTCCTCTACTCTTTCGGGTGGTGAATCGCAAAGAATTAATCTTGCCACTTCTTTAGGAAGTTCTCTTGTTGGCTCGATGTATATTTTAGATGAGCCAAGTATTGGATTACATCCCCGCGATACAGAAAGATTAATTCGTGTTCTATTGGCCTTACGAGACATCGGCAACACTGTAATTGTTGTTGAACACGATGAAGAAATAATGCGTGCGAGTGATGTAATGGTAGATATGGGTCCGATGGCCGGAACATTGGGAGGAGAAGTTGTATTCGCAGGAACACATAAAGATTTACTTAAAGCAAAAAGTCTAACCGCAAAATATTTAACAGGCAGAGAAAAAATTGCGATTCCAACAAAGCGAAGAAAATGGAAATCCTTTATTGAAATTCAAGGAGCTCGCGAAAATAATTTAAAAAATATAACTGTAAAGTTTCCACTTGATGTTATGACGGTTGTAACAGGCGTCAGTGGTTCGGGGAAATCAACATTAGTAAAACGAATTTTATATCCTGCCATTCAAAAACATTTGGGAGGTTACGGAGAACAGACTGGACAATTTGATGCATTAAAAGGCGACTTCCATCATATAGCTGCTGTAGAATTTGTGGATCAGAATCCGATTGGAAAATCATCTCGTTCGAATCCTGTTACTTATGTAAAGGCGTATGATGAAATTCGTTCTTTATATGCAGATCAACCACTTTCAAAAATGCGTGGCTATAAACCATCTCATTTTTCATTCAATGTAGATGGAGGAAGATGTGAAGTTTGTGAAGGAGAAGGTACGGTAACTGTTGAAATGCAATTCATGGCAGATGTGCATTTATTATGCGACAATTGTAAAGGTCAACGTTTCAAAGAAGAGACTTTAGAAGTAATTTATAATCCAAGACCTTCAGAACCTGATTACGGAAAAAACATCGCCGACATTCTGAAAATGACCATTGATGAAGCAGTAGAATTTTTTGCAGATGGGACTTTATCAGGAAAAAAGATTGTTGCAAAATTAAAACCATTGCAAGATACAGGACTTGGTTATGTTCATTTAGGACAATCTTCCAATACACTCAGTGGTGGTGAAGCACAAAGAATCAAGCTTGCATCTTTTCTTTCACAAGGAAATAATCAAGCAACAACGCTATTTATTTTTGATGAGCCTACTACAGGTTTACATTTTCATGACATACGGAAATTATTGGATGCGTTTAGCGCATTAATTCTTCAAGGTCATTCCATTTTAATTATTGAACATAACATGGAAGTTGTAAAATGTTCTGATTGGGTAATTGACTTAGGTCCTGAAGGCGGCGATGAAGGCGGAAATCTTGTTTTTGAAGGAACGCCTGAAGAAATGGCTAAGAGTAAAGTTTCTGATACAGGGAAATATTTGAAAGAGAAACTTTAATTGAATTGATTATCTTTCATCAATGGCAATTTCAATTACTCCAACTGAAACTTTTATAAAGGAAAAACGTTTTCGTTATGTAACTCCGATGCTGGTCATTATATCAATCGGATTAATCATCACTTTTTTTCTAGCATTTAAAAATCCAGGAGAAATTGCTTCAAGAAACTGGCCATTGATTTTTGTTGGTGTGGCTGGAGGAATTATTGGTAACATAACTTCCATTGGTGGCGGACTTATTTTCATTCCAGTCTTAATGTTTTTCTATCATATTGATCCTGTCTCTTCATTAAAACTCGCATTTGTTTCTCAAGCAATCGGAATGACAAGTGGCGCATCAGGTTGGATCGCGAGAAAAGAAGTTCCATTGAAATTATTAAAGTGGACTGTTCCTTCCTTGATTATCGGCACACTCATTTCTACTTTTATTTTCCATCCTCAGCCAATGATAGTTAAAGGACTTTTTGGTCCGATTGCAATTCTCACAGGCATTTTGACACTACTCACTTTAAATAAGAAAGGTCAACTTGAAGATTTACCGCAACGCGCAATGATTCCAGTTTTTATTATGTCTATTATTGGTGGATTAATTACTGGATGGGTAGCAATCGGCGAAGGAGAAATAATTGCAGCATTCTGCATGATTGCTTATGGTTTAACTCCTAATAAGTCAATTGGACTTGGTGTTACCTTACTTTCTATCAATTCAATCTTGCTGGCTTCACTTCATGCATTTTATTTTGGAGGAGTTCCTTGGGAAATGGCAATATTTACTGTGCTCGGTTGTATGTGGGGTGGCAGATTAGGTCCTTTTCTTGCACAATGGATTCCGAATAAAGGAGTAAAACGATTATTTGCCTTTATTGCTCTCGCAGATGGTTTGTTAATTACGTGGACAGTTTGCCGTGCATATTTTAAGTGGTAATTTTACAATTCGAATAAAATAAAAAAATAATGCGTATAAAGAAAAGTGGAAGTAATGACGATCTGGGTTTTGGCACCAAAGCCACCAATGATCGTAGCATGAACAAAGACGGTTCCTTCAATATCGAACGTGTTGGTGAGCCGCGATTTCGACCCTATGAAATTTTTCATGGATTGATTACTATGTCGTGGACAAAATTCATCCTCATGATTCTTACTGGTTATCTTCTTGCAAACATTCTTTTTGCTGGAATTTATTTTTTCATTGGCATGCAACATCTTGCAGGAATTCCAGAAGGAATGGATTCTCTTCATCAATTTACAGAAGCATTCTTTTTCAGCTCACAAACACTAACTACACTTGGTTATGGTAGAGTTGCACCCATAGGAATGGAAGCAAGTGGAGTTGCTGCTATAGAATCTATGATTGGCTTACTTAGTTTTGCTCTTGCAACTGGTTTATTATATGGACGATTTTCAAGACCACAAGCAAAATTAATTTATAGTGATCATGCAATCGTAGCGCCTTATAAAGAAATTTCTGGACTAATGTTTAGAACTGCAAACATGCGACGAAATCAATTGTTGGAAGTAGAAGTTGATGTAACCATGGCCTGGTTTGAAAAAGATGCACCGAACAGATCTTTCACGAGATTGAAATTAGAAAGAAATAAAATCAATCTATTCCCAAGTAGTTGGACAATCGTTCATCCTATTGATGAAGAAAGTCCTCTTTTTGGATTAACAGAGAATGATATCCAAGAATTGAAAATTGAATTAATAGTTATGTTAAAAGCATTCGATGATACTTTTTCTCAAACCATTTATTCGCGAACATCGTATGAAAATTCAGAAATAAAAATAGGACGGAAATTTATTCCGATGTTCAGTACGTTGGAGAACGGAAAAACATTAATGGATCTTAGAATGATTGACGCAATGGAGGCTTTTGAATTACCCAAACCCAAAATGGGAATGTTGGAAAATTAATTATCCTTTTCTGGTTCATCCTGCTTTGCATATTGCTGAATAAATTTATTCGCAACATCTTTTAGAAAATCCACAAGGCCATGTTTTCCTTCTGCATTTTCCGTCTCTTCTTTTTTCTCCTTTTTTGCATTTAAAGCGGCATACGCAAGTTGAGCGCCGATAATCAATAATTTATTTTCGGATAATGCCTCTGCTGTTTTTTTGAAATTATTATATACTCGAAATGGCCAAAGTGAATTTTTATAATTCTCCAGTTCCTTATAGAGACCAATTTTTTCATCAGCTATTTTTTCCTGTAGGCGAACCTTCTCCTTTCGTAGCTTTCGCATTCCTGTCATCCTTGGCTTACTCATCTTCATCCTCCTCTTCATTTTCAGGATAAAGTGAATTCACTACGGTGTCCTGCATTTTTTTCTCAAAAAAGGAATGTCTAAATAAAAGATAAACGATGGCTATCAAAAAATAAAAACCAGACACCATCAAAAAACCAAGAGCGTAATTTTCATAATACTTACCAATCCAAAGAGCACCTGAAATACTAATAAACAAGAAAAACAAAACAAATAAACCAATCAGAATAAACATGCTTCCCATTTTTGAAAACATGATGGCTACTTTTTCTGTAATCAAAAGTCGTAGATATTGCATGCGGGTATCTACATGCTCATTGACTTTTTCAATCACTTTGCTCCAATCCGGAATTTCATCGTCTTTGTTATCGTGCGCCATAAAACTAAATTACACTTTTCTTGTCTATAAATTCACTGATGAAGGTCACTTTAGGTAATGAAAATTTTCAGGACACAAGATCCTCCTTAAATTGCAAGTCAAATAAGCGTTTATATTGCCCTTCTTTCTTGATTAATTCCTGATGGGAACCCGTTTCAATAATTTCCCCCTTCTCAATAACAAGAATTCGATTTGCATTTTGAATGGTAGCGAGTCGGTGAGCAATGACTACGGAAGTTCGTCCCTTGGTTAAGGTTTTTGTTGCCTGTTGAATCAGTAATTCAGATTCCGTATCAATTGAGGAAGTTGCTTCATCCAAAATAAGAATTCCTGGATTATAAACATAAGCTCTTATAAAAGCAATAAGTTGACGTTGACCTACTGAAAGCATACCTCCTCGTTCGCGAACATCAAAATCATATCCTCCGGGTAGTTTAGAAATATAATCATGAGCTCCCACAATTTTGGCGGCTTCAATTACCTTTTCCTTCGAAATTTCAGGATTACGAAGCGTAATGTTGTTCATTATTGTATCTGAAAAAAGAAAAACATCCTGAAGAACTAATCCTATTTTACTACGTAACGATTCTAATTTGTATTCGCGAATATTCTTTCCATCAATTAATATTTCACCTTTATTATATTCATAAAACCGCGTTAATAAATTCATCATGGAAGTCTTTCCAGATCCCGTTGATCCAACTATAGCAATCATTTCACCAGCCTTCACTTCGAATGAAATTCCTTTCAAAACAAAATCTTCCTCATTGTATGCAAACCACACATCATGAAATGAAATATTTCCATGTAAATCTTTTACATCAAAAGTTCCGTTGTCTGCAATTACAGCATCGGTATCAATCACTTTAAAAACACGTTCAGAAGAAACCATTCCCATCTGAAGTGTATTGATTCGGTCAGCTAACATTCTAATAGGACGGAAAAAATTATTTATCAATAAAACAAAAAAAGTAACATCGCCTGGATTTGCAAAGTGTCCGAATATGCGCACTCCCGCATACCAAACTAATAGACCCAAAGAAATGGAAACCAGAATTTCTACAACGGGAAAAAATATAGAATAGTAAAGCACAGAACGGACATTTGCATCACGATGCTTTTTATTGATTTCACGAAAGCGTTCCATTTCCACCTCTTCACGATTGAAAACCTGAACAATTTTCATTCCAGTAAT
Source organism: Bacteroidia bacterium (assembly GCA_038237845.1). Classification (GTDB taxonomy): domain Bacteria; phylum Bacteroidota; class Bacteroidia; order Palsa-965; family Palsa-965. The sequence continues at coordinate 39,729 of JBBRYH010000014.1, forward strand.
ATGTTCTTGAACAAATGTATTCAGTCTGGAAACTTGATTTCGCACATCTGTAAATGAAGCTTTAACTGCATTCTTAAACCACCAAGTGGCAAGAAACATTATCGGCACTGTGGTGAGTACTACAAGTGTAATTCTCCAATCTACATATAACATCGCTCCTAAATAAACGATGATCGTCAACATATCGCCAGCGATAACAATAAATCCTTGAGAGAAAACATCATTGATAGCTTCTATATCAGAAACCACTCTGGTTACCAACATCCCGATAGGCGTCTGATCAAAATAACGCGATTTAAAATGAATAATTTTTTTGTGTGTTTGTAAACGTAAATCACGGACAATATGTTGGCCCAGTAAACTTGTACTATATCCATTGATAAATTGAAGAATAGATTCCAAAATCAGAAATCCAAAAAGCAAAGCACAAAAAAACCATAACTGATGCAACAAAAAATCCTTCTGAATATTTGTTTCGCCAACATAAACGAATGAATTCATGGCATGACGAATCAAAAGTGGGCGAACGACAGAAAGAAAAGAAAGTGTAATAGTCAAAGAGATTCCAAGTGAAAACAAACCTTTATAAGGTCTTGTGTAACTTAGAATTCTTCGAAGCAAACTCCAATCAAATGTTTTTCCGCTGACTGCACTCATATATCTTGTAATCTATTAACTAAGTATTCAATTGTTCCTACAAATTATATTCTGCAGGATATTTAACATCGGTAAGGAAAAGTCCATTGGCAGGAACTGAAGTACCAGCTTGTGAACGTTGTTTGGATTGAACAATTCGATGCACATCATCCAACGTAGATTTCCCTCTTCCTACATCAATTAATGTTCCTACAATTGCACGAACCATATTTCTCAAAAATCGATTTGCTGAAATTTCAAAAACATAACCAATTGGTTTTCCTTCTTCGGCAGTGCCCTTCTCTCCTATTTTCACTGACCATTCTGCTTTTGTCAATTTACAAATGGTAGTTTTTACATCTGAAGTTTTACTGAAAGCAACAAAATCTTCATACTGCATCAATACTTTCGCCGCTTCATTCATTGCCTCTACATTTAAAGCATCATGCATGGACCAATGTAAAAATGGTCCGAATGGATCTTTCAATCTACAAATGTGGTATTCGTAAGTTCTGGAATAAGCGTGAAATCTTGCATGTGCCTTTTCTGGCATTTTTTTAATTTGCTGAATTGAAATTCCCAATGGAAGGATTTTATTCAGACGAAAAATCATTTTCGCATTATCTTCAAGATCTTCCTTTTCACTCATGAAATGTGCATAATATTTTCGAGCATGCACACCCGAATCCGTTCTTCCACAACCAGTAACTTCAATATGCTCATGAAAAAGCATACTCATTTTTTCGTTGATCGTTTGTTGAATAGAAATTGCATTCTTCTGAAACTGCCAACCCGAAAATTCTGTTCCATTGTAAGAAAGTCGCAGGAAATAGCGAGTTAAAGGACCTGGGTAGACATCTTCGGTTACTGAAGGATCTTGAATTTCCACTTGCAAATTTACAGGAAAATTGAAGAAGAATTTGAGACAAAACAGAAATTACATCTACTTCCCTATTGAAATTCATGTTTTTTCAGGAAAATAATGATCAAAATTCGCTTCTTTCATAATAAAACCGTTAACAATTTTTTAGAAGAGACTTCCTTTCTTCACATTAGCTGTACTTACCTTTGAAAACACAGAAAATCCCTGTAAATTATGAATCCTGCGACCACCACCGACATCCAAGCTCTGAACGAAAGAATCAAAGAAGAAAGTGCATTTGTTGAAAAAATCAACACTGAACTTGATCATGTGATCGTTGGACAAAAAACAATGATTGAGCGATTGCTCATCGCTTTACTTTCCAATGGACATATTCTCCTCGAAGGAGTTCCTGGTCTTGCGAAAACCTTAGCTGTGAAATCGCTCGCGTCAACCATAGATGCCGACTTTTCCCGCATACAGTTCACTCCTGATTTACTTCCAGCCGATTTAGTTGGAACGATGATTTACAATCAGAAACAGGATTCTTTTACAGTTCGAAAAGGACCGGTATTTGCAAATTTTGTTCTTGCTGATGAAATAAATCGAGCTCCAGCAAAAGTTCAAAGTGCATTGTTGGAAGCCATGCAAGAAAGACAAGTAACTATTGGAGATGAAACTTTTAAATTACCGGATCCTTTTCTTGTTCTTGCTACGATGAATCCAATTGAGCAGGAAGGAACTTATCCACTTCCAGAAGCACAAGTAGATCGTTTCATGTTGAAAGTGGTAATAAAATATCCAACGCGTGAAGAAGAACAAGCCATCATTCGTCAACAATTATCTGCTGTTCGAATTCCACCAAAACCTATTCTTACACCTGCAGATATTCTTCGTGCTCGCAAAGTGGTGCAAGATGTATATCTCGATGAGAAAATCGAAAAATATATTGTTGATATTGTTTTTGCAACACGATTCCCGCAAGAATACCGCTTACAGAAATTACAATCGATGATTTCATTCGGTGGTTCTCCTCGTGCTTCCATTAGTCTTGCTCAAGCTGCAAAGTCATACGCTTTCCTCCAACATCGTGGCTTCGTGATCCCTGATGATATTCGCGCTGTTGCTTACGACGTGCTTCGTCACCGAATTGGATTAACGTATGAAGCGGAAGCTGAAAATATCACGACAGAAAACATCATTCGTGACGTTCTCGCAGTAGTACAGGTACCCTAAATAGTGAAAAGTAGCAAGCGGCAAGTGTAAAGTAAAATCAACTTGTCACCGTTTACATTTTACCTTTTCTCTATGGAAACAAGCGATATTCTAAAAAAAGTCCGGCACATTGAACTGAAAACACGTGGTCTTACAAATCAGGTTTTTTCTGGTGAATATCATAGTGCTTTCAAAGGACGTGGAATGACTTTTTCTGAAGTACGAGAATATCAACCTGGAGATGAAGTAAGAACTATTGATTGGAATGTAACTGCACGATTTAATCATCCCTATGTAAAAGTTTTTCAAGAAGAAAGGGAATTAACTGTTATGCTGTTGGTAGATGTTAGTTATTCTGGTGCTTTTGGGACACACACTCAATTAAAAAAAGATTTGATCACTGAACTTTCAGCAGTTCTTTCTTTTTCTGCCATGCAGAATAATGATAAAGCAGGAGTTATTTTTTTTAGCGATGTGGTAGAAAAATTTATTCCACCAAAAAAAGGGAAATCACATATTCTTCGCATTATTAGAGAATCCTTGGAATTTAAGTCAAAAGGAAAAAGTACAAATCTATCTTCTGCATTGGAATATTGCACGAACGCGATAAAAAACAGATGTATCGTTTTTGTAATTTCTGATTTTATGAGTGGTGCATTTGAAGATGCATTGAAAATTGCAAATCGAAGACATGATGTTGTGGCATTGCACATTTATGATCGACGTGAATTGGAATTGCCGGATATCGGTTTAGTTCAATTGATAGACTCTGAAAGTGGAGAATTGCAATGGGTAAATACTTCGGACGCGCAAGTACGCGAACGTTATGCAAGAACAGCAAAAATGCATCGCCTTTGGTTAGACGATCTTTTCAAGAAAAGCGGAGTAGATTCTGCACATATTGCTACAGGTGATCATTATATAAAAATTCTCTCTGCCTTGTTTCGTAAAAGAGAAAAACGTGGTTAATGACAAAATTTAAAGTCATATTATTTTTTATTGTGTTGCTTTTCAGCGGCCACTTCACTTATGCCCAATCAGCAGATGCAGAAGCGGTTTTGATGAAAATTGAAATGAAAATCGGTGAACAAGTTGAATTAAAACTAGCTGTCCGTTATCAGGAAGGTTCAAAGAAATCAGTTGTAACATGGCCAGAATTCAAAGACACTTTAAGTCGCGGACTTGAAATTATTAAAGCAGATAGTATAAAAACAATTCTAGCAAATCGTGCTTCTGTTTTATATGAACAAAGCCGCTCACTTTTTATTACTGCTTTCGACTCCGGTTACTATTTAATTCCAGCACAGAAATTTATTGTCAATACTGACACAATAGAAACACAAGCTCAATTTATTCATGTTGTTTCTGTACCAGTGGATACAACAAAACCAATCAGAGACATTAAAGATATTTACAACGTTCCTGATGCACCCGTAGTGGATGAAACTAAAAGTTCAAATCATTTATGGTGGTGGATCGGTGGCGGAATAATTCTACTGGGTATTATTGCCTTCGTTTTTTACCGTATGCGAAAAAATAAAAACGTTCCGATTTTACCCGCATTCACCAAGACTTTGTTACCACACGAAAAAGTATTGGAACAATTAGCTGAATTAGGCAGAAAGCAACCTTGGATGCATGGCGAATTAAAATCCTATCACATGGCATTGACAGAAATTCTTCGCGCATGGATAGTGGATCGTTATAAAATTCATGCAAAGGAAATGACTACTGGAGAAATTATTTATACGCTGAATAATAAACGAGTTGATGCAAGTGCTGTAATGCAACTGGAAAGAGTTTTACGAACTGCAGATATGGTAAAATTCGCAAAAGGAATTCCTCTGAACGAAGAAAATGAAAATGTTTTACAACTAGCTATGAATTTTGTTCAAGCTACTGCAATGATTCCAGAACCACCAAAACCAATTGAACAATGATGGACTGGTGGCGCAATATAATTTTCTCATGGAGTTGGATACTTTGGTTTTTGCCATTGGTTCTTTTAGTGGCTATTTTATTTTATTATTTCGGTGGCAAAGGTCGACCAGCGCTTTCGCTTTCCTCTTTTCAATATTTAAAAGGAATAAAAACACCTTCAATTGTAAAATGGAAAGTTAGTTTATATGTGTTTCGATTATTCACATTAGTATTTTTAATTCTTGCATTAGCCCGTCCACAATCTAAAACCGGTTTCAAAGAAAAACACGGAGAAGGAATTGATATCATGTTAGTCATCGACATTTCACCAAGTATGGATGCTTCTGATTTTCGTCCAACTAGAATGGAAGCAGCAAAATTGGAAGCAATTCATTTTGTTGATGAACGTCCCGATGATCGCGTTGGAGTGGTCATTTTTAGTGGAGAAGCATTTACAGTTTGTCCATTAACTTCTGATCATGAAGCATTAAAATTGCTCATCACTAACATTGAAACGAACAAGGGCGATTTTGATATGGGAACCGCTATCGGAATGGGTCTTGCAAAAGGTGTGGAGCGAATAAAAGAAAGCAAAGCTAAAAGCAAGATTGTTGTTTTAATTACAGATGGGGAAAACAACAAGGGAACGATTCAACCTTTAGATGCAGGACGAATTGCAAAAACGTTCAACATTCGTGTTTATACTATTGGAATGGGCGCAACACAAGGAAAAGTATTAACACCAACCATGCAGAATCCAGATGGAAGTTATGTTCAACAATATCAGGATGTCGACATTGATGAAGGCACGTTAATACAAATTGCAAATACTACCGGAGGAAAATATTTCAGAGCTTCTGATGGAAGAAGTCTGGAAAATATTTATTCTGAAATCAATAAAATGGAAAAAAGTGAATTTGATAAAAAAGGAACGGAACAACATCAGGAAGAATATTTACCTTTTTTGTTAGCAGCGCTTTTTTTCATCGTGCTTGAATTTGTTTTACGTTATACTACATTCGACAGTCTTACATGAGCTTTGAACATCCATGGTTATTGTTGCTGCTATTGGTTATTATACCGATTGCTTTGCTATGGTTTCGATCCGTCAGCAAACGAGAAGAACGACTTCGTAAATTTTCCGAAAGTGCTTTTACAGATCAATTATTGATTGGCAATAATGCATCTTTGAAAAGATGGCATTTCATTTTATTCATTTCAGGGACTGTTCTTTTAATTTTTGCGATAAGCGGACCAATGATTGTTGGAGGAAAAGAAAATATCAAATCCACCGGGATTGATGTGATGGTAGTGCTCGATGTTTCAAATAGTATGCGGGCCAACGATATTCAACCCAGCAGAATTGAGCGAGCAAAACTTGCGCTTTCTTCAATGATAGAAACAATGACAACTGACCGTTTGGGTGTGACCGTTTTTGCTGGACAGGCCTACACCTGTTTGCCATTAACGGATGATCATTCTGCTGCAGAAATGTTATTGCAATCTGTTTCACCCGATATGATTACAATGCAGGGAACTGCTATTGGCGCTGCTATTGATAATGCATTAGTTTCGTTCGGACAAAACGACCAAGAACGAGGAAAAGCAATAATATTAATTTCGGATGGAGAAAACCATGAGGATAATGCAACGGAAGCTGCAACAAGAGCTGCCGAAAAAGGGGTGATTGTTTGTACCATAGGAATTGGCACTGCGGACGGAACTACTATTCCTGAATTTGATGGCGCTGGAAAACCCGCTGGAAATAAAAAAGATGAAGATGGAAAAGAAATTATTTCAAAACTGGATGAAACAGTCTTAAAAGATATTGCACAGGAAGGTCGAGGCATTTATGTCCGTGCTTCCAATGCAGATCTTGGCATAAATCAGGTTTATAGTTTGCTTCAAGGACTTAATAAAACAACAAAAGAATCAACAAGGTATACCAGCTTTACGCCACTCTACCCTTGGATTTTATTGCTTGCCACTATTTTGTTTTTGGTTGAAGCATTTCTTCCAGCTGGAAATCGCAACGCATTTAATGTACGAAAATCATGATACAGAGAATTCTCTTTTTGTTTTTTATAGTGGCATTCAATCTTGATTTGGATGCACAGCAAATTGTTGCGCCTCCAAAAGATGGCTGGTCTAATACACGTAAAGGCAACGAAAGTTTTAAGAAAAATGATTTCGCAACTGCTGAAAAATATTACCAGGAAGGTGCTGAAAAAGACACCAATCATGCCACTGCAAATTATAATCTAGGGAATGCTTTGTATCGACAAAAGAAATATGATGAAGCAGAAAAAGCATATGCTAATGCAACAGCAAGCACTAATGCCGATTCAGCCTCACGTTCATGGCACAATCTTGGAAATTCCATGTTGCAACAAAATAAACTTCAAGAAAGTATCAACGCATATAAAGAAGCATTGAAACTCAATCCGAATGATGAACAAACTAGATATAACCTTGCGTATGCTCAATCAAAATTAAAAGCACAACAACCTCCACCAAAACAAAATCAGAATAATCAGAATAAAAATCAACAACAAAAACCGCAACCGCAAAAAAATCAACAACAAAAACAAAATCAACAAAATCAAGACAAACAATCTTCAAAAGATCAACAACAAAATCCTTCCATGAGCAAAGATGAAGCACAAAGAATGTTGGATGCTTTAAAAGATCAAGAGAAAAAAACAAGGGATAAAATAAACGGGCGAAAAAACAAAAGCGGTTATAACAAAAGTAAAGACAAAGACTGGTGAGCATTATTTTACAAATAAGAAATCGATTTTTTATTGCGGGCATTTTTTTCCTGCATGGATTTCTTTTGTCTGCTCAACACCTTACACTTACACTTGACAAAGACACCATTGGCTTTAGTGAAACTGTTGTTCTTCGACTCACCGGCGAAGCAAAAGACATTTCAAATTTTGCAGAATTACCACAACCGGATGGCGTAATGGTCATCAGCAGAACGAATAATTATTCCCAAATTGCGAATAGCAATAAAATAAAATTCACCCAAACGTTCACCCTTTCTCCTTATAAAGTTGGCACTTTTTCAATTGGTCCTGCGTGGGTACAATCGGGGAGTAACCGAATTTTTTCCAACAAAATAAAGTTGGTTGTAAAATCAGGCAACCCAACTTCCATGGCCAATGAAATTTTCATGCGATGTGAACCGGATAAGAAAAAGGTAGTTATGGGCGAACAAATTGCATTGTCCATCCGAATTTATTCCAGAGTTGGTGCATGGCCAGGAGAAGATCGCCCACTTGCAAAATCTTTTAATGGTTTTTGGTATCACGAAGGTTCAACTTCCGAATCTTACAAAGATTCCGCCGTATTAATCAACGGCTTAATGTATGTTGGAAAAACTATTTACAAAGAATTTGTTTTTCCAAATACTACTGGAAAATTAAAAATTCCCGCTTATGATTACGCATGTTTTGTGAAACAAAATCCTTTTCCAACTGGCGATCCGATGGTGGATGACATTATGGGAATTCAAATTCCAGTTCAATTAGTTTCTCCAGAAATTCCAATCGAAGTAAATGAATTACCATCTACCAATAAGCCCAAAAGTTTCATGGGAGATGTTGGAAAATTTGCCCTAAGCGCCTCAATTGACAAAGCTGATGTCAAAGCTAATGATGCCATAAAACTGACAGTTACAATTTCGGGAACCGGCAATATAAATTTCATTCAACTTCCTAAAATTAATTTTCCAGAAGGAATAGAAAACTATCCACCATCTTCTACTGATACCACTCAGATTTCGAAAGAAGGAATTGAAGGGCAAAAAACTTTTACAGTTGTTTTAATTCCAAAAAAAGAAGGAAGTTTTTCAATTCCAGGAATTACCTATTCTTATTTTGACCCGAAAAAGAAAGAATATGTTACCATTGAAACTCCTGCATTTGCTATTCATGTTGCTCCTGCAGATCCCTCTAAAGATGTTTCTGAAAGCAATCTACCGCAATCTTTTTTAGAAGGTAAAACAAATGGAAAATCAATATTGCGAATCTTATTAATTATAGTTCCAACCCTTTTATTATTAACCCTATTCTATTATCAGAAAAGAAAAAAGATAAAGGAAAATGATTTGTTAGAAGTTGAAAAATCCAATGAAGAAATTGTAGACGATTTAATTCCAGTACAAAAAGAGAAACCCGAAATTCTAATGATGATTTCAACTGCTGAAAGTCATTTTATAAATGGAAAAACGCAATTAGGAGTCGCTCAATTATATGAAACTCTATTAGCTGCAGTTTTATATAAAACCGAATTAACACGCGAAGAAGCCTCCATTCAGCAGATAAAATATCGATTAGAAATTAAGAAAACTGATTCTGAAATGCTGATTGAAATTGTTACCCTTTTAGATGAATTGAATCTATTGCGATATACCAGTTGGAATCCTGAACGATCAAACATTGACGAAAAGCTGACCAAAGCACGATTTTTGTCGACCAATCTATGCATTTAGACGATAAAAAATCAACGATTACTAATTAACATTAAGAATTCCGTACCTTTGTCTGCCTGTATCTTGATTGTTTTAACTTTGAATCAGGCAATTACGAAATGAAAAAAATCTTACTGACCCTGGGATTAATATCCCTCATCTCAATAGGTTTATCTGCACAATCCGGATCGACTCCATTGAATGGCCATAACCCTATGGCGCCTGTTTCAACAAATTTTGCAGGCCCAATGACTCCTCAGGATGGTAGCACTACACTTGGCGCAACCTATTCTAATAGTGCTTGCGGATTAAATTATACAACTGCTTCAAATAAAATTGGTCAGCGTATTTCTCCTGCTGGCGTACCCCAACCTGCTTCCTTTGTCATTGCTGGAATTCCTGCAACAGCCGTTATTCAAAAGGCCTATGTTTGGTGTGACGCTTCTGGTAACGGAGTTGCAGTAAATCTAAATGTTACAAATCCATTTACAGTTTCTCAGGTTTTTCCAATGACCATGATTGGTCAGGATCAGGATAAATGCTGGGGATATACAGGAACTTTTACTTATCGTGCAGACATTACTCCACTTGTAGTTGGTAATGGAAATTATACCATCAGTGGATTTCCGACAAATCCTCCAACTGCTGGTAATGATGTGGATGGTGCAACCATGATTGTAATTTGGAGTGATCCAACTCAAAATTGGCAAGGAGATATTAATATCTGGGACGGATGTGTAGTTATTAACGGAGGAACTACAACACAAACTTTAAATGGATTTACAGCATGTGCAGGAACTGTAAATAATGCAAGAGCTTTTATGGCAATGGGCGATCTTCAAGGTTTAGGTTCACAGCTTACACTTAACGGCGTTTTCCCTATTACATGCGTAGAAGATTGGTGGAATTGGATTGACGTTTCTACTACTGTAACACCTGGACAAACCACTTCTGCTTTTGGAAATAGTTCCGGAGGTGATTGTTATAATTTTTGTGTGATGGGATTGTATTGGCAATCGAATTGTTCAACCTGTTGTGCCAATCCTTTTACTTTACAAATGGATTCTATTCCAAGCACCTGTTCTGCATCAAATGGAACTGCAATTGCAAATCCTATTGGCGGCTCTGGAAACTTTACTTATTCATGGAATACAAGTCCAATTCAAACCAATGATACCGCAACCGGACTTGCTCCTGGAACTTATGTTGTCACTGTTGTTGACGTTGCAGGATGTACAACTATTGATTCGGTAACAGTATTAGCCATTGGGGCAATGACGGCCAATACTTCATTTACAAATAATTTATGTTTCGGAGATACGAGTGGCACGGCAACTTATACTCCTACTTCCGGTTCTGCACCTTACACCTATGTCTGGACACCTAACGTCAGCACTACCTCCACTGCAAGTAATCTCGGTGCAGGAGTTTATAGTGTTGCCTGTACCGATAATTTTGGTTGTACTGCAAACTTTACATTTACAATTACGGAACCACCGAACGTTCCAATTGTTGGTTCGATCACTGGAGTTTCACCAATTTGTAATGGAGGAAGTTCAGCTTTAATTGCAAGTGCAACAGGAGGCGCGCCACCTTATACTTACCAATGGCTCGCACCAGCTACGGGTACCAATGCAGCTACAACGGTTAGTCCTACTGTAACCACAACTTATTCAGTTGTAATTGCTGATGCTTGCAATACGATACATGATACGGCAACATTTACAGTTGTAGTTAATGCACTTCCAGTAATTTCTTTTAGTGGAGATCAACTCAGTGGATGTGCACCGCTCTGTGTGAATTTTGCAGGATTGTCGAACCCAGCAATCATAAGTGCGGCTTGGAATTTTGGCGATAATTCAACCGCAACAGGAAGTACTCCTTCGCACTGTTATTTGAACGCTGGGCAATATGATGTTACTTTATCGGTGAATGATATAAATGGATGTAAAGATTCTGTCACTCTTGCTAATTATATTAATGTATTCCCAAATCCTGTTGCTGGATTTAATTTCCTTTCGAATAATCCTGCAACTTTATTGGAAGCGAATATTTCAATTGATGATTTGAGTACAGGTGGAGATACTTGTTATTGGGATTTCGGTGATGGTAACACACTTACGGTAATTGGTTGTGGTGATGTTTCAAATCAATATGCTGATACTGGTGCTTATCACGTAACTCAGATTGTTGTAAATGCGAATGGATGTGCAGATACAATTGCCTACGACGTCTATATCGTTCCGTATACCACCATTTATATTCCAAATACGTTTACTCCAAATGGGAATGGAAACAATGATTTCTTCCTTGTTTTTGGTGAATACATTGACAATTTTCACATGATGGTTTTCGATCGTTGGGGCAATTTAATTTTCGAAAGCAATGACCAAGCGAAAGGTTGGGATGGAAAAGCGAATGGGGGAAAAAATCTAGCTCAAGTAGATACTTACGTTTATGTTGTTACCTACACGGAGCAATACGATGGACATAAACACAAGGTAATTGGACACGTAAATTTGATCCGATAATCTGTTTAAACACTATCATAAGGGGGCTGAATTCATTTTCAGCCCCCTTTTTCATTAATCATTACTAAAGTGAGGCATCTTTAGTTCAAATATTTGGTTTTTCTTATTGGTATTGCTAAATTTCACGTAGCAAACACACTTCCCGACCAAAACACTTTTCTTATTCGAATCATTATGAGGTTACAACTACGTCCTACTCTTTTGTTCGCGTCAATCCTTTTCTCCGCATTTTCTTTCGCACAAACACAAGTACTAGTTTCATCTACTGGTTGTCCAGGGGTTCCTGGTGCCTGCGGATATTCTCCCAATCATTCAGTCGCTCACAATGGGCCTACTCCCACTCCACAGAATGGTAATGGAACTTTGGGTGTAGTTTATACTAATACTGCTTGCGGTTTAAATTACGCAGTTGCAAAAAGAGTTTTAGGACAACGTTTCACTCCAATAGGATCTCCTCAGCCTGCAGCATTTGCAATTTCAGGAATTCCAGCTGGGGCTTGTATTTTGAAAGCATATTTATGGGCAGAAGGATCTGGAAATGGTGCTGCTCAAACGGCAAACATTGTAAATCCTGCAGCGGCAAGTTCAAGTTATCCAATGGCAATTGTAGGACAAGGTCCTGATAAATGTTGGGGGTATGCTGGTTCTTATACTTATCGGGCTGACGTAACTCCTTGTGTTTCGGGTAATGGAAATTACAATATCAGTGGTATTTTGACCAATCCTCCTACATCTGGCAATGATATGGATGGTGCAACATTGATGGTAATCTGGAGCGATAATTCTCAGCCATGGAAAGGCACAGTGCAAGTTGACGATGGAGCAATTATTGTCAATGGTGGAATTGCAAATTACATAATGAATTTCCCTGCTGTTTGTGGTCCTGCTACAAACGCTTCTGCATTTATGTGTGTTGGTGATATTCAATTCAATCCGACTTCCTGGACTTTGAATGGTACTGCTGCACCTTTATTCTGGAGTTGGTTTGATTTAGTTCAAGTCGCAACTACGGTCGCCGTTGGGCAATCGACGGCTGCCTTTAACGTAAATACCGGCGGTGATTGTTTTAACCTTTGCGTCGCCGCGATGTATTATAGAACAACTTGTGTTATTTGTTCACCTCCCGTTCTTACCATGACTGCTACACCTGCCACCTGTTCGGGATGTAATGGAACAGCAACTGTTTCTATTTCTCCAGCTGGACCGTATACTTACACATGGTCGCCTTCAGGTGGCACTGGCTCTACAGCTACTGGTTTATGTGCAGGTACGTATACCGTTACTGCCGTTCAAGGTTGTAATACTTACACTGCTTCGGTGGTAGTTCCAAATGCAGGAGGAGGATTAACGTTGACGGGTTCACAAACTAATGCAACATGTTTTGGATCTTGCAATGGAACCACAAACTATACAGTCACTGGCGGTACTGGACCATTTACTTATGCATGGTCACCTGCAAACGCTAGCACTACTGTAGGTGCTACAAATACTTCTAGTGCAGCTTGTGCAGGAACATATACGCTAACTGTAACTGATGCAAATAGTTGTACTGGTACCGCAACAATTACAATTACCCAACCACCTGCAATTACTGCAACACAGTCGCAAGTAAATATTACCTGTAATGGTGGTTGTAATGGAACGGCTACTGTTGTTGCTTCAGGTGGAAATGGAACCTACACTTATTCTTGGGCACCATCAGGCGGAACTGCCGCTACTGCAACAGGACTTTGTGCAGGAACTTATACTTGTACTATCAGTTCACCAGCTGGTTGTACAATTATTAAAACATTCACCATTACACAACCTACAGCAATTACAGCAACAACATCATTTGTAAGTGCAACCTGTGGAAATAATAATGGTTCTGCAACAGTGACTCCATCAGGCGGAACTCCTGGTTATACCTTTTTGTGGACGCCTACAGGTCAAACTACACAAACAGCAACTGGCCTTTTTGCAGGTGCTTATACTTGTTTAATAACTGATTTGAATGGTTGTACTATGACTGCTTCAGTCACAGTTACCAATTCGACATCACCAACAGTAAGTGTTTCTAGTTTTACAAACGTTACTTGCAATGGAGCTTGTGATGGAACGATTACTGTTCTAGGTGCTGGTGGATTAGCACCTTATACTTATGCATGGACCCCTTCTGGTGGAACAGGTTCAACAGCTAATGCACTTTGTCCTGCCGTTTATACCTGTACATTGACAGATGCAAATGGTTGTATCGCTACAACAACCCAAACCATTACCGAACCACCTGCACTTGCTATCGCTTCAAGTCAAGTTGATTTATTATGCAACGGTGTTTGTAACGGAAGTGCGACAGTCGGTGTAACGGGTGGAACTCCTGGTTATACTTATTTGTGGTCCCCGTCTGGTGGAACTGGCGCAACAGCAACCGCCCTTTGTGCTGGAAATTATTCATGTCTAGTAACCGACCTCAATGGTTGTACTTTAACACAAACGTTTACAATCACTGAACCAACTTTGCTAACTGTTGCATCGGCAGGCTTTAATGTAACTTGTTTCGGAGTTTGTGATGGACAAGTTGTAGTCATTCCAACAGGCGGAACGCCAAACTATACTTTCGTATGGAGCACAGGTTGTACGACACCAAGTTGTAATAATATTTGTGCTGGAACTTATAATGTAACAGTTACAGATTTGAATGGCTGCACGGCTACTTCTACTTCAACAGTTACAGAACCTACGGCGATAAATATTATTACTTCAACAATTGATGCACATTGCAACGCAGCAGATGGTTCTGCAACTTCCTTATCATCCGGAGGAACAGGAACATTGACACCTGTTTGGTATTTACCTGCCACCCCTGGAGCTAATTTGAATAATGTTGTTGCGGGATCTTATTATGTTGTTGTTACTGATGCAAACGGTTGCGATGATACAGCAAACGTTGTTATTAATAATATTCCAGGAGTAGTAGCTACTGCGGGACCTATTACACCTGTTTCTTGTTTCGGTGGTAATAATGGTGCAGCATCTGTAACGACCACAGGCGGTACTGGAATAATTACTTATTCTTGGTCTTGTTCACCTAGTATTACTAACGCTGCAACTAATCTTGTTGCAGGAACTTGCACAGTCACTGTTTCTGATTCTGCAGGTTGTACCTCAACAGTTAATTTTACTATCAATCAACCAACAGATTTAACCATTACTTCAACTGCTACACCAAACGCAATTTGTATTGGACAGAATTCAAATTTGAGTGGACTTGCAGCGGGCGGAACACCTGGATATACCTACGCATGGATGCCGGGACTACTCGCTGGGCAAAACCAAACCGTTTCACCATCAAATACAACAACTTATTCTGTTGTGGTTATGGATGCAAATGGATGTGTTGACAGTTCAACTGTAACAGTTACGGTAAGTCCAAATCCTGTAGCTATTTTATCAGGGGATACGTTAGCTGGATGTGCACCACGTTGTGTAAACTTCTCGGACAATTCAACTATAGGTTCAGGAACAATTACTTCTTGGTCATGGGATTTCGGTGATGGTTCACCACTTTCAACTTCTCAAAACCCTAGCCATTGCTATTTAAGTTCCGGTACTTATGCAGTGACGCTTACAGTAAGTACTGCAACAGGTTGCTCAGCTACTATTGTAATGCCTAACTACATCCAAGTATTTGCAAATCCAGTTGCAGCATTTACTGCAGGACCGCAACCAACAACAGAATTAAATCCAACCATTAATTTTGTAGATGGATCCACAAATGCTGCAACATGGGATTGGAGTTTTGGTGATTTATTAAATTCAGCTTCCACTGTACAAAATCCTTCTTTCACTTATCCTGGTAATGGATGTTTCAATGTTGTTCTAACTGTTACAACAATTAATGGTTGTATTGATACCGCTGTTCAACAAGTTTGTATTGATCCGGATGTTACCTTATTTGTTCCGAATGCTTTTACGCCGAATGGTGATGGTGTAAATGAAGTTTTCTATCCGCAACAAATTGGAATGGATCCTGACCACTTTGAAATGTGGATCTTCGATCGTTGGGGTAATATGATTTTCTACACAGACGATCTTGCAAAAGGATGGGATGGCTCGGTGCAAGGAAAAGGTGGTGATTTAGCTCAGATAGACACGTACGTTTGGAAAATTAAAGCCAAAGATCTTCTCGGTAATAAACACAACATTATCGGACACGTTTCATTGATCAGGTAATAAATAAATAAGTATTGAAAGGGGACTGGATTCATTTTCAGTCCCCTTTTTCATTAACAGTAATTAAGAATGAAAACTTAATTCCGAATTACTAGGAATTTCATTGTGATATCACTAAATTTCGAGTAGCAAACACACTTTCTCGAGAGCACATTTTACAATTTATTCTCATCATTATGAGGTTACAACTACGTCCTTATCTTTTTTTCATTCTTATTCTGGTCTCCGGATTTTCATTTGCTCAGCAAGCAGCACGCCTTGCTCCCAACTGTCCCGGTGTTCCTGGAGCTTGCGGTTATGTTCCAAATCAAACTGTTGCTCCAAATTCACCAAACCCAACTCCTCAAAATGGAAATGGATCTCTAGGACAGATTTATTCTTTTACCAAATGTGGTTTAAATTTTTCAACGGCCTCACAACGTCTTGGACGTAGGGGTTCATTGGCTGGTGTTCTTCAACCAGCACCATTTAATATTGGAGGAATTCCCGCAGGAGCTGTAATTGAAAAAGCATATTTATGGGCTGAGGGTTCTGGAAACGGAATGGCACAAACAGCAACAGTAAATGGTCCACTTGGACCTGCAAATTATCCAATGGCAATTGTAGGTTCAGGTCCAGACAAATGCTGGGGCTATGCAGGATCTTATACTTATCGTGCAGATGTAACACCATCTGTAAATGGAAATGGAGTTTATAACATTAGTGGAATTTTGACAAACCCTCCAACGGCCGGGAATGATATGGATGGCGCAACACTGATTGTAATCTGGAGTGATGCCACCCAAGCATATAGAGGCACGATGATAATTTCTGATGGCGCGGTTGTAATAAATGGCGGAACAACAACTCAAAATGTAACTTATCCTGCAGTGTGCGGTGCAACTACGGGAGCACAAGCTTTTTTCTGCGTTGGTGATATTCAATTTAATCCTACTTCATGGTCTGCCAACGGAACGCCAGCACCTTTAAGTTGGAATTGGTGGAATTACGTTCAAGTCGCTACAACCGTGGCTGTCGGACAGACAACTTCTCCTTACACTATTAACACAGGCGGAGATTGTTTTAATCTTTGTGTTGCTGGATTGTATTATAGAACAACCTGCATTTCCTGCTCAGCCTGTACTTTGGTATTAAGTGCACAAACGAACGTTTCCTGTAATGGAACTTGCACCGGAACTGCAACAATGACCAGCACTGGAACAGGTCCCATCAACTACGTCTGGTCCCCAGCTGCACCAAGCACAACAACAGGATTAACAAATACTGCAACTGGTTTATGTGCGGGTGTATATACTTGCACTGCCACGGATGCATTAGGTTGTATTTCCACACAAACTGTATTGATAACACAGCCGCCGGCGCTTGCTGGCACTACGTCTTCTGTAAATTCTACCTGTGGAAATCCAAATGGAAGCGCAACAGTGACACCTTCAGGTGGAACACCACCTTATACAGTTCTTTGGACACCTTCAGGACAAACAACCTTAACAGCTACAGGTCTTTTACCTGGTCTTTATTCCGTAGTAATTACGGACTCAAAAGGATGTACCTATACTGCAACAGTAAACGTTTCTAACACAGGAGGACCGACCTTAACCATTCCGACATTTACAAACGTTACTTGTTTTGGTGCATGTAATGGCACAGCTAACTCCACTATAACCGGTGGTACTGCTCCTTTTATTTATTCTTGGTCACCTTCCGGTGGAAACAGTGCAAACGCGTCAGGATTGTGTCTTGGTGTTTACACTTGTGTTGTAACGGATGCGAATAGCTGCTCTACAAATGCAACTGTTACAATTACCGAGCCTACTGCAATTGCTATTACAACAACACAAGTTGATTTGCTTTGTAATGGAGTATGCAATGGAAGTGCAACTGCTACTGCATCTGGTGGAACGCCAGGCTACTCTTACCTCTGGTCACCATCTGGTGGAAACGCTGCAACAGCAACTGGATTATGTGCAGGGAATTATTCTTGCCTTGTTACGGATCTCAATGGTTGTACATTAACACAAACATTTACAATAACAGAACCAACTTTACTTACGGTTGCATCCGCAGGATTTAACGTAACCTGTTTTGGCGTTTGTGATGGTCAGGTTGTAGTAATTCCAAATGGCGGAACTCCAAACTATACTTTCTTATGGAACACGGGATGTACAACACCAAGTTGTAATAATATCTGTGCAGGAAATTATAATGTAACGGTTACCGACCAGAACGGTTGTAGCGCAACGTCTACTACTACTGTTACGGAACCAACAGCAATTTCAATAACCACATCAACAATTGCTGCACATTGTAATCAGGCCGACGGTTCGGCATCATGTGTTATTTCTGGAGGAACAGGAACGCTGAATCCAGTTTGGTATATGCCTGCTACGCCAGGATTAAATCTGAATAATATTTCAGCGGGTTCATACTATGTTGTAGTTACAGATGCAAACGGTTGTGACGACACATCAAACGTTGTTGTAAATAATATTCCTGGAGTTGTTGCAACAGCGGGGCCTGTTACACCTGTTTCTTGCTTTGGAGGAAACAATGGTGCAGCAAATGTTAGTGTAGCAGGTGGAACTGGTATCATTACTTATGCATGGAGTTGTTCAACAAGTACAACAAATTCAGCTACAGGACTTGTTGCAGGAACTTGTACTGTAACGGTTACAGATTCTGCAGGATGTACTTCAACTGCTAATTATACAATTACCCAACCTACAGATCTTACGATTACTGCTTCTGCAGCACCATCAACAATTTGTTTAGGACAGAATTCAAATCTTGTTGCAGTTGCAGCTGGTGGGACAACTGCATATTCCTATGCATGGTTACCTGGACAACTTGTTGGAGCGAATCAAAATGTTTCGCCTTTAGCAACAACAACCTATTCAGTAATTGTGGTAGATGCGAATGGCTGTTCTGATAGTACAACAGTAATACTTAATGTTAATACAAATCCAGTTGCAATTCTGAGCGGTGATTCACTTGCAGGATGCGCGCCTCATTGTGTAAACTTCACAGATAACTCAACAATAGCAGCAGGTACAATTACTTCCTGGGCTTGGGATTTCGGAGATGGTTCACCCGTTTCAACTTCTCAAAATCCTAATCATTGTTATTTAAATGCAGGCATTTATAATGTAACGCTAACAGTTAGTACTTCGACAGGTTGTTCAGGAACGATTGTAATGCCAAATTATATTCAGGCCTATGTAAATCCAATTGCGGTATTTACTGCAAGCCCACAACCAACAACAGAATTAAATCCAACTATTTATTTTGTCGATGGATCTACTAATGCCGCGACTTGGGATTGGAGTTTTGGTGATCTTACAAATGCTTCCTCTACTCAGCAAAACCCAACTTTTACTTATCCAGGTAATGGATGTTTCGATGTTATATTAACAGTCACTACAATCAATGGCTGTATTGACACAACTTTGCAACAGATTTGTATTGATCCTGATGTAACACTTTATGTTCCGAACGCATTTACTCCAAATGGTGATGGAATAAATGAAATTTTTTATCCACAACAAATAGGAATTGATCCAGAACATTTTGAAATGTGGGTATTTGATCGTTGGGGAAATATGATTTTTTATACAAGCGATCTTTCAAAAGGTTGGGACGGATCCGTACAAGGTAAAGGCGGTGATCTTGCACAACAGGATACTTATGTTTGGAAAATAAAGGCAAAAGATTTACTAGGAAATAAACACAACATTATCGGACACGTTTCATTGATCAGATAAATTATTTGGATGAATTGAAAGTTCATAGACATGCTTGTCGAGGACCTTTTTATTTTCTCCATTCAGATGAAAATTCATATCAATGTAAAATGTTAACGAAAAGTGAGTGCTATTGAAACGCTACTTATCTGTTATTTCAACAGAATTAACAATAATTCCTCCGTTTTTCAGAACTATATGAGTCCTTGGAACGTTACATTAAGTCGAAACACGAATACAAAACCATGTATCGAGTACTTTTCGTGCTATTGCTGACGGCAAATCAGCTTTTTGCACAGACCAATCAAATACAAGTTGTTGACTCACTTCCATGTGATGCATCAGTTAAATTGGAACGTTCATTTTGTCCAAATTGTACTGCTTGGAATGATCTTTTTTCGCCTGACTTTAGTGGAAAAATTCCTGTAGAGTATCACTTTTCCGTATTCAATGCCGATAGTGTTGAAATATTTTCGAGTAACGATTTAGAAATAGGCTGGAAAGGACCTTTAAAAGATCAGGAACAAGAAACTCAAAATTATAGTTGGTCTTTATTTTACCGTTATGAAAAAAACGGACCATCTTATCATTGCAACGGGCAAGTTGTATTGATACAATAATTTATGCGTAGAATCGCATTACTTTCCGATACCCATTCCTATATTGATAAACGTATTTTGGATTATTGTAAATCCTGTGATGAGATATGGCATGCAGGTGATGTAGGAAAAATAGAAGTAATAGAAGCCTTAGAAAAAATAAAACCGATAAAAGCAGTTTTCGGTAATATTGACGGACAACCAATTCTTTCTCGATTTCCTGAAACCATTCGATTTTTTTGTGAAGAAGTTGATGTGATGATGACACATATAGCAGGTCGACCAGAAAAATATGTTGCCTCGGTAAAAGAAATCATGAAATCAAATCCACCGAAAATATTTATTTGTGGACATTCACATATGCTTTTAGTGAAGTACGAAAAGAAATACAATTGTCTGCATTTAAATCCGGGAGCGGCAGGAATATCAGGCTTTCATCAGATGCGAACAATGTTGCGTTTTACGATTGATGGAAAAGACATTCGAGATATGGAAGTGGTGGAGCTTGGAAAAAGATAGCCACAGATTTCGCAGATTCTCGCAGATTTAATTTGGAACTATTACATTTTACGCTGCGACATCTCTGCGTAATCATTGTTAATTTGCGCGAACACTTTTTTGCGTGAGGGATAGTAGAGGAAAGCCCACAGCGGAAGAAGAATGTCGGGTGAAGCACCCGACACAACTTTACTTGGCGAGGACTTGTAACGGATAGCCCGACCTGATCCCGATTTTTTTTCGGGAGAAGGGTACGCCCAAAGAAAAATTATCTCAAGCGATCTGCTGCTTTTACTAGCTCTTCATCCTTTTTAATAAAACGGGCTGCAAAGAAGAACAATGCAGGAAAAAGACCAATTAAATAAATTCCCATACTATAACCTACAATAGGAATTCCGTTTGTGATTACGGATGCATTTGAAAATAAATTGGTAAACGAAATACCAAGAACAAATAAAACTAGTGAAAGTAACAATCCGGCATTCACCACTTTAATTTGACTTTTTCTGTTCTTAAACATGAATATAGATACTATAGAAATGCAGGAAATCAAGGCTACTCCAATACTTAAAAGCGGAAGTTTTGCTAGGCTTCTATATGAAACTAGACTTTGATTTTCAATCGTAATAGTAACACTATAAACGGGCAAAAATAAAAGTGCTAAAAATAGAATCGGCACCAATGCAAGAAAAATGGACTGTTTACGTTGAATCATAATGAACTGATTTAAAGTACAAAGTAACCTAATCTAAATGAGCCCTCAAAACTCTAAAAAAAAGGCCAAAATGTGTTTGGATCAAAATAATCTTCGTATTATTGCAGCGTAGTATTCGTGCAGGAAAACCTCTTCAGGTTTTTGTTTCCCAAAAAAAAATGTTTTTCAAATCAGTATTCTAAAATAAATCAATTCAATACGTGGAATAATTTATATTCCCTCCTCTACCCACGTTTAAATTCCCAAAAAACCAATTCTGAAAAGATCATTCATTCCAAATTAAAATCATGTACGACATTATTGACCTTAATAGTAAATTGGTTGGCGAGCTTCGTGAAATTGCGAAAGAGCTTAAAGTCCCAAAATTTGAAACCTTAAAAAAACAAGAACTTGTTTATAAAATTCTAGACCAACAAGCTATGAGTGGAGCGAAAGATTCATCCAAAGATTCAGGCGACAAGCCAAAAAGATGACGCAAACCGAAGTCCGAAGAAACACCTGCTTTATTTAATGAGGAATCTAAAGTAGATTCTCGTTTTGTAGACCTGGATGGCGCTGAAACCAAAAAGTCAGATGAAAAACCAAAACTTCCGGAACCTGATTTGAGTGCGATCGTAAATGATCCACCAAAAAATCTTCCGCTCAATCCACCTTCTCCACAAAACCGACCTGTTCAAAAACCATTTCAGCAACAACGTCCAATTCAAAAACCAAATCCTTACAATAAAAATACACCCCCACCGCCAACACCTCCTGCGTATAATCAACCTCCTGCATTTATTCAAGCGCAAATTGGAAAAGATAATGTTCAGAAAACAGGAGATCAAAACGAAACTCCAAGAACTGATTTAAATAATCCTGCGGAAAATAAAGGGCCAAATCCAAACCCTAATCCAAATCCAAATCCCCAGCAACGTCAACCTTTCAATCAGCAAAATCCTCAGCAGAATTTTCAGCAGCGTCAGCCAAATCAGAATCAAAATCAGAATCAAAATACACCTGGCGATTTTAATCGTCAGCCATTTCAACAAAGACAGCCGATTGAAGAAATGTATAATTTCGACAATGTAGTTGTTGCTGAAGGTGTGCTTGAAATTATGCCTGATGGTTATGGTTTCCTTCGATCTTCTGATTATAATTATTTGAATTCTCCTGATGACGTTTATGTTTCTCAGTCACAAATAAAATTATTCGGACTTAAAACCGGAGACACTGTAAAAGGTGCAATTCGTCCTCCTAAAGAAGGTGAAAAATATTTCCCATTGGTAAAAGTGGATAAAATCAGTGGTCGTGATCCTGCATTTGTACGCGATCGTGTTCCGTTTGATTTCTTGACGCCACTATTTCCGAAAGAGAAATTCAATCTTTGCGGAACTGGAAAATCAAAAACAAATATGTCCATGCGTATTATGGATATGTTTACTCCTATCGGAAAAGGTCAGCGTGGACTTATTGTTGCGCAGCCGAAAACTGGAAAAACAATTTTATTAAAAGAAGTTGCGAATGCAATTGCAGATAATCATCCAGAAGCCTATTTGATGATTTTGCTTATTGATGAACGCCCTGAGGAGGTTACTGATATGGCACGTAGTGTTCGTGCTGAAGTAATCGCTTCAACCTTCGATGAGCCTGCTGATCGTCACGTAAAAATTGCCAACATCGTTTTGGAAAAAGCAAAACGTATGGTAGAGTGCGGACATGATGTGGTTATTCTTTTAGATTCTATTACGCGACTTGCACGTGCTTATAATACTGTTCAGCCTGCATCAGGAAAAGTTTTATCTGGTGGTGTGGAAGCGAATGCTTTGCAGAAACCAAAACGATTCTTCGGAGCTGCTCGTAAAATTGAAGGCGGTGGTTCATTGACAATTATTGCAACTGCTTTGATTGATACCGGTTCTAAAATGGACGAAGTAATTTTCGAGGAATTCAAAGGAACAGGTAATATGGAATTGCAACTCGATCGCAAACTCGCAAACAAACGTGTGTTCCCTGCTATTGATTTGGTTTCTTCTTCTACTCGTCGTGATGATTTATTGATGGATAAAGAATCGCAACAGCGTATCTGGATTCTGCGTAATCACCTTGCTGATATGAATCCACAAGAAGCTATGGATTTCTTAAAATCACAAATGAAGAATACACAATCGAACGAAGAGTTTTTGATTTCTATGAACGGGTAAAAATGATTACCTCCGCCTAGGCGGATACCAGATTACCGATTACTAGATTTGTGATTAGTGATTAGTGATTAGTTATTAGTGATTAGTTATTAGTGATTAGTTATTAGTGATTAGTGATTAGTTATTAGTGTTTAGTTATTAGCGAATAGAAATGTTGGGCGTGCCCTTCGTACCTCAGGTCGCGCTATCCGCTTTTACTCCTCGCTTTTTCTTTTGTGAGACTGAGTGTTTGACAAAGGAGAATGTATCGAAGAATGACAAAAGAAAAAGCTGTGGGGTAACCGCTACTATCACTCACGCAAAAAATAAAATTATAAAATGAAATCATCTTTGTTATACGGTTTAGGTGGAGGAGTAATTGTAGGCTTGCTGCAATTTTATTCCATGCATTTGTCTATGGAAGACGGACCAACAGGAACATTTGAAATGTTTCTTTATTACAGTCCGCAACTTCTTTATTTCATGTGCATTTACATGGCTGTGAAAACTTATACGCTAACACAAACCGATGCAGTTCCTTCTTTCAAGGGTTGTCTTAAAGCGGGTGGACTTACTGCAGTTATTGCAACTATCATTTGGGGAATAGGATTTTTTGTTGCGTTGACACAACTAGATGTAGCGACTGATGTTAAGAAGATGATTGCATCCGGACATGGCGAAGTTGTAAAAGAATTTCTTTCGATGGTTACTTTACAAACGATGGCGGATCGTGCTCAATTCTGGAGTATTCCGAATTTTCTTTTAGGTTTTGTGATGACCGTTCTAGTAACTGTTATTTTCCGATTAAGAGGGAAAAAGAAAGCTTAGATTTTTAAATCACCTGCCAACTTCGCAAAATCAACGCCATCAAAATTCCCCGAAGTCATTAAAAGTAAAACGGAATTATTCCAATTTCTCGATTTCAATTCTTCCATTAATTTTCCTGAATTAGTAGAAACTTTTAAATCTACTCTGGCAAAAGCAGCTTTCACTTCTTCGACTGAGATGGCTGCTAATTTTTTGTGTTCAATGGTGTGCGGATTAAAATAAACAAATGCTTCATCTGCAGTATTCATTGACCCTTTGTATTCTTTTAGAAAATCGGAAGTCAAGGAAGAGAAGGTGTGTAATTCCATACAGGCAATTACTTTTCTTTCCGGAAATTGCTTTTTAACTGCAGCAGTTGTCGCTTTTAATTTGGAAGGCGAATGTGCGAAATCTTTGAAGCAAGAAAAAGTTCCTTCTTTGCGAACCAATTCTAATCTTCTTGCTGCACCTTTGAAGGTTTGAATCGCTTCATAAAATTTTTCATCGCTCACTCCCATTCCATTGCACAGTAATCTCGCACCTTCCGCATTCATAAGATTATGATCCCCGAATATTAAGAGTGGAATTCTCTTTCCATCACGAAGTATAAAAGTGGTTCCGTTAACAATTTCATTCGGAGGTACGGAATATGGTTTACGAATAATATCAGGACGAGCTGTTTCACAAACTGATTTCAAAACTTCATCTGCTTCACAATACACCAATGTTCCATTTTTCTCGATTAGATCGATGAAGATTTTAAATTGTTCAATATAAATTTCGAATGTTGGAAAAACATTAATATGATCCCAGGCAATTCCGCTGAGCAATGCAAGATGCGGATGATACAAATGAAATTTCGGTCGTCGATCAACTGGGGAAGCAAGGTATTCATCGCCTTCCAACACCATAAATTTCGCATCAGAAGTAACTTTTACCATGGTTTCAAATCCTTCCAGTTGCGCACCAACCATATAATCCGAATCGATGCTGCAATATTTTAGAACGTGAAGGACCATTGCTGTGATTGAAGTTTTTCCATGACTTCCACCAATTACCACACGCGTTTTGGTTTTGCTTTGTTCGTATAAGTATTCGGGATAAGAAAATATGCGCAAACCTAATTCTTGCGCACGAATCAATTCCGGATTATCTGCACGAGCGTGCATACCTAAAATTACTTCTTCAATATCAGTCGTAATAGTTGAAGGATTCCATCCCATTTCTGCAGGAAGCAATCCATGTTTTGCCAATCTTGATTTAGATGGTTCAAGGATTTCATCGTCAGAACCTGTTACATTATTTCCTTTCAATTTCATGGCAATTGCCATATTGTGCATCGCACTTCCACCAATTGCTATAAAATGAATTCTCATAGGAAATATTATTTCAACGAAGCTAATTTTATTGGGGAGAATTTGGGTTGAAGAAACCTCATTCTTTTAAACATCTGCCTGTTAATGCAAGGATTTAACCACAGAGGGCACTGAGGTATTCACAGAGTACATTGAGGAAGCGCTTTGCTTATATTTCCTAATTTCAGGAGCTATTTTCATTGGTAATTAAGGTATTCAATTTGCCTATTTCTATTATCTTTAAACCAAAGAAATCAAGAAAATTCTTTATTCAAATTATTCACCTATGAGAGCACTTTCTATTATTGGAATTATTCTGAGCGTAATTGGACTCATTGCATCCATTTATATCATGACCGAAGCAAAATGTCATTGTTATTGTAACGATGATTATTTATACAGCAACGGAAGCGTGCCCGATGACGCCATTGCAGGAGGTATGATTACTATGTTAATGTTTATTTTCTTCCTTGTTTTTTCTATAGTAGGTGTTGCAAGAGGAAATTCCAACAAACCTCATCTTGCACAAACGATTCCTCCCTTTCAGGCTAATCCGTATCCAAATTTTCAGCAGCCTTTTCAGCAACCTTACATTCAACAAATTTCTCCAAATCAATATCAGCAAAATCCTTATCAACAAAACCCTTATCAAAATCCGAATCCACCACAAAATCCACCACCGAGCAATACACCACCACCAACAAATCCTTGGGAACCGAAATGAGGGTAAATGGGTTGACGGTAATGAATACTTGAAGTAACAACCGACAACTGAAAAACTGAAAAACTGAAACACCGAAAACATAAAAACAAAATGAAACTACATACAATAGAAACAGGATTTTTCAAACTCGACGGCGGAGCAATGCATGGAGTTGTTCCCAAAAGTTTGTGGAGTAAAGAAAATAAACCCGATGAAAACAATATGTGTAATTGGGCGATGCGCTGTTTATTGGTGGAAGATGGTGAAAGACTTATTCTCATTGACAACGGAATGGGCGACAAACAGGATGCGAAATTTTTTGGACATTATTTTTTGAATGGAGATGCTTCTCTTGAGAAATCGTTAAAAGCAAAAGGGTTTGATTTTTCTGATATCACAGATATGTTCCTTACGCATTTGCATTTTGATCATTGCGGCGGAAGTATAAAATATAATGCTGATCGTACAAAACTGGAAACTGTTTTTCCAAATGCTACATACTGGAGTAATGAATCACATTGGAACTGGGCCACTAAACCAAATGCACGGGAGAAAGCAAGTTTTCTAAAAGAAAATATTTTACCCATTCAGGAAAGTGGTCAATTGAAATTTTTGAAAGAAGGGGAAGAATTAATTCCCGGTTTTAAAACCTTGTGGACAAAAGGACACACTGGCGACATGATGCATCCTATGATTTCTTACAAAGGAAAAACGCTTGTTTATATGGCGGATTTACTTCCGAGTGTTGCACACATTCCATTGCCGTGGATTATGGCTTATGATGTTCGCCCTTTAGAAACATTAAAAGAGAAGGAACTGTTTTTACCCCAAGCAGCAAAAGAAGAATTTGTTTTATTTTTTGAGCATGACGGAATAAACGAATGTTGTACCGTTGAAGAAACAGAACGCGGAGTAAGAGTAAAACAGAAATTTTCTTTAGAGGATTATTTTGGTAGGTAGGAAAATGTATTGGGTATTTGGTATTGAGTATTGAGACTAAGCAATCAAATAAATAATTCCAATACCAAATACTCAATACTCAATACCAAATACCCAATACTAAAAACAAATCATGAAAACAGGTCTTGTCTTAAGCGGTGGTGGTGCGCGAGGATTTGCGCATTTAGGAGTGCTGAAGGCCTTGGATGAATTAGATATTTCCATTGATACAATTTCAGGTGCAAGTGCGGGAGCTGTGGTTGGTGCATTTTATTTTGCGGGACATAAACCTGATGAAATATTTAGACTTATAAATTCCTATAAAGTTTATCATTGGGCGCGTCCAACTTGGCGTAAACCTGGATTATTAAATATGGAAAAAATCGGGAAATTATTTTCCGAATATCTCCCTAAAACATTTGAAGAATTAGTTCGCCCCCTCACAATTTCAGTTACTGATATTTTACAAGGGGAAAATTTATTGATTAATGCAGGAGAATTAGTTCCGGTAGTTTGTGCTTCTGCAGCAATTCCTGTTTTATTTAACACGATAAAATTTCAAGGTCGAGAATTGGTGGATGGAGGAATTCTAAATAATTTTCCGGTTGAAAATCTAGTTGGGAAAGTCAAAAATATAATTGGCGTAACTGTAAATCCTGTCATCGCCGGAATTGATCATGTACCGATGAAAGAAATGGCCGATAGAAACATCTGTTTGTTGTTACGCAGAGAAGTAAATGATAAAAAAGAAAATTGCACCGTTTTTATTGAACCAATGGATTGCGGAAAATACTCCATGTTAGATTTGGGCTCAGGCGAAAAAATAATGGAAATCGGTTATAAAGCAACGATGGAGATGAAAGAAGAGTTGATCAAACTTCAATAATATTTTCGGTATCATTTTTGCTAATCATAGGCCATGAAACAACACTTCCTCTTATTTTCACTTTTCCTTTCAACTATTCTTTTCTCCCAGGAATTCACAGAACCTGATTCAGCCGCTATTCATAAATCAAAAGTGAAAAGTGTAAAAATTTATTACACCGGAACTGGAACAACACATTTGTTAAGCCAAGAATATCAATACGATCCGAACGGAAATTTAGTTTTTGCTCACAGTGGTAGTGCTGGTTATTATTATCAGTTCACATACAATAATAAATCAGAACAAATTTCTTCCCTACAGTATTCCAATACGGGAGAATTAATTTCAGGCTTTTTCACTGATTATTATTCAAACGGAAAAAGGTTTCATGTAAAACATACCTATTCTCAGGATTCAATTCACCCAGCAACCATTTACACTTATGATACCGCTGGCAATGTCTTGGAAGAAAGTCATTATATAAAAGGAAATCTTACTCGGACTTATAAAAATGAATATGATGAAAACAACAAAAATATTCATCGTACAGATTCAACACCCGGACTTGAAACTTATGAAACTCGAAATAACAAAACGGTAAGACAAACTTATTACAACACCGATAATTCACTTAAGGAAAACTGTCTCCTATTTTATAGTGATAAAGGCCGCTTAATGCGAACAGCTTGTACCAAAGGGAAAACAACAGATACTTATTCCATCGCATACGAGGATAACAGCAGCGACTACAAAGTTTCTAAAAACGGGAATAAAATTAGTAAGGAAGATTATGTTGAATGGGATCGAAAATTCCGTTGGTTAATGGAACGCCCAATGAGTGAAGAATTTGGTTTACCCTATTCTGACCCAGTTCCGACTTATGAATATAAACATGAATTAATTCGTGATAAAAAAGGAAATATTACAAAGGATATCATTAAAGGCGCTTATGAATACATGAATTTCAAGCCTGTTGAGTTCGATTATGCATACGAATATTGGTAAATCTTCTCTTTCAAATCGTACTTCGTCCATCGTAAATCGTAAATTTGCACAATGGATCTCGTTAGGGAAAAACTTCTTTTTTTAATCTCAACCCCACTCTACGTCTTTTTTATCGGCGGCGAAATGTTGTTGAGTTTTTTCCACGACAAAAAATATTACACCACCAAAGGAACGCTGATGAATGTCTGGCTTTCCGCTTTGAATCTTTCTTTGGATTTATTATTGCGTGGATTTGTATTAATTTTTCTTGCTTATTTTTTTCAATTCCATTCTACTTCCATTGCAACCCCTTGGATTTATTGGACAGTTCTTTTATTCACAGAAGATTTTATGTTTTATTGGTTGCATCGCGTTGATCATTATTGCAGATTATTCTGGGCGGTTCACATTACGCATCACTCTTCACAGGAATTTAATCTCACTGTTGGATTTCGTTCTTCTGTTTTTCAACCGCTCTACCGTTTCATTTGGTTTATTCCGCTTGCTTTACTTGGATTCAAAGGAGAAGATATTATGTTGATGTATGCCATCACACAGATTTATGGAATTCTCATTCATACACAATACATTCAAAAACTCGGACCGCTCGAATGGTTTATGTCTACGCCCTCGCATCACCGCGTACATCACGGCGCGAATGTAAAGTACCTCGACAAAAACATGGGAATGGTTTTTATTTTCTGGGATAAACTTTTCGGAACATTTCAGAAAGAAGAAGAAAAAGTAAATTACGGCTTAACAACAAATTTGGATCAACCCTATCATCCCATAAAAACTATTTTTCACGAGTGGAAAGCGATTGGAAGCGACTTACGAAAACCATCTTCCTTCAAAGCGAAGTTCATGTATATTTTTGGTCCTCCCGGTTGGAGTCATGATGGAAGTAAGAAAACTGCGAGACAACTGAGGGATGAATTAAAAATTAAGGATTAAGAATTTAAGATTAAGAATTAATAGTTGGGCGTGTCCCTCTCCGCCGCGGCGGATCGGGTCGGGCTATCCGCTTTTACTCCTCGCAATTTTCTTTTCATATAAATTCCTCGTGAGCTGTGGGGTAACCGCTGCTATCCCTCACGCAAAAGAAAATTATATTTACTTCTTTAGTCATTGCTTGATCGGCGGCAAAAAATGGTTTAACTTTCTGTGGAATAAGCGTTGCATTATTGCGCCTAGCGTGCTGATTTGGGTGGATAGGCG